>NZ_DGMR01000023.1:88601-111561 GCF_002388495.1 Thalassospira sp. UBA4513
GGTGCGGAAAACATGTCCGCGACCGAGTTCGAACAGGATTTGGCCAAAACCAACGGCGTTGTTGTGCGTTACTGGGCAAAGCCGGTTGCAATCAAGGCCAATGGCAAGCTGATGGGTATGGAGTTCGAAAAAACCGAACTTGATGCCAGTGGCAAACTTGTTGGCACAGGCGAAACCTTTGAAGTGCGTGCAGACCAGATTTTGAAGGCCATCGGACAGAAAATCAAAACCGATGACCTTGCCGGGATGGAGATCACCGGTGGCAAGATCGTGGTCGATAAAAACTATCAGACAACCGCCCCGGGCGTGTTCGCCGGTGGGGACTGCATCAAGAGTGGCGAAGACCTGACTGTTCAGTCGGTCGAAGACGGCAAACAGGCCGCCATCGCCATTGATGCATTCCTGAAATCCGCGTGAAACGCTAGCCAAAGGGAGAGAGAAAATGGCTGATCTAAGCTGCAAAATCGCCGGTATTGATTCGCTAAACCCGTTCTGGCTGGCCTCCGCGCCGCCAACGGACAAGAAATACAACGTTGTTCGCGCCTTTGAAGCAGGCTGGGGCGGGGTTGTCTGGAAGACGCTGGGCATCGATCCGCCCGTGGTCAACGTGTCCTCGCGCTATGGCGCGCACCATGACCAGAACCGCCGTCTGCTGGGGATCAACAATATCGAGCTGATTTCCGACCGTCCGCTTGCCACCAACCTTCAGGAAATCCGCGAATGCCGGAAAGAGTATCCGGATCACGTCATCATCGGATCGATGATGGCCCCGATCGAGGAACGCGCCTGGAAGGACCTGGCCCAGCAGATCGCCGAAAGCGGTGTGCATGGTCTGGAGCTTAACCTTGGGTGCCCGCACGGCATGTGCGAACGCGGCATGGGGTCGGCCATCGGTCAGGTGCCGGAAATGGTCGAACAGGTCACCCGTTGGGTCAAGGACGCGGTCGATATTCCGGTCTTTACCAAACTGACCCCGAACATCACCAACATTCTGTGGTCGGCCGAAGCTGCGCTTAAGGGCGGGGCGGATGCTGTATCGCTGATTAACACCGTTAACTCCATCGTGTCGGTCGATATCGACAACATGATCCCGGAGCCGGTTGTTGACGGCAAGGGCACGCATGGCGGTTATTGCGGATCGGCCGTCAAGCCGATTGCGCTGAACATGGTTGCTGAAATCGCCCGCACACCTGAAACCCGCGATCTTGAGATTTCCGGTATCGGGGGCATCACCACGTGGAAAGACGCCGTCGAATTCATGGCGCTGGGATCGAACGCCGTTCAGGTTTGTACGGCTGCGATGATCTATGGCTTCCGCGTGGTCGATGATCTGATTGACGGTATGAGCCAGTGGATGGATGACAAGGGCTACACCAGTGTCGAACAGTTCACCCGTGCAGCGGTGCCGCAGGTTTCCGACTGGAACGAGCTTAACATGAACTTCGACACCAAGGCGGTGATCAACCCGGATAACTGCATCGAGTGCGGTCGTTGCCATATCGCGTGTGAAGATACCTCGCACCAGGCAATCACCATGACCGACAAGCCCGAAGGCGGTCGTCTGTTTGAAGTGGTCGATGAGGAATGCGTGGGTTGTAACCTTTGCTATCACATCTGCCCGGTGCCTGATTGCATCACCATGGAACCGGTCAAGACCGACAAACCGCCGATGACCTGGCCGGAACATCCGCTTAATCCCATGCGCGTGGCTGCTGAATAAGCCATCCGCGCAAACGCCACCAAAACCAAAAGGACTGACGAATGACTGCTCAACCCAGTGTACGTAACCTGTCAATTGATGGTGACCGCCTTTGGGATAGCCTGATGGAAATGGCCAAGATCGGCAAAACCGCAAAGGACGGCGTTTGCCGTCTGGCGCTGACCGATCTTGACCGTGAAAGCCGTGATCTGTTCATCGACTGGTGCAAGGCAGAGGGCTGCTCGATCCGGATCGACAAGATGGGCAATATCTTTGCCCGCCGCGAAGGCCGCAATCCCGATCTGCCGCCGGTGGTGATGGGAAGCCACCTTGATAGTCAGCCGACCGGCGGCAAGTATGATGGTGTTTATGGTGTTCTTTCGGGTCTGGAAGTTATCCGTACCCTGAACGAAGCCAAATACGAAACCGAAGCGCCGCTTGAAGTCGTTTGCTGGACGAACGAGGAAGGCTCGCGCTTTGCCCCGGCCATGGTGGCATCCGGTGTCTTTGCCAAGGTGTTTGACCTTGAATACGGTCATTCCCGTGCCGACGTTGACGGCAAAACCATGGGCGAGGAGCTGGAACGGATCGGCTATATGGGGCCGGACGAGGCGACCATTGATGCCCATCCGATGGGGGCCTATTTCGAAGCCCATATCGAACAGGGCCCGATCCTTGAAGATGAAGGCAAGGATATCGGTATTGTCACCGATGCCCAGGGCCAGCGTTGGTATGAAATCAAGTTCACCGGTGTCGAGGCCCATGCCGGCCCGACCCCGATGAAGACGCGTAAGGATGCATTGCTTGGTGCGGCACGCGTGGTTGATCTGGTCAACAAGATCGGTCTGGATCGCTCCCCGCTTGCCTGTGCGACGGTCGGTATGATGCAAATCCATCCGAACTCGCGCAACGTCATCCCGGGCGAGGTGTTCTTTACCGTCGATTTCCGCCATCCTGATGATGCGGTTCTGGCCGATATGGACAAGGCACTGCGTGAAGGTGTGGAAAAGATTGCCAAGGATATCGGCCTTCAAACCGAGCTTGAGCAGATCTTCTATTACGCACCGGTGCCGTTCGATAAATCCTGTGTCGATGCGGTGCGCATGGGGGCCGAACTTGGTGGTTTCTCTGCGCGTGAAATCGTCTCGGGCGCTGGACATGATGCCTGCTATCTGGCGCAAGTCTGCCCGACCGCGATGATTTTCATCCCGTGTGTTGATGGCATTTCCCATAACGAGATCGAAGAAGTGCATAAACACTGGTCGGATGCCGGTGGTCAGGTTCTGCTGCACGCGGTTCTGGCCAAGGCCGATGAAACCTTGATGCAAAAATAGGGTCCCGACATGTCACGGTGACCAAACACAAAGCAGGGCGTTGTGTACGCCCTGCTTTTTTATTGTGGCAACACGCCGCCGTTAACTTGCCCCTTCGGACACATCAAGAAGATGGTTCTCGGTCCACTGATCAAGCGTTCCGTCTTCGGCAAGCTGTTCGATCAGGATATTCAGGTTTCGGACATGACCCATGCAGGGGCTTTTGCGTGAAAACATGAAATGGACTTTGTTGCTGTCTATCGGTGGTTCGACCACGATGATCTCGTCGATCAGATTATCGCGATAGATATTGGTCAGCCCGTCAAAGCGCCCCAGCATGACATAATCGACCCGCCCATTCATCAGGACGTCAAAGATGCGATTGCCAGTGGGGGAGAAGATCATGTTCAGCCGTTGTTCGGCAAAGCGGTCGATATAATCGCCGTAACTGCCACCTTGCGGACGCGCACCGTCATACCCGATCAGGTCGCTCAGTTCGACAACCGGAAAACGATTGTCGTTGCGTTGAAAGACCATGATGTCGTCATTGGCAAATGGCGCACTGTAAAAGTGGACCTGATCGCGTTCGTGGGTGAAATAGGCGCCAGCAATCACATCCAGTTCACCCTTGCTGAGCATCTGAATGGCGCGTGTCCAGGGAATGTCGAGATTGAGATCAAGCTTCAAATCGTGACGGTTGGCGTAATCCTGCAAAATGTCGATTGCAAGTCCGGTCTGTTGGCCATCATCACGGATATAGGTGATCGGCTCCCAACCGTCTGCGCCGCCAACCGACAGCTTCCTGCAATTGCTGGCAGGCGGGGTGTTTTGTGTCTGGGCTAAAATTGCGTTTTCGGCAGCTGCCGGGAATGTCATCAGGGACGCAGATCCGCCGATCAGGACAGCGGAAATACAGCCACAAACAGCGCGAAGAGATGGTCCGATACACAGCATTATTGTCTGCAAACATCGTGATTATCAGGAATAACTAAAATTGGTCCCGCGATAATCCGATACAACTATACAGAAGTGGTGACGTCGGCCGCTGTTAGGTCCCCAAACGGGGGATCAGGCGAGGCCAACACCCTTCAATATGATGCGCACGACATTTTCCTTGGCCTCGGCAAACTGCGCGTCGGTCAGTGGCTTGTCATTGTTGAAAATCTCGATCTGGCGGCCAAAGTCGGCATAGTGTTGGGTGGTGGCAAAGATCATGTACATCAGGGTGTAGGGTTCGACATCATCCATCTTGCCCTCGTCAATCCAGCCCCGAATGACCTCCACACGGCTATCGAGCCAGTTTTTCACCGTGGTCGAGATATATTCCGACGAGAATTTGGCGCCACGGATGATTTCATGTGCCCAAAGACGCGATCCGTATGGACGAACGCGCGATAATTCCATCTTGGCCTCAATATAGCCACGCAGAATGAAGGCGGGGTCGGCACTGTTATCGAACGTCATTGCCGCTTCGAGCCAGTGGTCACAGACATCTTCCATGATGCGACGATAAAGCGCCTCTTTGGTGCTGAAATAGTAATGCACATTGGCCTTGGGGACATTGGCGATTTCGGCAATCCGCGCGGTGGTCGCCCCCTTGAACCCGAAATCGGCAAAGACCCGTTCGGCAGCGGCCAGAATCTGTTCTTCGTTTTCCTGTCGGATCGCGGCCTTGTGTGCGCCGTTTACTGCGGGTTTTGTGCTCATTTTTGTGTCCCGTTTCGCGCCGATTTTGATGGATCTCAATCGTGCTGTCTAAATCGCGTCATTTATCTTGACCGTTTGGTCAGGTTAAAATAACCTCTACTGCAAATATCAAAAAGAAACTTTTTATGCGCGTCGCGCCTAGGGTCCAAACTTATCCAAATGACCGTTCCGGTCGCCCGGATTTGTGCGGATATGCGAAGCAAAATTGCAGGAAGATGCACATCTTTCAAGATTTTGCGACAACGTAGCCCGTGCAAATCCGGGTGATCCGAAGGACAACTGATATGAGAGAAAGCCTCTGCGTCAAATCCCTTGATTGGGGATCACCCCAATCTGCGGGCTTTTCCTTGCTTTTTCTCTCATATCAATTGCCGGATCGATCATTTGGATGAGTTTGGACCCTGGCCATGGTCAAGAGTCGGTTTTGTCCGAAATATCGAACAGTACCGATGAAAGATAAACACAAAATAGACGCCGTAAATAAAAATCAGGGTCGCCGAAATGGTGTTTGACAGTCGAATATTCGAAACAGTTCCGCGGTGGTATTAAAGCGCTAGTGCGTGGGCATGTCTCATGCTAACGACGTTTGTGTGCCCGCAACAGGTCGGGCCGTCCCGGGAAACGAATGTGCGACATTTTGGTCATTAGGCCAGATACCTTTTCGCGAAAACGGGATGAAGAATATCAGATGCCGGTGCACGGTGGCCCGCCACCGAACCGGTCGAGGGAAGAACTTGAAAAGGTACGGGAGACCTTTTGATGACAGCCACCACGAAAATTAGCCGTCCGAACGATCTTTCGGCGTTCTGGATGCCCTTTACTGCCAACCGTCAGTTCAAGCAGACCCCGCGTATGCTGGTGTCGGCCGATGGCATGTATTACAAAACCGACGATAACCGCGACATCCTTGATGGCACCGCTGGCCTTTGGTGCTGCAACGCTGGTCACAAGCGTCCGAAAATCGTCGAAGCGGTCAAGGCGCAGATGGACGAGCTGGATTATGCCCCGGCATTCCAGATGGGCCATCCCAAGGCGTTCGAACTGGCCAGCCGTCTGGCACAGTTGATGCCGGGCAATCTCAACCACGTTTTTTATACCAACTCCGGTTCTGAGTCGGTTGAAACCGCGCTTAAAATCGCACTGGCCTATCACCGTGCACGCGGCGATGGACAGCGGACCCGCCTGATTGGCCGTGAACGCGGCTATCACGGTGTGAACTTTGGCGGTATTTCTGTTGGTGGTATTTCGGGTAACCGCAAAACATTCGGCCAGATGCTGGGCGGTGTTGACCATATGCGTCACACTTACCTGCCGGACGAAAACGGTGTTACCCGTGGTATGCCCGAACATGGCGCCTACCTTGCCGAGGATCTGGAACGCATTTGCGCGCTGCATGATCCGTCGACCATCGCGGCCGTCATTGTCGAGCCGGTTGCAGGCTCCACCGGCGTTCTGATCCCACCAAAAGGCTATCTGGAACGCCTGCGCGAGATCTGCACCAAGCATGGCATCTTGTTGATCTTTGATGAGGTCATCACCGGTTTTGGTCGCCTGGGTGCGCCGTTCGCAGTCGATTATTTCGGTGTTCAGCCGGATCTGGTCACGACCGCCAAGGGCCTTACCAACGGTACCATCCCGATGGGGGCGGTGTTTGCCACCGACGAAATCCATGATGCCTTCATGACCGGCCCGGAAAACATGATCGAGCTGTTCCATGGCTACACCTATTCGGGCAACCCGGTTGCCTGTGCGGCTGCGATGGCAACGCTTGAGACCTATGAAGAAGAAGGTCTGTATTCCAAGGGTAAGGAACTTGGTCAGTATTGGGAAGATGCGGTGCACAGCCTGATCGATCTGCCGCTGGTCAAGGATGTCCGTAACCTTGGCCTGATCGGTGCGATCGAGCTGGAGCCGATTGAAGGCTTCCCGACCAAGCGTGCGTTCAATTCCTTCCTCAAGGCGTTTGAGAAGGGCATTCTGATCCGCACCACGGGTGATATCATTGCGCTGTCGCCGCCGCTGATCCTTGAAAAATCACATATTGATCAGCTGTTCGGCACACTGCGCGAAGTGCTTAAAGAGATCGACTAGGATTACGATTTTCGTTCCCTGCCTGCGCAAACGGGCAGGGGACACCCGGCTTGCAGAACCATCAAAAACAAACGGGTCTGCAACGCCACGGAGGAAACAACTGTTTCGCGATTTTTCTGATCGCGTCCCGTCTGGGAACGAACCCGTAAAAAAACAAACAGGGTTCTTGGGGCGCGTTTGGGCATAAGTCCGTCAGACCACAGAAGTGGCAAGGACATAAAAATATCAGATCAAGGAGGTATCTCGGATGTCAAAGCTGAGAGGTGGCCTGATTCAAATGAGCCTTAAGGGTTCAACCGATCAGTCCCCCGAAGAAATCCGCAAGGCCATGATCGACGCGCACCTGCCCTATATCGAAGAGGCGGGCAAAAAAGGTGTGCAGGTTCTGTGCTTTCAGGAAGTATTCACCCAGCCCTATTTCTGTCCGAGCCAGGACAAGAAATGGTACGCGGCTGCAGAAAAAATCCCTGATGGCCCGACCACACAGCTGATGTGTGAGTTGGCCGCCAAATACAAAATGGTGATCGTTGTTCCGATCTATGAGGAGGACATCACCGGTGTTTATTACAACACCGCTGCCGTGATTGACGCCGACGGTACCTATCTTGGCAAATACCGCAAAACCCACATCCCGCATGTCGCCGGTTTCTGGGAAAAATTCTTCTTCAAGCCGGGCGTATCGAACTGGCCGGTCTTTGATACCCAGTATTGCAAACTTGGCGTTTATATTTGTTACGACCGGCACTTCCCGGAAGGCTGGCGTGCCTTGGCGCTTAATGGCGCGGAATATATCGTCAATCCGTCGGCGACCGTTGCCGGGGTGTCGGAATATATCTGGAAACTCGAACAGCCGGCGTCGGCTGTCGCCAATGGGTGCTTTATCGGCGCGATCAACCGGGTTGGCCGCGAACAGCCATGGGATATTGGCGAGTTTTACGGCCAAAGCTATTTCGTCAATCCACGCGGCGAAATCGAAGCACAGGCATCACGCGATAATGACGAATTGCTGGTCCATGACATGGATATGTCGATGGTGCGCGAAATTCGCGATAACTGGCAGTTCTTCCGCGACCGTCGCCCGTCGACCTATACCCGTCTGACGGACGGGAACTGATTTCATGATACCGGCGAGCGGTCAAAGCGCTGCTCGCCGTTTTGCCTTGATCGACAGGTGGGGTATCATTCCCCGTTCCCGGCAACGACCGGGCAAAGGCTTTATGCGTTTGATCAATGTCGACAAGGTTCAGGGCAACGTCCCTGAGGGAGGCTTCCATCGACTGTGCCAAAAGAGACGCTTTTGGTTCTGAGAGAGACATACGATCAGGGGAAACCCCATGACGCTAAAACAAGTCGTCAATAATGTTGCTGAGATGCCCGCATCGAAAAAAGCAGTTGTTGATATCAAGAAACTGTCGCTGACCTTCCAGACGGCAGACGGTCCCGTTTACGCCCTTTCCGATGTCGATCTGACCATCGAGGAAGGCGACTTTGTTTCCTTTATCGGCCCGTCGGGTTGCGGCAAAACAACACTTTTGCGTGTGATCGCCGACCTTGAACAAGCCACCGGCGGCGAAATTTCGATCAATGGTGTGACGCCGCACGAAGCGCGTGAAAAGCGTGCTTATGGCTATGTGTTTCAGGCACCGGCCCTTTTGCCGTGGCGTTCGATCGAACGCAACGTGACCTTGCCGCTCGAAATCATGGAAATCTCCAAGGAAGAGCGCGTCAAGCGCGCCCAGGAGGCCCTGAAACTGGTCGAGCTCAATGGTTTTGAAAAGAAATTCCCATGGCAGCTGTCAGGCGGCATGCAGCAACGTGCATCAATCGCGCGTGCCCTGTCGTTCGACGCCGACCTGTTGCTGATGGACGAACCGTTTGGCGCGCTTGATGAAATCGTGCGCGATCACCTGAATGAACAGCTGTTGAAACTGTGGGCGCGGACCAACAAGACGGTGGCGTTCGTCACCCATTCCATCCCCGAGGCCGTGTATCTGTCGTCCAAGATCGTTGTGATGTCACCCCGTCCGGGGCGGATCATTGACGTGATCGAAACCGACTTCCCGAAAGACCGCACACTTGATATCCGCGAAACGCCGGAATTCCTCGAGATTGCGCATCGGGTGCGCGAAGGGCTGCGTGCGGGGCACAGCAATGACGAGTAACACTGCTGCCATGACCGGGTCCGTTCGCGGACCATCGACCTGGACACGCATGATGTCTGGCCAGACCGGGCCGGTTTGCGTTGTTCTGATCGCCCTTCTTGTTCTGTGGTATGTCGGGGCGGTTTTCATGAACGCGCCGACCCAGATTGACCGTTACAACCGTGCTGACCAGACCTGGACCGCAGGCCAGCTGATCGAAGATACACTGGCGCAAGATCGCCCGATCCTGCCCGCCCCGCATCAGGTCGCGGTCGAGATGTATCACACCATCTTTGCCATCAAGATCACGTCGAAACGGTCGCTGGTCTATCACAGCTGGGTAACGCTTTCCTCGACCCTTCTTGGGTTTGGGATTGGCACGTTGCTCGGTGTGTTGCTGGCGGTTGGCATTGTCCATGTCATGACGCTTGAAAAAAGCCTGATGCCATGGGTGATTTCATCGCAAACCATTCCGATCCTTGCCATCGCGCCAATGATCATCGTTGTTCTGGGCGCCATCGGGATCAAGGGACTGGTGCCAAAGGCGGTTATTTCGACCTATCTCTGCTTCTTCCCGGTCACGATCAGCATGGTCAAAGGCCTGCGTTCCCCGCAGGTGATCCAGCTTGATCTGATGCGGACCTATAACGCCTCGAAATGGCAGACCTTCTGGCAGCTTCGTTTGCCGTCGGCCATGCCCTATCTGTTTGCCAGCCTGAAGGTTGCGATTGCGATCAGTCTGGTCGGTGCCATCGTTGGTGAATTGCCGACCGGTGCGCAGGCGGGTCTTGGCGCGCGTTTGCTGGCCGGCTCCTATTACGGACAGACCATTCAAATCTGGTCGGCCCTTCTAACCGCGGCGTTTGTGGCCGCCATCCTTGTCGTCATCGTCGGCTGGTGTGAACGCAGGGTTCTTGTGCGGATGGGGGTGAAGTCATGACCTGGACGAAATTGGACAAGTTCTGTCTCGTCGCGGCGATTGCGGCCTTGCTCGCCCTGATCTTCCCGCTTGCGGGGGTGGATGGCGATACCGGCAAACAGGTTGCCTTTGTCGGGGATATTCCCGGTCTTGCCGTTGCCATGGCGCTCTGTGTGATTGCCGGGTCGGCCTTTACCTGGCTTGGTGTCGGATCCGTCACCGCCGGTATGGTCATTCTTGCGATTGCGGTATTTGGCTGCTGGCAGGCGATCAGTGTTCTTTATGACTACGGGGTTGCTGGTTATGCCGGGCCGGGGTTCTGGTTGTTCATTCTTTCGCTTTGGGCGTTTGTCTGGCGCGGGATTGATGTGATTGCCAATTTCCACAGCCTTGATCGCACCAAACAGCATCTGGCGAACTTCGTCGTGCCCGTAGCCTTTGGTGTGTGGCTTCTGTTTGTCTGGGAAGTCGTCGTTTCAGGCTTTGGCGTGCCACAGGTCCTGTTGCCGCCGCCCAGCATGATTGGCGAACGTTTCGTCAATTCCACCGACATTCTGGCCGCCGACTTCCACCAGACCTTTGTGAAGGCGGTGCTGAGCGGCTATGTCATGGGCTGTGGTTCGGCCTTTATCGTGGCGATCGCGGTCGACCGTGTGCCGTTCCTCAAACGTGGTCTTTTGCCACTTGGCAATATGGTCTCGGCCCTGCCGATCATCGGGGTCGCACCGATCATGGTGATGTGGTTTGGCTTTGACTGGCAATCGAAGGCGGCTGTGATCGTGATCATGACCTTCTTCCCGATGCTGGTGAACACCGTGACCGGGTTGAATGCCGCAGGAAAGCTTGAAAAGGACCTGATGGCGACATACGCGTCGGGCTATTGGTCAACGCTGTTTCGTCTGCGTTTGCCGGCCGCCATGCCGTTTGTTTTCAACGCACTTAAAATCAATTCCACGCTTGCGCTGATTGGCGCAATCGTCGCCGAATTTTTCGGCACCCCGATTGTTGGTATGGGCTTCCGCATCTCGACCGAGGTCGGGCGGATGAATATCGACATGGTCTGGGCAGAAATCGCATTGGCGGCCCTTGCGGGTACCGCCTTCTACGGGGCTGTGGCTTATATCGAAAGAAAAGCGACGTCATGGCATCCGTCATTCCGGGTACGTCGCCATTAAAGGCATAAAACAAGACGACCCGTCGGGAGGACTTGACTACAACCTGAGGAGACATCGACGAATGAATAAGTTTATTTCGACTGCTATGGGGTTGAGTTTCGGGTTGGCATCGTTTTCGGCGATGGCAGCAGACGAGGTAACCCTGCAGCTTAAATGGGTCACACAGGCCCAGTTTGCAGGCTACTATGTGGCACTCGACAAAGGTTTCTACGAAGAAGCCGATCTTGATGTGACCATCAATCCGGGTGGTCCGGACGTTGCCCCGCCACAGGTGATTGCCGGTGGTGGTGCGGATGTGATCATCGACTGGATGCCATCCGCCCTTGCATCGCGCGAAAAGGGTGTGCCGCTGGTCAACATCGCACAGCCGTTTGCCAAGTCGGGCATGATGCTGACCTGCCTGAAGGAAACCGGGATCGAAAGCCCGGATGACTTCCCGGGTCGTACCCTTGGTGTCTGGTTCTTTGGTAACGAATATCCGTTCCTGAGCTGGATGTCGAAACTCGGCATTCCGACCGATGGCGGCGAAAACGGCGTCACCGTGCTCAAGCAGGGCTTCAACGTTGATCCGCTGATCCAGAAGCAGGCCGATTGCGTCTCAACCATGACCTATAACGAATACTGGCAGGTGATTGATGCCGGTATTCCGGCTGATGACCTTAAGGTCTTCAAATACGAAGATCAGGGTGTCGCAACCCTTGAAGACGGTCTTTATGTTCTTGAAGACAACCTTTCGGATCCGGCATTCGTCGACAAAATGTCGCGCTTTGTTGCAGCCAGCATGAAGGGCTGGAACTGGGCCAAGGAAAACCCGGAAGACGCCGCGAT
This sequence comes from Thalassospira sp. UBA4513, assembly GCF_002388495.1. Classification (NCBI taxonomy): domain Bacteria; kingdom Pseudomonadati; phylum Pseudomonadota; class Alphaproteobacteria; order Rhodospirillales; family Thalassospiraceae; genus Thalassospira; species Thalassospira sp. UBA4513. Next base: position 100,475 of record NZ_DGMR01000023.1, read on the forward strand.
GATCGTTCTTGATAACGACATGACCGGTGCCCAGACCGAAAAACATCAGGTCCGCATGATGACCGAAATCGCCAAACTGCTTGGTGATTCTGCGGTTCTCGACGAAGCAGCCTATCAGCGTACCGTTGACAGCCTGCTTTCGGGTGGTTCCGATCCGGTGATCACCAAGGAACCGGAAGGTGCCTGGACCCACGCCGTGACCGACAAGATGTAATCTTCCATCTTGTAACTTTTATCCGTCCGGCGGGGTTTGGGCTTCGCCGGACGGGATGACTTCCAGGACTATGACGATCGATTGAAGACTGATTGAATACCCTCTGGGTGTTTGGAGATAACGGGCGAAATGCCGGGATGGCCCGCAACTTTTCGCCGCAGAGACAGACAAGGAGCCACCCATGTCCATGGTTATTCGTGGCGGAACCATCGTTACCGCCGACCTGACCTACAAATCCGATATTCTGATCGAAGACGGCAAGATTGCCGCCATCGGGGACAACCTGACCGGGGACAAGGTGATCGAGGCCGACGGCTGCTATGTGATGCCCGGCGGGATTGATCCGCATACCCATATGGAGATGCCCTTTATGGGCACCTATTCCGAAGACGATTTCGAAAGTGGCACCAAGGCCGCCGTTGCCGGTGGCACGACCATGGTGGTCGATTTCTGCCTGCCGGCCCCGAACCAGTCGCTTCTGGAAGCGCTGCAAGCCTGGGATAACAAATCCTCCAAGGCGGTGTGCGACTATTCCTTCCACATGGCCGTCACCTGGTGGAGCGAGCAGGTCTTTGATGAAATGAAGACCATCGTTCAGGAGAAGGGCATCAACACGTTTAAGCACTTCATGGCCTACAAGGGTGCGTTGATGGTCGACGATGACGAAATGTTCGCATCCTTCTCGCGCTGTTCGGAACTGGGCGCGATGCCGCTGGTGCATGCTGAAAACGGTGACGTGGTCGCCACCTTGCAGCAGAAATTGCTCGCCGAAGGCAATAACGGGCCAGAGGCACACGCCTATTCACGTCCTGTCGATGTCGAGGGCGAGGCATGTAACCGTGCGATCATGATTGCCGATATGGCCAATGTGCCGCTTTATATCGTGCATGTATCGTGCGAGCCGGCGCACGAAGCCATCCGTCGCGCACGTGCCAACGGCAAACGCGTGTTTGGCGAACCGCTGATCCAGCACCTTATTCTCGATGACAGCGAATATAAAAACGCCGATTGGGATCACGCCGCACGTCGCGTCATGTCCCCGCCGTTCCGCAGCAAGGAACATCAGGATGGTCTGTGGAATGGTCTGGCATCGGGCAGCCTGCAGGTTGTCGCGACTGACCACTGTGCGTTCACGACCGAACAGAAACGCATGGGCGTTGGCGACTTCACCAAGATCCCGAACGGTACGGGTGGTCTTGAAGACCGCATGCCGCTTCTTTGGACCTATGGCGTTGGCACCGGTCGGCTGACCCCGAATGAGTTCGTGGCCGTGACCTCGACCAACATTGCCAAGATCCTCAACATCTATCCGCGCAAGGGTGCGATCCTTGTCGGGGCGGATGCCGATCTTGTTGTTTGGGATCCGAAGGCCTCGAAAACCATCACCGCCAAACACCAGCAGTCGGCAATTGACTACAACGTGTTTGAAGGCATCGAGGTCACCGGCCTTCCGCGCTACACACTCAGCCGTGGCCGCATTGCTGCCGAAGAAGGTGTGGTTCTTGCCAAATGCGGCGACGGCGAATTCATCGCCCGCGAACCGTATCCGGCCGTCAACAAGGCGCTTTCCAAATGGAAAGAAATCACATCGCCGCGTAAGGTTGAACGCAGCGGTATTCCAGCTGGCGTCTAAGCCAATCGAGCACGATCCATCAAAAACGGGGCAGCCATCGGTTGCCCCGTTTTTCTGTTTGCAACATGGGCTCACCAAGGTTGGCAAAACATAGTCCAGGCGCAGCAATATTTGCGTGACCAACGGGCTTACGATAAGGCCAGGCGATCCCAGTAGGGCGGTTTTCCCGTAGCTTCCGAAAGAAAGTCCAGAAAGACAGTTACCTTGGGCGAACGCATTCGGTTCTCCGGAAACAGAAGATGAATGGCATCGTTTATCGTATAGGCTTCTGCTTGCCAGTCGGTCAGGATCGGCAAGAGATGTTTTTGGCGGATGTGCTCGTGTAAAAGCCATGTCGGGAACAGAATAATCCCCTGTCCCTGACGTGCTGCGGTAATAAGGCTGTCGGCATCATTGCTGCGTAGTGAACCCTTTACCCTATAGGGTCGGAAAGGCTCATTTCCCTTGCGAAAGAGCCATGGCATTTCCCCGTTTGCCCCCTTGTAAACAAGGCAATTGTGGTCGGCGAGCGCGTCGGGGGTTGGTGGTGCGCCATGTTGCTCGAGATATGACGCCGCACTCACAGCGACGTAGCGCTGCGCGGCAAGTTTTCGACTGACAAGGCTGGAATCACGAAGTGTCCCGATGCGTATGACCACATCGGCCCCTTCTGAAATCGGGTCGATAAAGGCGTCTGTCAGGGTCAGGTCAACTTCGATTCCGGGAAACCGGTGCTGGAACTCGGCAAGATGGGGCGCAATGTGATGGCGGCCAAATGCGACGGGTGCGTTGATGTGCAACCTTCCCTGCGGTGTGGTGGCATTGCCCCTGACCGCGTCGCTGGCAATATCGAGAGCGGCCAGAATTTCGCGAACTTCATGCACGTATCGGGTTCCGGCGTCGGTCAATCTGACAGCACGGGTATTGCGCACAAGGAGTTTGTGCCCCAAGCGGGTTTCCAACGCATTGATATGGCGTGACACGGAAGATGTCGGCAGGCCGCGCCGACGGGCAACGTCACTGAAACTGCCCTGTGTTGCCACATCAATAAAAAGGCGTAGCGCCTGAAGGGTGATATCTTTGCTCATTTTGCAAAAGTAATTTCCAAATTCGGGTAATTGTTGCCCAGTTTGGTGCAAAGTATGTTCCGTTGCAAGTTAACGGAGTTTGAAATGAAGCAGATATTGATATTGCTCATCGTGTTTGCAGCGGGCATGGGGCTGTCTGTCGAGGCAGGGCTACTCGGGCCGTTGGGTGAGAATGTCGGACACATGTCCGCGACCCTGTGCATTTTTCTGGTTGGTAGTTTGCTGTTGTCACTGGCGCTGGTGTTCGCCCGCAATCGGTCTTTGCCACAATTGTTTGCGCAACCGCGCTGGATGTTGACGGGTGGTGTTTTAGGTCCGGTTTATGTCGTTGTCATTACCACCACCACGCCGATTATCGGTGTTGGCGCAACAATGGTTGCAATCCTGTTTGGACAACTCGGCGCAAGTCTGTTGTTGGATCATTACGGCGCCTTTGGTGTGCAAAAGCAACCGGTAGATCGTTATCGGTTTGGCGCATTGATCCTGATTGCGTTGGCACTCTGGCTTATCCACTGAGGTGACTGATGGTTACGTTTTTTGTTATTCTTATCGCGTTGCTCGGTGGCTGTGCGCTGTCGGTGCAATCATCTGTGAACGGGCGGCTTGGGGCGGCTGCGGGCGTGTTGGGCACCGCTTGGCTGACATTTGTTCTTGGCGCTGTAATCAGTATCTTACTGGTACTGTTTGTTCAGCCGCCGCAGGAACTGACATTGCTTGACGCCCCCAAGTGGCAGCTGACAGGCGCCTTTTTTGGCGTCTGCTATATTGTGGTAATGGTGTTTGCCGTGCCACGTGTTGGTATTGCTGCTGCTACGGTTGCTGTGATTTCCGGACAGCTTGCAATGAGTTTGCTGATCGATAATTTTGCATGGCTCGGGAATGATCAGATTGCATTGGACCCGAAGCGATGGGCGGCAATTGCCTTGCTGCTGGGTGCGATGGTTTTGGTGTATCTCGGCAATCGCAAATTTGAACGACGTGCGGCCAGCTAAACAATGGAAATCAACGGCGCAGTCACAGGCTGCGCCGTTCGTCTATCTGCCGTTTGGCTTTTTTTACGTACGAAGGGTTAGCTCGGACTGAACAATTTCAGCATCACGATCCCGGAAAGGATCAGCGCGATAGCGACCAATCGTCCGGGGTTGGCGGGTTCGCCGACCATGATGATGCCAAAGATCACCGCACCGGCGGCACCGATGCCGGTCCAGATTGCATAGGCCGTTCCGATCGGGATGGTGCGCATGGCGATTGAAAGTAGCCAGAAGCTGGCGGCGATCGCGGCAATGGTCAAGGCACTAGGGATAGGCTTGGTGAAGCCTTCGGTGTATTTCAGGCCAATCGCCCAGCAAATTTCGAGAAATCCGGCAATAACCAACGCTGTCCAGGCCATGGGGGCCTCCTGTCTTGCGGGGCCGTCCCCATTGATCGGATCAGGAATACCGGTCGTCCGGCATCAAGGCGGAAGTCGCAAAGTCTTTAATCACTCTAAATCAATGCCTGTAGGGCGACAATGTAAAAATGACGCAGTGCAGCATTAGGGCGCGGCTTTAGAAAACGCGTTCGTGACAAGACGACAGATGCAACGGTTGACGCACTGGATTATGATGAGGGCGCCTGATTATTCGCCCCCTTCAAAGGTTTGGTCTTATCGTGAACACGCCCCAATCCCAACATGTCCCAACCCTTGGCCTTGTTCTCGCCGGGGGCGAGGCACGACGTATGGGCGGGAACAAGGCGTTTCGCGAGGTCGGGGGCAAAAGCCTGATCGGGCGGGTGATTGATGTTGCCCAAGCCCAATGCGATCAGGTGATGATTTCATCCAATGCCGGGACTGAGGCGTTTATGGATTACCGCCTGCTGGTGGTTGGTGATGCGCCCAAACCGGGGCAGGGGCCACTGGGCGGTATTCTGGGTGGTCTGTTAGCCTTGCCGGACGGTATCGATTGGCTGGTGACGTTTCCCGTCGATTGCCCGATTGTGCCGCTTGATATGGTGGGGCGTTTGCAGGCCGCAGCCGAGGATGCCGGGGCGAAGGCGGCCTTTGCCAGTCACGCAGACCGCGACCATTACCTTTCAAGCATCTGGCACCGCGATGCGGCCCCGGTGATTGCCGATCTGCTGGCGTCCGATGATCGGCGGGTACGCGGTCCGTTGCAGGCGCTGGGTGCGCCGCGGGTGGTGTTTGAAGATAGGGTTTACGGGTTGGAACCGTTTACCAACGTCAATACGCCAGATGATCTGAAGCTGATCAACAGTGCGCTTGCCAGCGCTGTATCTACGCAGGATTAATCAACCGCGCAGGCCCGCCAAGGCTGCCACGGTTCGTAGTTCTTGAAGAACTCGGACAGAAAATGATCGACGCGTTCGCGGTTGATCGCGCGGTCTTTGGGCGACAGGTCCTTGTCAAACTGGCCGCAGTTCTTTTCGACCGCATCACCGATGGTTTTCCAGTCGACATCTTCGTTATGACCTGGCATGCCGGTCGCAATAGCGCACCAGCCAACGGCTTCGGCCTTGTCATCGACCGTGCGGGCTTCTTCGGCAAGGTAGGCGGCCGCACGCATTTCGCCGTGTTGGGCAGCACGGCGCAAATATGTCAGGCGATCGACATCGCTTTTGGCAAAGCGGTTGGCAAGAAGTGTCGCCGCACGTGGATCACCAAGTTCCCACGCCTGTTTAAGGTGGGCTTCGGCCTGTGCCGCATCGCCGCGATCAAGCGCATCAAGGGCCAGCCAAAGCATTGCCTGCGTGTTGTTCTTTTGGGCGGCGGCAATATAGAGGCCGCGAATTTTGTCTTTGTCACCGCCCATCGCCTCGAGACGCCTAGCCATGACAACGCTGGCATTTGGGTTGTTGTTATCTGATGCCTGTTCCATCAGCATCCAGCCTGCATCTTCGTTGGCAGTAACGCCAACGCCATTGATGGTCTGGCAGGACAGAAGATATTGCGCGGTGGCATCACCGTTGTCTGCCAGCGATGAGAAAATACCGGCCGACTTTTCAAATTCCCCGTGGCGATAGGCCTTGATGCCGTCATCAAGGGCCGACGATGCCAACACCGGGGCTGAACCCAGGGCGATCATCGAGGTAATCACCGTGGCAAGTGCCAGAGCACCAACGCGTGTGGCTTTCAAACAGGATGGTTTTGCTGAACGGGCGATGATGTTTTTCATGGTGTCTTGTCTAACATTTCTGTGCCAGGCGGGCGAAAAAAAATGTGCCAGAACAGACCTGATGGCCTGTCCTGGCAGTTTGCTTTCATCGCAGGGAGGCAACTTCTTCTGGTTGATTGCGGGATGTCGTTTGGGGCTGTTCCGAACGGATGGTGCGCAGGAAGTCACGAACCCGATTGCCCAGATCATCGGACTGGTTGCGAAGGCGACCTGTCGCATCAAGCAGGCCGTCAACCGCGGCAAGGTTGTCATCTGCTGCGGCGCTGACCTGCGTAATCGTGCCATTCATCTCGCTGGCAGCTGTTGCGGATTGTTCGACGTTGCTGGCGATTTCAGCAACGAATTCCTGCTGCTCGGATACAGCGTCCGACATTTCGCCCACGGTTTCATGGATGCCGGTGATGCTGTCTCGAATTTCGGCGATGGCCTTGACGGCAACCCCGGTGGTCGACTGGATTTCGTTGATGCGCTGGGCAATGCGGTCGGTGGCCGTTCCGGTCTGGTTGGCAAGGTTTTTGACTTCCTGTGCGACAACCGCAAACCCTTTGCCAGCTTCACCGGCACGGGCGGCTTCAATCGTTGCATTCAGCGCCAACAGATTGGTCTGGGCTGCAATGTCCTGAATAAGGTTCAGGATCTCGCCGATTTCCTGCGCACCGGTTTCAAGTTCATGCATGGTGGCATTTGTCCGTTGGGCAGCTTCGACCGCACTGGTGGCGGCACCAACCGACTTTTGCGCCCGATGCCCGGTATCGCGCACCCGATCCGAAAGCGACTGTGTGGCATCCGATACCGATGCCATATTGATCGATATTTCCTCGGACGCGCCAGCAACACCGGTGGCATTGGTCGAGGCCACCTGTGCCCGATCACGGACCTGATCGGATGTGGTCTGGATGTTTTCTGCCTCGTGCGCGACGTCCTGGGCGACTTGCAGGATTGACGTTTCAAACGCATCAGCCAGATCAAGCATTGCGCGCCGCCGTTCGTGTTCAGCCTGTTCGCGTTCGCGGGCAACTTTTTCTTCGGCCTGTTGTGCGGCAAGGCTGGTTTCACGGAACTGTCCGAGGATTTCGGCCATTCGGCCAATTTCATCCCGGCCGGTATCGTTGACTTCGGTCGAAAGATCGCCGTTGGCAACCTTGCGCATTCCGTCAATCACGCGCAGAAGACGCTTGATCAGGTTGCCGCGCACATAAAACAGCATGATCAGAAGCGATATCAACAGAACAGAAATCCCGATGATCGCAATGACCTGTTGATCCCATTCGACCTTTGAAAGGGCTTCGCTGGCGTTGGCGTCAACCTCGGTGCGCTTGGTGTCGACCATCAACGCGATGGCGTGTGACAGCGCCTCGGCGGTTGCCAGTGTGGCATCAAGGGTTTGTTCCGTTTCATACTGGTTGTCCCATTCTGCCTCGCGCAGATCAAAGACACTGTTGCTGCCTTTGCCAAAGGCCAGAGGGGCATTGGCAAGTTCACGGATACGCTTTCCGTCATCATTGTCTGGCAGTTCTTCAAGCGCATCGGTAATGCGCAGCTCCGCCCAGCTCCATTGACTGCGGACTTCATCCATGGCCTCGCCCTCGGGCACGGCGATGGCGGCGGTCAGCATGCCAAAGGCAAGGTTCACATTGGCGCGGATTTCGGCAATCAGCTGTGAAAAGCCGATGGTCTCTCCAAGCTTTTCTGCTGCGTCGGTGTTGCCATTGGCGACGCGCGATATACCGCGATCGACATCAATATCAACGACCTCGACCAACGGGCTCAGGAACTCTGACAGGTCGCTATAGGCAAAGACCATATCAAGGGTCAGATCACCGCGCAGCTTTTCAATCTCAAGGCGTCTGGTGGTCAGTTCATGAAGGTGTTCACGCCCGGTGACGATGTTATCAAGATGCTCTCTTAGAATGGAAATGGCATCGACAAGTTCCGGCTCTGGCGCAGTGGTTTGCGCATCAGCGCTTTGTGCTTCGGAGCCACCAGTGCTCTCCGTGCCATCGGCAACCGCGGGTGCGTTGGCCCCTTCACGTTCACCCTCACCTGCGCCGACGTTCCGGGCGGCAAGGTCAATAATGATGGAATCCGGATTGGCTTCGGTGATTTCCTGAAGTCTGGCCCGTGCATTGGCAACAAGTTGATCAAGGCGGGCCTCGGTTGCTGCCAGTTCTTCGGCATCCCGTGACGCGGCAAGCACGGGGGCTTGTGCGGCAAGGCCAACACCGTTCGTCGCCAGTTCCATCTGACGGATGATCGAGGGCAGGCTGTTGGTCGTGATATCAGCGACAAGATCGCGATTGCTGCCAAAAGATACCCATGACACGGCCGATGAAATCCCGGCCAGAACCAGAATCAAGGCAAAAGAAGCCATAAGCCGACCTTGAATGCCAAGGCCCGCGCGACGTTTTTTGATGGCGGTATTCACTGTTTCCTCCCTGTCTGGCCCTTTGTTTTTTCTTTGGGCAGACAATTCCCTTTTTGGGAAATGTGCATCCTTTTTACGGACTTCTTGGGTTTTTATGACTTAACGGAATACGCGTCGGAAATATGAATTCTATTGGAAAATCGGGTGGGACGGTCGGGGGTGAAAAAATCACCCCCGACACCCCCAGTAGTGTAGCCCGAATTACTGGGCTGCACGCCATTCCGCGATCAGATCGTCATATTTGACGGTCTCACCCTGCGGTTTTTCGTTGGCAAGTTTCGGTTTCGGTGCGCCCGGCTGGTCGAACCAGTACTGGGCATCACGTTCTTCGTTCAGCTTCGGTGCGCATTCACCACCGATGCCTGCACGCTCAAGACGCTCCATCACACGGTCCATGGAAGTCGCAAGGTTGTCCATGGCTTCCTGCGGGGTCCGTTCGCCGGTTACAGCTTCGGCAACGTTCTGCCACCAGAGCTGCGCCAGTTTCGGATAATCCGGAACGTTGGTACCGGTCGGCGACCACTGAACACGGGCCGGCGAACGATAGAACTCGACCAGACCACCCCAGTTCGGAGCGATATCGGTCATTTCCTGGGTATCCAGGTCAGACTGACGGATCGGTGTCAGACCAGTCAGGGTCTTTTTCAGCGATACGGTTTTCGAGGTGGTGAACTGTGCATAGAGCCATGCAGCTTTGCGGCGCTCAACCGGGGTGGACTTCATCAGAGTCCAGGAACCCACGTCCTGATAGCCAAGCTTCATGCCTTCTTCCCAGTACGGGCCGTGCGGCGACGGGGCCATACGCCATTTCGGCGTGCCGTCTTCGTTCACAACCGGAGTACCTTTTTTCGCCATGTCGGCGGTAAAGGCGGTGTACCAGAAGATCTGCTGTGCGATCTGGCCCTGTGCCGGAACCGGACCAGCTTCACCAAAGGTCATGCCGGCTGCTTCTGGCGGGGCATAAGCCTTGAGCCAGTCGATATATTTGGTCAGGGCATAAACCGCTGCCGGGCCGTTTGCGGCACCGCCACGGGTCACGCTTGAGCCAGCAGGCGAGCAACCTTCAACACGGATACCCCATTCGTCGACCGGAAGGCCGTTCGGGATGCCCTTGTCGCCAGCGCCAGCCATGGAAAGCCACGCATCGGTGAAGCGCCAACCCAGTGACGGGTCTTTTTTGCCGTAATCCATGTGGCCATAGACTTTCTGGCCATCGATCTCACCAACGTCATTGGTGAAGAATTCGGCGATGTCCTGATAAGCCGACCAGTTGACCGGAACGCCCAGGTCATAGCCGTACTTGTCCTTGAACTGCTTTTGCAGGTCTTCACGCTGGAACCAGTCATAACGGAACCAGTAAAGGTTCGCGAACTGCTGGTCAGGAAGCTGATAAAGCTTGCCATCCGGACCGGTGGTGAAGGACAGACCGATGAAGTCGTCCAGATCCAGGGTCGGAGAGGTAACGTCCGAACCTTCGCCCGCCATCCAGTCGGTCAGCGGCACAACCGCGTCATAACGCGCGTGGGTCCCGATCAGGTCCGAGTCATTGATGAAGGCGTCATAGATGTTGCGGTTCGACTGCATTTGGGTCTGCAGTTTTTCGATGACATCGCCTTCGCCGATCAGGTCATGGGTCAGGTTGATCCCGGTGATTTCCGAGAAGGCCTTTGCCAGGACCTTGGACTCATATTCGTGCGTGGTGATGGTTTCAGACACCACGTTGATGTCCATGCCGCGGAACGGTTCAGCTGCTTTGATGAACCATTCCAGTTCGGCCATCTGGGCGTCTTTGCTCAGGCTCGACGGCTGGAACTCGCTGTCGATCCATTTTTTCGCCGCGTCGGTATATTGATCTGCCATGGCCGGGTTCGCCAGCACAGCAAGACCAAGGGCGACTGCAACGGCGCTGCCTTTAACAACGCTTTTGGCACCTTTGGCTTTAACGATCATGTCGTTTTCTCCCTGGTCGTCTTCCTTATTGCTCATCCGGTAAACCCGGTCATCGACGCTGGGGGAAGACGGACAGCCCACCGTGATGAATTCGTTCGAAAACGGCACCGCTGCAGGACGCGGTACCGTTTTGGTTGTTAACCCCAGCGCATCACAATGACGAGCCAGACAAGTGCGATGATGGAACCGATCCAAAGGGCGGCATCGGTAAATGCCAGCCAGCCAAGATGGATATAGGCGGCTCCAAGCAAACTGATAAACAGGCGATCACCGCGTGTGGTGGTCAGTGGCAAAAAGCCACGCCGCGGAACGGTCGGTGAAACCGCCTGCCAAATTCCCATCCCGATCAGCATCAAAAAGATGCAACCAAAGAACGCGGCGGTAATCGGGGTCCAGGCCATCCATGCCATTTTGATATTCCTCCTGTTTTCCGATTACACGCGACCCATCGCGAAACCTTTGGCGATGTAGTTGCGAACGAACCAGATCACCAAGGCGCCCGGGACGATTGTTAAAACACCCGCAGCCGCCAGAACGCCCCAATCAAGGCCCGATGCCGAAACGGTACGGGTCATGGTGGCGGCAATCGGCTTGGCGTCCACGCTGGTCAACGTCCGGCTCAGCA
>NZ_DGMR01000023.1:111648-111932 GCF_002388495.1 Thalassospira sp. UBA4513
ACCCAGCTGAACATAAAGCAGAAGAACGCGGTCACACCGATGCCGGACCTGATCAGCGGCAAGAAGATCGTGGCAAAGAACCGCGGGAACGAATAACCGTCGATATAGGCGGTTTCATCGATTTCCTTTGGAATGCCCGACATGAAACCTTCAAGGATCCAGACGGCCAGCGGCACGTTAAACAGGCAGTGTGCGAGTGCCACAGCGATATGGGTGTCAAACAGGCCGACACTTGAATAAAGCTGGAAGAACGGTAACAGGAACACGGCCGGCGGTGCCATACG
>NZ_DGMR01000023.1:112042-139835 GCF_002388495.1 Thalassospira sp. UBA4513
AGCCAGAAGAACAGATGCTTGTCGCCGGTAAAGTTGAACCGCGAAAAGGCATAAGCCGCGGGCAGGGCGACCACGAGCGAGATCACCACGTTGATACCGACATAGATCATCGAGTTGATATAACCCGTGTACCATGCCGGATCGGTCAGGATGGTTGCGTAGTTGGCCAATGTCGGATTGTCCGGGAACAGGGTCATTGCGCCCAGGATTTCCGTATTGGTCTTGATTGACATGTTGAACAGCCAATAGATCGGAACCAACAGGAACAGGATATAAAGAAGAAGTCCGATATGTCGTTTCTGGAACTGCATTTTATTGTTCCCCCTGCTTTCCGGCGTTCATCACGACGGTATAGAAAACCCAGCAAACCAACAGAATGATCAGGAAGTAGACCAGCGAGAAGGCCGCAGCAGGACCAAGGTCAAACTGACCGACTGCCATCCGGGTCAGGAACTGGCTGAGGAAGGTGGTTGCGTTACCCGGACCGCCACCTGTGAGGACGAACGGTTCGGTATAGATCATGAAGCTGTCCATAAAGCGCAGCAGGACACCGATCACGAGAACCGACTGCATCTTCGGCAACTGAATGAAGCGGAACACGGCCCAGCGCGATGCACCGTCAATCTTGGCCGCCTGATAATAGGCATCCGGGATTGACCGCAAGCCAGCATAGCACAGCAGCACAATCAGGCTTGTCCAGTGCCAGACATCCATGACAAGCACCGTGATCCACGCGTCCATCGGGTTCTGGGCATAGTTGTAATCAATGCCCATCAGATTGATGACATAGCCACCCAGACCAATGTCTGCACGGCCAAAGATCTGCCAGATGGTGCCAACCACGTTCCATGGAATAAGCAGCGGCAAGGCAAGCAGCACCATCGATGCCGAAACGCCCCAGCCCTTGCGCGGCAGGGTCAGTGCAACCGCAATGCCCAGCGGAATTTCGATGAATAGAACCGAAAGGGTGTAGATGATCTGACGCAGCAGCGCATCATGCAGGCGACTGTCGCCCAGAACCTGTTCAAACCATTCGGTACCGACAAAGAAACGCGTCTGCGGATCGAAAATGTCCTGAACCGAATAGTTCACAACCGTCATCAGCGGAATGATCGCGCTGATGGCGACGATAAAGAACACTGGCAGGACGAGGAACCAGGCCTTGTTGTTGGTAATCTTGTTCATTTCCCCATCCCCCCTTACGCGACCAACTGACTGTCGGCGTAAAGCTTGGTCCATTCCGGCGCAAAGCGCAGAATGCCGGACTGGCCGACAACCTGTTCGTCTTCGCCGAGCTTGACCTTGATTTCAGATGCGCCGAACCGGGTGGTCGCGATCTTGAACTGGCCAAGGTCTTCGACCTTGGTGATGTTAACTTCGATCCCGTCTGATCCCTTGTCGGCGTTGCCGGTTTCAAGGGTCAGGAATTCGGGACGAATGCCGAGTTCAAGCTTGCCGGTCTGTTTGGAAACGGCTTCAAGGTGACGGTCCGAAAGACCGATCCGCTGACCATCAACCCAGGCCGCACCATCATCGATCTTGCAATCCATAATGTTCATGCCGGGGCTTCCGATGAAGTAACCGACAAAGGTATGGGCCGGATTTTCAAACAGTTCCTGCGGGGTGCCCAGCTGCACGACCTTGCCGCCATACATGACGACAACCTTGTCGGCAAAAGTCAGAGCTTCGACCTGATCATGGGTGACATACACCATGGTCGGGCGCAGCTTGTTGTGAATTTCTTTAAGCTTGCGGCGCAGAACCCATTTCAGATGCGGGTCAATCACCGTCAGCGGTTCGTCAAACAGAATGGCCGAAACATCGTCACGCACCAGACCACGCCCCAGCGAGATCGTCTGTTTTTCATCCGCACCAAGGCCGCGCGCCTTTTGCTTGAGCTTGCCGGTCAGATCCAGCATGCCGGCAATTTCACGCACACGGGCATCAACGCGCTTTTCATCAATGCCGCGATTGCGCAGCGGGAAGGCCAGGTTGTCATAGACCGTCATGGTGTCATAGATCACCGGGAACTGGAAAACCTGTGCGATGTTGCGCTCTTCCGGGGCAAGGCTTGTGACATCCTTGCCATCAAACAGGACCTGCCCATGTGACGGGGTCAGAAGGCCGGAGATGATGTTCAGCAAAGTCGTCTTGCCGCAACCCGACGGGCCCAACAGGGCATAAGCACCGCCATCTTCCCAGACATGCTCCATGCGACGCAGGGCATAGTCCTCGTCCGTTTTCGGATCGGGGAAGTAGGAATGCGCAAGGCTTTTAAGATCAATACGTGCCATTTTCTTACTCTTCCCTCACGCCGCTTTGCCGTTTGAAATTTCGACCGGCGGGGCGGCCACGAGCGCACCATTCGCATCAAAGGCAAACAGGCGTGTCGGATCGACATAGAACTGGGTTGCTTCGCCAAGGCGCGGATTGTGAACGCCTTCTTCCTGGATCACCCAGGACACATCATTGAAATGGACGTGGACAAAGGTTTCCGAACCGGTGATTTCGGCCAGTTCGACCTGTCCCTGCATCGCGATCGTGTCATCCCCGGTCGGATCAACCGACAGGTGGTTGGCGCGAATGCCAAGGGTGTAATCGCCATTGGACAGGTTCGCCAGATGCCCTTTCAGCGGCACCTGATGGCCGCTTTTCATAAAGATCGCGCCATCGCGGACTTCGGCTTCAACAAGGTTGATCGGCGGATCGGAAAAGATCAGGCCGGTCTTGACCGAGGCCGGGTTGTGATAAACCTCGGTCGTCGGACCAAACTGGGTCATCCGGCCTTCATGCATCACCGCGCACTTGCCACCCAGCAACAATGCTTCCATCGGCTCGGTCGTGGCATATACGACAATGGTGTCGCGCTCGGCCAAAAGGTTGGGGATCTCTTCGCGCAGTTCTTCGCGCAGCTTGTAATCCAGGTTGACCAGCGGTTCGTCAAGCAGCAGCAACTTGCAATCCTTGACCATGGCGCGTGCCATGGCGGTACGTTGCTGCTGACCACCGGAAAGTTCCTGTGGCAGGCGATCAAGCAGATGTTCGATATGCATGAGTTCGGCTGTCGAACGCACACGCTTTTCGATTTCTGCCTTATCAACGCCCTGCAATTTCAGGGGGGATGCGATGTTGTCAAACACGTTCATCGACGGATAGTTGATGAATTGCTGATAGACCATGGCGACATTGCGTTTCTGCACGGCCATGCCGGTTACATCAGCATTATCAACAAGGATGCGGCCCTTGGTCGGCGGCTCAAGCCCCGCCATAATCCGCATCAGCGTCGTCTTCCCGGCAAGTGTCCGCCCCAAAAGGACGTTGAACGATCCCGGTTCGAGCGTCATCGACACATCGTCGATATGGGTCTCCCCACCCACGGTCTTGGTTATGTTTTCAAGCGTAAGGGTCATTTTCCACTGTTTCCTTCGCCCGCTTTCACGGTGTTTTTTGATGTCGGTTCGGTTTTGAACCATTGGACAATGGCATTACGCGTCTCATCCGAAAGGTGCAGCCCCAGTTTGGAGCGGCGCCACAAAATATCATCGGCCGTTCTGGCCCATTCGTGATCCACCAGATAGCGCAATTCGCACTCGTATACGTCGTCACCGAAGTGCTTTCCAAGCCCTTTCAGATCGCTGGCATCGCCAATGATCATATTGGTGAGTGTGCCGTAGTTTTGCACGTAACGGTATAGCTGTGCTTGTGCAATCCAGGGAAACTTCTTGTGCATCGCAGTAAGATAGCGTTCGAAATCCGCATCGGGGATATCGCCGCCCGGAAGCGGTTTGTCCGCGGTCCATCTTGTATCGTTGCTGCCAAGTAGCGGGCAAAGCTTGCTCATCGCTGATTCCGCAAGCTTGCGATAGGTGGTGATCTTGCCGCCATAGATGTTTAGAAGCGGCGCACCATTATCGGCATTTTCGCCCCGGTCAATTTCCAGAACATAATCGCGGGTTACCTGGGATGCGTCTTCGCTGCCATCGCCATACAGCGGACGGACACCGGAATAGGCCCAGACAACGTCATCGGTGGTGATTTTCTTTTCGAAGTAGGTATTGGCAAGTTCGCAAAGATATTTGGTTTCATCTGCGCTGATCGCGACCTTGGCCGGATCGCCTTTGTAATCACGATCGGTCGTGCCGATCAGGGTAAAGTCCTGCTCATAGGGGATGGCAAAAACAATCCGCCCGTCCGGATTCTGGAAGATATAGCAATAGTCATGGTCAAACAGTTTTGGCACCACGATGTGGCTGCCCTGAACCATACGAATGCCTTGTTTCTTCTTGGCCTCAACCCGTTTTTCAAGAAGCTCGGCACACCAGGGACCTGCGGCATTGACCAGTGATTTGGCCTGAATGGTTTTTTCCGACCCGTCGTCGATATTGCGCAGTGTCACGGTCCAAAGGCCATTTTCGCGTTTGGCCGATACACATTCGGTGCGGGTTTCGATATCGGCCCCGCGATCACGAGCATCCATGGCGTTCAGCACCACAAGGCGCGCATCCTGAACCCAGCAATCGGAATAGACAAATGCCTTGTCCATTCCCTTGACCAATGGCGCACCGGCCGGGTGGGTGGCAAGCTTGATGCCCTCGGACCCGGGAAGTTTTTCACGACCGCCAAGATGGTCATACAAAAACAGGCCAAGCCGGATCATCCATGCCGGGCGCAGACCCTTGACGTGGGGCAGGACAAAGCGAAGCGGCCAGATGATGTGCGGGGCGGCACGCAAAAGAACTTCGCGCTCAATCAGCGCTTCACGCACAAGGCGGAATTCATAATGTTCAAGATACCGCAGGCCACCATGGATCAGCTTTGTGCTGGCCGACGAGGTCGCGCTGGCAAGGTCATCCTTTTCACACAGATAGACGCTTAGCCCACGACCTGACGCGTCACGCGCAATGCCCGTGCCATTGATCCCACCACCAATAATGGCGATGTCATATGTTTTTGGAGTGAGCAACCGATTCCTCCCCAATTGCTCTTATTTGTGACAGCTGTTCTCAACTGCCATTCTGTTCTTTCACAAACGTTACGAACGCCCCAAAATAATTGCAAGCGAAAATTATGGCTGTTTGGAATTTTCATTAACGAAACTGAATTTCTGAAATGTAACAGATTGTAATCATTGGAGGATTGAACAATTCCCTTGTTGGGCAGCAGGCAAATCTTTGTTTCTTTCGTTTGCAATCAGGGCGGAAAATCCATTGGAATCGGTTGAAACTGAAAAAATAAGCGATGAAAGCCGCCAAATATGCGGGGCTGAATATCAAAACTCTTTTGCGATTGAAAATGATTATCATTGTTGTTAGCTTGCGCTTCCGGGTTGCCGTGTGATCGGAAATCGCATTGTGGCCCGACGCGACAATTCGCGACAAAGCGTGACCAAGCGACAGCAGATGATCCAAATATGAAGCCCTGGCAGAACACGCTCTCAAAACTGTTTGAGGACCACCGTCGGCAACTGGTCTCGATGGCCAATCGTCGTATCGGTGACCGTGAGACGGCGGATGAAATTGTTCAGGACGTCTATGCCAGACTGTTGCTTTCGGGGGATCACGGCACGGACGAAGAAAACGTCAAGGTTCTTTATGCGTCTGTGCGCAATGCCGTGATTGATCATCATCGCAGCACAGCGGGGCGCACAGGGCTCATGCGCCGGATCTTGCCCGTTCAGCTATGGCAGAGAGAAACATCATCCCCGCACGATCATGCCCAGTCGCGTCAGGCCCTCTCGGCACTGGATCGGGCCTTGCTGGAACTGTCCCCCAAAGCGCGCGAGATGTTTGTTTTGCATCGGGTCGAAGGGGTTTCAAACGCAAAACTGGCGCAGAAATACGGAATATCTGTCAGCGCAGTGGAAAAGCAACTTGCACGCACCATGCGCCATTGCCAGCAACGCCTTGAAGCCTATCGGGATACAGATTGAAAAGTTTGAGCCAAACGGCATGAGGATATTTTGTTCTCAGCCGTTTATTCGTTATAGAAATCGCATAACAGCCAGTACCGTGTGGACCGATAACAGATCAATGCAAGGCGACGTTAAACTGACCGAGGCGCAAAAGGACGAAGCAGCCCTTTGGCACGTAAAGCGTGCAGGTGGGGCGCTGACGGCCTCGCAGGAGCAAGAATTTGATGCTTGGCTCAATGCCGACACAGGCAACCGCCTTGCCTATGATCAGATGCGTGTTCTTTGGGCGCAGGTCGAAGAGCCAGCCCGCCGCATTGCAGTCAGAGACGCCGGGCAGGTGCCAGTTTGGCAAAGGATGCTTGACTGGTTCTCTCCGCTACGGACTGTGACGTCATGTGCGGCGGCGGTGGCGGTATTGGCGATGGTTGCCTTTCTTAACCCCGATGCCCTGGAAAATCTTCAGGCTGACATTGTTACCGATGCCGCGGTGGTAACCGAGATGCGGTTGTCGGATGGATCCGTGGTTTTTCTTGCCGCCAACAGTGCGATTGCCATCGATTTTGAAAACGGGAAACGGGATGTCGAACTTTTGCGTGGTCAGGCATTTTTTGATGTCATGCATCGCGATGGAGACAGCTTCCGGGTTCGGGCCGGTATGGCAACAGTCGAAGTGGTTGGGACGCGCTTTAATGTTGATCACCTAACGCAAGACACACGGGTCGGCGTTGAAGAGGGTGCTGTTCGGGTGTCGACCGGGGCCGATACAGGCAGCGTTATGCTTGGTCCAGGGGATGCGGTGGCAGTCGGGGCTGGCGGGCTACACGCCAAGGAGGCCGACGATATTGCATCCGTGCAAAGTTGGATGCATGGGCGTCTGAGTGTTCAGAACGTGCGTCTGGATGATCTGGTTGCGCGTATTGATAACTTCGCACCGGGCCGTCTGATGGTTTTGGGCGATATCGGAAACAAAACCGTTTCGGGCAGTTTTCCGACCAATGATGTTGCCAGATCCCTTGAAACGCTTGCCGTTGCGGTGGGTGGATCGGTGATCAAAACATCACCTTGGTTGACCATTATTTATTAAGATTGCGAAAAATTCGCAAAAAAAGTGCTTCCTCATGTGAGGAGTCTATTTTCCCGCTCGTTTGTTTTTCTAGGTGCAGGGGGACCTGCCTGAAAAACCAATCTCAGAATGGAGCGGGAATTTGTATTCCAAGCAGGCAAAATCAAAAAAGAATATCCTGATCTCGGCATTGTTGATGACGTCCTCAATCGGTCTGCCGACCGGTTTGATGGCGGCGGAAACCAACACTCAAACCGTGCCGGGCAAACAGGTCGAAGTCGCGCAAGCACTTTACAGCTTTGATCTTAGTGTCACGTCAATCGCCGAGGGTATCAGCCAGATTGGCGATGTTTCCGGCTGGAGTATCGCCTATACCATCGATCTGCCGGAAATCACCGAACCGCGCGAAATTCGCGGCGAGTTTTCTGTCCCGGGCGCAATCGAAATGCTTCTTCGCGGAACGGATTTATCCTATCGCGCAATCGGCAGCCGTTCGCTGATCATTACCGACGCAAGCACGCAGAGTAATGCCAGCGGCGAAATGGTTACCGATCCGGTGATTGTCGAGGCCACCGGTGCACAATCCGATCTTGCCCCGGCCTATGCTGGCGGGCAGGTGGCAACCGGCGGACGACTGGGCATGCTCGGCAATACCGACATCATGGATGCTCCGGTCAGTATTACGAGCTACACCAGCGACTATATCGCCGATCAGCAGGCGGAAACCATCGCGGATGTTCTGCAAAATGACCCGTCTGTGCGTGCGCCGAATGCCGAAACGGCCAACCTCGATACCTATCAGATCCGTGGTTTTGGCGTTAATCTGTTTAATACCGGCGAAGTATCGTTCAACGGTGCCTATGGGGTGGCGCCAACCTATCGCGTGATGTCCGGTTTGGCAGAGCGGATCGAAGTCGTCAAAGGTCCCAATGCGTTGCTAAACGGCATGTCGCCCACCGGTGCTGTTGGTGGGGCGATCAATATCGTGCCCAAGCGGGCCGGTGAAAAGGACCTGACACGGACAAGCGTTGATTACGGTCGCGGTGAACAAGCTGGCGGCGACATTGATTTCAGCCGCCGCTTCGGGGCCAATGATGAGTTTGGCGTTCGCTTTAACGGTGGTTATCACAATGGCGATACGTATCTGGATCGGCAGACACGTGAAGCATCCCTTGGTGCGCTGGCCCTTGATTACGAGGGGGATCGTTTCCGGGCATCGGTTGACCTGATTGATCAGCGTGAAAACCTCGATGCGCCTGCACGTGAACTGCGTTTCAATTCCGGCTTTGCCATTCCCGACGCGCCTGATGGTTCCACCAACCTCATTCAGGATTGGGAATGGTCGGATGCAGTTGATCGCTCTGGCATGGTTCAGGCGGAATACGACCTGTTTAATAACGTTACGGTCTTTGCCAGCTTTGGCGGCGGGCGCACGGAACTTGATCGCCTGTTTGGCACGCCGACAGTTCAGAATGCGGCCGGTGACTATATTGATGACGGTCTTTCCTATCGCCGCTTCCAGACCGACCGCTGGTCGGCCAGTACAGGTGTCAGGGGTGAATTTGAAACGGGTGAGGTCAAGCACAAGATCTCGCTTCAGGCCACGCGGTATGAAGACGAACTTCGTCAGGGCATCAGCAATGCCGGATCCAACCCGTCGGCCAACATTTACACCACGGCTGCGGTTGCGCCGATTGCCGTCAGTGCCCCGGCCAGCAAGCCCAAAACATCTGCATCGGAACTAACCGGCTTTGCATTGGCCGATACGCTGTCCTTCCTTGATGAAACGGTTCTCGTCACCCTTGGGACGCGTCATCAAAGCATTGCTGTTGATAATTACAGCAGCGGTGTTGTTAGCAGCTCCTATGACGACAGCGAAATCAGTCCGATGGCAGGCATCGTTGTTAAGCCGACTGAAACTGTGTCGGTTTACGCCAACTATATCGAGGGCCTCAATCAGGGCGATATTGCACCCAGCAGTGCCGCCAACGCGGGCGAAGCGATGGCACCTTATGTCGCCAAGCAGATTGAAACAGGCATCAAACTTGATTTCGGGAATATTGGCGGTTCCATCTCTGCCTTCCAGATCACGCAGCCGGACGGTGATACCGATGACGGCACCAATATCTTTACTGCCGATAACGAACAGCGAAACCGTGGTATCGAGCTTAATGTCTTTGGCCAGGTGACGGATGATATTCGGCTGCTTGGTGGTGTGATGTTCCTTGAATCGGAAATCAGCAAAGCCGTCAACGCAGATGACTTGGGCAAGCGGCCGGTTGGAACGCCTGAAATGCAGATCAATCTTGTTGGCGAATGGGACACCCCGTTTGTCGATGGTCTGACACTAAGCAGTACGGTCACACACACATCGTCGCAATTTGTCGATACCGCCAATACTCAAGACATTCCGGAATGGACCACGCTTGATATCGGTGCGCGTTACAAGACTGAACTTTACGACACCCCCGTAACCATTCGGGCGACGGTTCAGAACGTCACCGATGAAAGTTACTATTCGGGTGTGAACCAGTGGCGCTTCGTCTCGTTGGGCGCTCCGCGAACAGCACTGTTGTCGCTAACCGCGGACTTCTGATGTGACCGGATACGTGATTGGAACAAACAGGAAAATCCATCTCCTGTTTGTCCTGCAACTGGTGTCGATGGGTGCCATGGAAATGAGCGGGCCGTTCTGGCCCGTTCATCTGCGTTCGCTCACCAGTTCAGATGATCTGTTCACACTCGCCAGCATCGGCGTTTATGTCGGGCCGATGCTGGGCATCATGTTGACCAGCACGTTTTGGGGACGGGTCGGGGATCGGTTCGGCCACAAGGCGATGATGATACGGGCCCTTTTTGGCTTGGCCGCGACCCAGCTTGCATTGGCCTTTTCTGGTGACGTTTTTTCGATCCTGATCTTACGGTTTTTGCAAGGGGCCTGTGCCGGATATATCGCACCGGCCCAGGCGTACGGGGTCAGCATCGAAAGCCCGGCACGGCGGGCAAAGCTGTTTGCCTATTTGCAGGTATCGACCAATCTCGGTTCGCTGTGCGGGGCGTTGTTTGGTGGTGTGATCCTTGATCTTGCCAGCTTCTTTTGGATCAACTTTTCGGCGGCCATCCTGTGTGCACTCTGCATGATTTCGGTTTGGGTGTTGCTTCCGACTGTCGCCGCTCCGGTGCGGCCTAAGACAGGTGACAGACCGGATACCAAGCCGAGCATCGTGCGATCGCCACAGGTCATTTCCTTGCTGACGATCATCGGCGTTCTATTGCTTGGCCGAATGGTGACGCAATCGCCGTTTCCGATTTATGTCCTGCACACTTTTGATGTCGGCAACTGGGTTGTTGGCCTGTGTTATGGCCTGTTGGCACTGGGCTTTGTCGCAACGGCGTCTCTTTGGGCGCGCTATTTCGAAGGACGCTCCGCGCAAAACGTTCTGGGGCGCATGTGTCTGGTGATTGCCGGATGCATTGTCGTGACCGTGACGGCCGGGCTGACCGGATCGGTCACTGTTTTTGCCGCGATGTATTTCCTGTGGGGAACGCTTTTGGGTGCGACCACGCCGGTTTTGACCGCACTGGTGTCACGCAGCGCGTCTGATCATCAGCAGGGATATTTGCTGGGACTGGCGCAAAGCACAGCCCAGTTTTCATCGATTGCCGGGATCGCAATTGGCGGCTGGTTCGCGCAGGTTTCCGGGCTTTCAAACATCTATTTTCTCGTCGGTTTTGTCTATTTCGTCGGCTTGGTGCTGACCGCTGTGACGCGGGTTGGTGTCGGTCGTACGACAAATCCGACTGAGCTATCAGGGGAGTAAAACGAGGATGCGTAAACTTTCACAGATGCTTGTGTTTATGGTTTTGGTTCTGATTGGGCCGATGCCAGCACAGGCCGAAACCATCACGGTAACCGATATCGCCGGGCGCGAAGTTGCGGTCAATGTCCCGATAAAACGTGCCATCCTTGGCGAGGGTCGCCAGCTTTACATCATTGCCGCCCTTGATCGCGAAAATCCGGCGGCGCGCATTGTCGGTTGGCGCAAGGACCTGATCGAAGCCGATCCGGCGACCTATCAGGCCTATCTTTCGAAATTCCCCGCATTTGCCGATATCCCGGCCTTCGAGGGGCTGGAGCAAAGCCTGATTGATATCGAAACCACGATTGCGCAAAAGCCTGATATCGTTTTCCTCAATCTTGAAACCAAGCGCGCGGTGGAAGAAGCCGCCTATATCGAAAAGCTTGGAGCCCTTGATATCCCTGTGGTCTATGTCGATTTTCGTAACAGCCCGGAAGTCAATACCGAACCCTCCATACGTTTGTTCGGAAAACTGTTTGGCAAGGAAGACCGTGCCGAGGAATTTATCGCGTTCCGTGCTGAGGAAATCGCAAAAATCACTGATCGTCTGGCCAGTGTGAAACCGGAACGTCCAAAGGTATTCATCGATCGTGCCGCCGGGTTTTACGAGGATTGTTGCCATTCATTTGGCGATGGCAATTTCGGTGCGATGGTTGAAATGGCCGGTGGCGACAATATTGCCAAGGATCTGATCCCTGGCACTTTCGGGCAGATCAATGCCGAACAGGTCATTGTTTCCGATCCGGACCACATCATTGTCACCAGCGCGATGTGGGATGTCTATGTGCCGGGCGGCAAATGGGTTCCAGTTGGTCCGGGTGCCGACCCGGACGAAATCGTTGAAAAACTGAAATTCTATCCGACACGCCCGGCTTATCTCGGCATCAAGGCGCAAAAGACCAACGCATTTCATGCGGTCTGGCATCAGTTTTACAACAGCCCCTATCAGTTCGTCGCCATTCAGCAGATGGCCAAATGGTTTCACCCCGAACTGTTTGCAGATATCGATCCCGATGAAACCTTCAAACAGCTTCATGACCGGTTTCTGCCGATTGATTATCAGTCGGGCTATTTCGGGACACTGTCGAACTAGGTGTGTGTTGGCGCATAACACAATAACGCGATGACTGGCCATGGCGGGAGCAACACTGTTGTTCCCGCTTTTTTGCGCAAATATCGCAGGTTCTGCTAATCGGCGGTGATTGGCTGTTCTTTGATGAAATCTTCTAGCAAAGCAGGCCTCGGCCCCGGTTTGCGATTGCTATTGGGTAAATATCCCGCAAAAATGTGGCATCCACCACGGAGCAGACTAGATAAAGACCAGAATGCGATCATGTCGCTCCCAATAATGCTTTCCGGAGGCACTCAAATGATTTCGCTTAAAGACCCCAGTCTTTTCACCCAGCAGGCCTATGTCGGCGGGGAATGGGTCGATGCCCCAGACGGGAAAACCGCCGAGGTAACCAACCCTGCAACCGGTGAAGTGCTTGGCACCGTGCCGGTTCTTGGCCGTGATGAAGTTGCGCATGCCATTGATGTCGCCGAAAAGGCGCAGAAGCTTTGGAAAAAGCGCACCGCCAAGGAACGTGCGGGCATCCTGATGAAATGGTACGACCTGATGATGGAAAATCAGGATGACCTCGCCGCCCTGATGACGGCAGAGCAGGGTAAACCATTGACCGAGGCCAAGGGCGAGATCGCCTATGGCTCATCTTTCCTGCAGTGGTTTGCCGAAGAAGCCAAACGCGTCTATGGCGATGTGATCCCGACCTTTGCCGAAGGTCGCCGTGTGATGGTTCTCAAAGAACCGATTGGTGTGTGTGCCGCCATCACGCCATGGAACTTCCCGACCGCGATGATCACCCGCAAAGCCGCCCCGGCATTGGCCGTTGGCTGTGCAATGGTGGTCAAACCGGCGATGGAAACACCGTATTCCGCCCTTGCCATGGCCATTTTGGCCGAACGTGCCGGTCTGCCCAAGGGGCTGTTGTCCATCGTTACCGGTGATGCGCCGGTGATCGGTGCGGAAATGACCGAAAATGCCAAGGTCCGCAAACTGACCTTTACCGGTTCGACCGCGATTGGGCGTTTGTTGATGCGCCAGTGTTCCGATACCGTCAAAAAGGTCAGCCTGGAGCTTGGCGGCAATGCGCCGTTTATCGTCTGTGAAGATGCCGATATCGATGCGGCGGTCGAAGGTGCGATTGCGTCCAAATACCGCAACGCCGGCCAGACCTGTGTCTGTGCCAACCGTCTGTTCGTCCATGATGCAATCTATGACGAGTTCGCCGAGAAATATGCCGCCAAGGTTGCCAAAATGACCGTTGGTAATGGTGCGGACGAAGGCGTTGTGATCGGACCGCTGATCACGGAAAAGGCCGTCGAAAAGGTCGAAAGCCAGATTGCCGATGCGGTTGCCAAGGGGGGGCGTATCCTGACGGGTGGCAAGCGTCACGAAAAGGGCGGCTCGTTCTTCCAGCCGACCGTGATTGCCGATGCTACCCGCGAAATGACCGTCTTCCGCGAGGAAACCTTTGGCCCGATGGCACCGCTGATCCGCTTCAAAACCGATGACGAAGTACTTGAGATGGCCAATGATTCCGAGTTCGGTCTGGCATCCTACTTCTATTCGCGTGACATCAACCGGATCTGGAAACTGGCCGAAGGCCTTGAAAGCGGGATTGTCGGGGTCAATACGGGCATCATCTCGACCGAGGTGGCACCGTTTGGTGGCGTCAAACAATCCGGTGTCGGCCGTGAAGGATCGAAATACGGTGTCGAGGACTACCTCGAAGTCAAATATGTCTGCATGGGCGGCGTTGACGAATAACGCTTATCCCCCCAGAAGGCATACCAAAAGTCAGAAAAGAAAAAGGGCGCTGCAACTCGCAGCGCCCTTTTGTATTGAAAGCCACAAGGCCCGCATTCAGACATCAAAGATGTTTTTCTTGCGTGCGCCAGAGGCTTCATCCTGTTCGTCCTGCTTGCCGGTAATCGACTGCGACGAGCCGCTTGGCAGTTCGGACTGCAATTCGGTAAACACATCAAACATGTTCGGGTTAAACGCGATCCGCGCCTGCAGACGGTCGCGGCGCTCATCGGCGGTTTCATCCCCGTCGGCTGATTTGCCAAGTTCGGCCTCGGCAACGCTGTTACCGTTCAGGCGCTGCTCGATGGCATCGGCAATGACCTTTTCGATGGCCTGGCGATCATCAGCATCCATTTCGGCCAGTTTCTCTTCATCAAGGCCCATGCTTTGCAGGATCTTCGCACGCAATTCTTCGATCTTGCGTTCCTCAATTTCCTTCACATAGGTCGTGAAACCATGTTCGCGGATATAGGCCAGCTCGGCATTTTCTTCCTTCTTCTTTTCGGGAAGCGGGACGGTGTTCGATGAAATGGTCTGGCGGAAACTGGCCGCACTTTTGGCGCTTTGTGCGGTGTTGGTGACAGCAGCCAACGTTTCATACAATCCCATCAGAAACCTCCATGGGGAAAAAGATGCCGGTTGAAATTCATTCTTCTGTTTTCGTTGCAAACCCTGTGCCGTGCTAAGCGGGCACGTTTTTCCCGCCTGTTTGGTCAGCAAGACCGGTTTGAAAATTCCCTTGTAAATCAGAGGTATGAACGCATTGCACAGAAAAATTTTCGAAAACGAATTGTTTTTTGCCGCGATTTTTTTCTAAATAGAGCGATAAAACCAATGGCATCGTCATGTGGACGGGCCGCAACGCATCAATGTATGCAGGGTCGGATGGCAGGAAACCTGCCGGCTCGGGAGGAAAACAAACATGTCAGAAACGCGCTATATCCTTGCCATCGATCAGGGAACGACAAGCTCACGCGCCATTGTCTTTGATGAAAACGGCCGCTCCGTTTCCGTCGCCCAGCAGGAATTCCCGCAACATTTCCCCAATAGTGGCTGGGTCGAACATGACCCGGAAGATTTGTGGGGCACCGTGGTCGCCGTCTGCAAGGAGGCATTGGCGCGGGTTGATATCGCCAAGGTCGCCGCAATTGGCATCACCAACCAGCGTGAAACCACCGTTGTCTGGGATCGCAAGACCGGCAAGGCGATCTATAACGCGATTGTCTGGCAGGATCGCCGCACAGCGGCACTGTGTCATGATCTTAAAAAGCGTGATCCCAAGCTTGAACAGGCGGTCAATGCCAAGTCCGGTCTGTTGATTGATCCGTATTTCTCGGCCACGAAGGTTGCGTGGATCCTTGATCATGTTTCCGGCGCGCGTGCACGCGCTGATCAGGGCGATCTGGCCTTTGGGACGGTCGACAGTTTCCTGTTGTGGCGTCTGACCGGTGGCAAGTCGCACGCAACCGATGCGACCAATGCGGCCCGCACCAACCTGTTCAACATTCGCGAAAACGCCTGGGATGACGAGCTTTGCAAAATCTTCCGCGTTCCGCGCAACATGCTGCCCGATGTCAAGGACTGTGCGGCTGATTTCGGGGTAACAGATGCCGATCTGTTTGGCGCGGAAATCCCGGTGATGGGCATGGCGGGTGATCAGCAGGCAGCTGCATTCGGTCAGTGCTGCTTTGAGCCGGGCGATATCAAAAGTACCTATGGCACGGGCTGCTTTGTTATCCTGAATACCGGCGATGAGGCGGTAACATCGCAGCACCGGCTTCTGACCACGGTTGGCTATCGCATCAATGGCAAAACAAGCTACGCCATTGAAGGTGCCATCTTTGTGGCCGGGGCGGCGGTTCAATGGCTGCGCGACGGTCTTGGTATCATCAAGTCGGCGGCCGAAACAGAAGGGTTGGCCAAATCGCTTGATGACAATCACGGTGTTTACCTTGTCCCGGCCTTTACCGGACTTGGCGCACCCTATTGGGACCCGGATGCCCGCGGGGCGATTTTCGGCCTGACCCGTGATACCGGCCCGCGCGAGTTCGTGCGGGCTGCACTCGAAAGCGTTTGTTATCAGACATTTGATCTGTTCGAAGCCATGGCGGCCGATGGCGTGTCGCCCAAGGCGGTTCGGGTTGATGGCGGCATGGTTGCCAATGACTGGATGTGTCAGATGCTTTCAGACGTGTTGGGTATTTCGGTTGAACGCCCCGAAGTCACCGAAACCACAGCACTGGGGGCGGCATACTTTGCCGGATTGCAGGCCGGTATTTACCGCGATCTCGATCATATTTCCGAGAAATGGCACCTCGATGCCAGCTTCGAGCCCGATATCGAACCGGGCCGCCGTCAGGGATTGCTTGATGGCTGGAAAGATGCGGTCAAGCGCGTGCAAACAGCGCCAAGTGACTGATACGCATGGCTGCCTTGCCAATGGAATTGCGGTGCGGGGCTGGTAAGTCCGCGAAATGATTTGTACTATCAAAGGACAGCGTCAATGATGCTGTCCTTTCTTTATGCGTGACCGACGTGGTTTACCCGATCTGTTGCGCTGCTCTGGGCTTTGGTGCTCATTTTCGCCTTTGGGGGAAACATGCTTGATCTGATCGTCGGAAAAGTTGGACCGGTCTTTTTGACGATCCTGTGCGGTTTCCTTCTTACGCACATCAAGATCATCAAGCGTGAAGGCATTCCGTTTCTGGCAAAGCTTGCCATGAACGCCTTTATCCCGGCGATGCTGTTTCAGACCCTTTCGCAATCCGACATCAGCGCGCATTTCGATCTGCGGCTTTGGGGCAGTTATTATTCCGGCGTACTGTTGAACTTTGCGCTGGTGTTTATAATCGCCAAACTTTGGCTGAGTGCCAAAACCGATGAAGCGGCCGTCACCGCGATGGGCGGCGTCTTTTCCAACATCGTTCTTCTTGGTATTCCTCTGGTGCAGGCGGTTTATGGCGAAGAAGGCCTGGTGCCACTTTTGATCGTGCTATCGATCCATCCAGTCACCCTGATGGGGATGACGATCATGATTGTTGAGGGCAGCCGCGGCGGTGATGGTCATTGGTTGTCCAATGTATTTCGCAGCATCGTGCGTGTGGCCAGAAATCCGATCATTGCGGCGATTGTGCTTGGCGTTCTGGCATCGCTGTTTGAAATCCGCATGCCCGAAATGGTCGATGGCACGCTGGAGCGGTTCCGCACGGCCGGTCCGACCATCGCACTTTTGCTGGTCGGTGCCGGGCTTTATGGGCAGTCGGTGCGTGGTAACCTCAGTGCCAGTTTGCTCTGCACCACGGCCAAAATGTTTGTCCAGCCGCTTCTGGTGTTCTCGGTCGGGCATTTCATTTTCGATCTGCCGCCGCTTTGGCTGATGATCGTCACACTGGTGGCAGCACTGCCAAGCGGGGCGAATGTTGCGATTGTCGCGGGCAGCTATAATGTTTGTATCGATCGATCTTCGACCACCATCCTGCTGACCACCATCATCAGTATGCTGACCTTGCCGCTTCTGATCCTGTATGCCGGGCTGCTTTAATTTGGTGTTTGGGCGGTGGTTGTGTTGGCAGCCATCAGGATACGCGCCATCAGATCAATCTCGTCTTCAATGCTTGGCATCAGGGCAGGGCGCTCGCCACTTGTAACTGCACCCGCAAAGGCCTCTATCGCAGCCGCCTGACCCTTGTCCTGCCCAAACCAGTTGCGTGTTACGATCCCGCCATTCACCCGAAGTTTTTTCCAGTCAAACAGGCTGGCCGAGAAATTCGGCGCCGTCACCTCAAGCACTTCCTTGGGTTCGCCCCGACTGCCGTGCAAGTAAGTGACCTCGCCCATTGATCCATCGGCAAAACGCAGCTGCCAGATGATGTCGCCCGCCGCGCGATCAATCCAGTGACAATTGAGCTCAATCAGCTCGCTATCGGCCAGGCTCATAATCAGATCAATAAAATGACTGATCTCGCCAATCGTGCGTCCGCCCTGATCCGAATGATGAAGCCAGTGATCGGTTGGAAGCGGCGTGATGCGAACCCGGTAGTGAAATTGTTTTACGCCAGTTGGCAACGCTTCGCGCAGTTTCGCTGCAATCGGCGCATAACGCCGATTATGCCCGACCATGAAGATGTGTCGCGGTGCGCGATCAGTAGCCTCTCGCAGCAAATCCAGACCTGCGCGATCAATGGCGATGGGTTTTTCCAGCCAGACATGCTTCCCGGCCGCGATTGACTTTGCTGCCAATTCAGCGTGACTGTCATGGCGCGTGGTGATGATAACGCTGTTGACACTTTGATCCTCAAGCAGCTCATCCGCCCCGCCAAACATGCGAAGCCCGTCAATCTTCTTTGACAGCGCAACCGTCGCCAACCCGCTTCGAGAACAGCAGGCCGTGATTTCGACTTTCGGGTGCTTTCGCAACAGGGGTAATAAACCGCCGCCGAGATAGCTGCCCGTCCCGATCAGTCCGACCCGGACATGGTCATGTGTCAGCACGGATGTCCGCACCGACGGCGCAGGGGGCTTTAGGGCGGCGTTATCCGCGCGTCTATATCGCACCAGTGTCGCCAGCTGTTTCGGATCTTGTCCGTTGGCGAAATGATCTGCGATGTCCGCAAAATCAATCTCGGACGTGATCAATGGTGTTGGATCAAGGCGTCCATCTGCCATCAGATCAAGGGCGGCCTGCATGTTCCGCTTGATCGTCCAGCGCACATGACCAAGCGGATAATCTTCGCCGCGCTGTTCATAATTGGGGTCATAACGCCCCGGCCCATAGGACCGGACCTGCCGAATGGTGATTTCCTTTTCATACAACGTCTTGCGCCGACCATTCGGCGTCACATCGCCAACGCATATGATTGTGCCCCGGTCACGACAAAGGCGGGCGGCGTCGTCGATCAATCGATGGTTTCCCTTGCCCGGTGCACAGATAAATACGCTGTCAAATCCGCTTCGCGGTGCAGCGCTCGCCTTGGCAAAACCATTGGCACGGCCTTTTCTGGTTGCAATCTTGCGGCGTGCAAGGTCCGGCTCGATCACGGTCACCAACGCACCGGCAGCCCGTGCTGTGTCAGCGACAAGCTGCCCAATCAAACCCGCCCCGATAACAGCGACCTGATCGCCAACTGACGTCTCTCCCTGTCGAAGCGCATGCAAGGCCAAGGCATACAATGTTGCAAACACAGCCTTGCGGTCGGGAACTTCATCCGGAACCGGGCAGGCAAGGTTAACCGAAACCTGATTCCACTCGGCATGATTGGCCTGCCCCATCCCCGCAATCGCAACACGTTGGCCAGCTTTGAGGTCCGTAACATTCTCGCCCGTGGCTTCGATCCGCCCGACAGCGCAATAGCCCATCGGGATCGGACGCCCCAGACGGTTTTCAACACGCGCACGCATTCTCCCAAAGCCTTCCGATTTCAGATGCTTGAACGTCAGCGCGACCAGATCTGGCCGCTGCCACGCCTTTTGCAACAGGGATGCGTGCGTCTGGTTAGCTTGAGTGAATTCAGTTCCGGGACTGATGACAGAGTAGGCCGTTTTGACAAGGACAGCATTTTTGCCCGGTGCCGGGATGGGGCAATTGGCCAGCGCAAGTTTGCGTTCACCGGGAGAGCGCAACAAAGCCTTCATCTCCGTCATCATCGCCCTCAAGTTTAATTGGTTGAAAATTATGATGATGATTAAACCATATGTCGTGCCAACTGGTCGACGCGTTCTTGCAATGATGATTGACGCGAAAGCGCCGCGCGTTTAGCAAGGTGACAGACTTCAATTTGGAACCGCCCATCATGCAACAGACCGTCTCGACCCGGCATTGGCGCGATACAATGCTCGGCATCGCTGCCATTTTGTTTGGCATTTCGGCACCCTTGTTCTTTTTTGGTCGGGCGGCTCTCGGGATTGGTCTTGGACTGTCACTGATCTGTGCGGTTGTGTCTGCTGATCATGGTGAAGCATGGCGCAAAATGCGCCGTGATATCGCAACGCCAATTGGCGGGCTGGTTGTTGCCACACTGATTGTGTTTCTGATTTCGGCAAGCTTTTCTGTCGTGCCAGAGAAGTCGCTGGGCACCTGGCTTGGACGTTTCGCGATGGTTGCGGGCATCTGGTACTTGATGCGTCTGATCGAGCCCAAAGCCAAACTGGCATGGGATGCTTGTATTTATGCCACCTGGATACTCGTTAGCTATTGCCTGCTTGCGATCTTGGTTCAACCAGAAGTCCTGTCGCTTAAAGCGCTACGAGAACCCGATTTCGATTTTGACATTACTCGGCGCTTGAAACCTGTGGGCAGTTTCCTGATCTTTGGTGCGATGATCTTGGTTTTCGATGCGGTTGATCGGAAGAATGCAAGCCGGTTTTTCTCGCTCGCAATTGCCGTCGCGATTGTGCCGATTCTCGAGGTTTCCCATGGCAGAGCAAACGTTGCCGCAATGCTGGCTGCGTGCGGCGCGATTGGTTTTTGTGCAGTATTTCTGATTCGTTCGCGTCTGGTGCAAGTGGCTATCGCCGCTGCAATTGGAATATTGGTCGTGATCGCGCTTTCCTGGCTCGGCGACGTGACAGGTAATATGTCCGACCTGCGTGGATTTGAGCCTTATCTGCCAATATGGCTTGTTGATGTACATCGACAAATGATCTGGCAGTTTACCTTTAGCCATGTCTTTGACCATCCGCTTATCGGCTATGGGATTAACGCGGCACCTTGGGTGCCGGGTGCGAATGAATTGGCGGGTAGCTCAACGCAATCTGTTTTGCCGGGGCATCCCCATAGCTGGTTTATGGAAATCTGGTTGGAAGCTGGCGCACTTGGATTGGCGGTGGTTGTCCCGCTCGTTTTAATGATCGGACTCACCGGTTTTAAGGATGTGCGCCACAACGGAATTGTCAAAGGTGGATTGACGTTGATGATGATGGCGTCCTACTGGTTTGCCGGGTTGTTCAATTACTCATTCTGGACCTCGTGGTGGTTTGGTGTGGTGATGCTGACATTTACGTTGGCCTTCCTAAGGCGTGAGCGACTTCTTGTTAAGGACGCCACCGTGAAGCGTCGTAAAACCCTGATCGTCTGTGCTGAAGACTGGTCCTTTGTTTCGCACAGGATCGTTTTGGGGCGTGCCGCATTGGTGCGTGGGGATGATGTTGTCGTTGCCTGCAACACGGCTGCTGCGACTGAGGGCTTACGCAAGGAAGGTTTTCGCCTGGTCCATGTGCCGATTGCGCGCGGTGGCCTAAGCCCGCTCAAATCCCTCAAAACCATTACAGCGCTGGCTTGTTTGATCCGGCGTGAAAATCCCGATGTTATCGTCAATGTGGCGATCCAGTGCGTGGTTCTATCTTCATTTGCGGGGATTCTGGTCGGTGCAAAGCGGTCGGTTAACATGGTTACAGGTCTTGGCTTCCTGTTTGTCTCAGATGGGGCAAAAACAAAGATCTTGCGTCAGATCGTTTCATTGTTGCTGCGCTTTTACGCGCTTTGCCCATCGATCCGGGTGATCGTGCAGAATGCGGATGACTATGCCTTGATGAAGAGGCTTGGCTATAAGGAAAGGTGTCTGGCACTGATCCGTGGATCCGGTGTTGATATCTCGGCCTTTAGCCCGGCAGGGGAGAAAACGTCCGAGCCCAAATCAGCGATTTTTGTCGCGCGCATGCTCTGGTCCAAGGGGCTTGGTGAACTGATTGAGGCTGCGCGCATTCTGAAATCGCGCAAACGCGATTACCGCCTTGTCTTGGTCGGTGACGTAGATCCGGCCAATCCCGATAGCGCCAGCAAGCAAGATTTGCAAAGCTGGCAGTCGGAAGGTCTGGTTGAATGGCTGGGCAAACGATCAGACATCGGCAAACTCCTGCGTGAGTCCGATCTTGCGGTATTGCCGTCCTGGCGCGAAGGCTTGCCTAAGTCCTTGCTTGAGGCGGCTGCAAGCGGACTTGCCATGGTGGCAACCGATGTGCCCGGTTGTCGAGAGATCGTGCGCCATGGCGAGAACGGAGTTCTTGTTCCTTTGCGTGACAGCACAGCACTCGCCGGTGCGATCGAAGAACTGATGGAAGACGACACTCGGCGGAAGGCGTATGGCAAGGCCGCCCGAGAGCTAGTAGAGCGCGACCTTTGCGATAGCGTCATCATTGCCCAGACCCTTGCCTTCGTGACAGGTGATGAGGCCACGGAGGCAAATCATTCAGCAAAGGCCACTGCGACAGCGTGAAGACGCTTGACTGTCCGTGTCAGATTTATCGCATCGAAAGGGTCCGTTTCCGGACCCTTTTTCTGTTCGAAAAAAATCCCGTTGCATCGTGATTTTTAGTTTTGTA
The DNA here is from genome assembly GCF_002388495.1 of Thalassospira sp. UBA4513. Classification (NCBI taxonomy): domain Bacteria; kingdom Pseudomonadati; phylum Pseudomonadota; class Alphaproteobacteria; order Rhodospirillales; family Thalassospiraceae; genus Thalassospira; species Thalassospira sp. UBA4513. The sequence goes on from NZ_DGMR01000023.1 coordinate 134,062, forward strand.
TACAATATACATGAATTGAATGCGGTCGCCGTTGATCGGGGCTGTGATGCTTAAAGGCGCCGGTATGTTACCGTGCTGCCATAACAGGAGGTTTCTTTCTATGCAGGTAAACTGGACTGGCGTTTTCCCCGCCGTTGCCACCCAGATGAACGAAGACGGTTCGATCGATTTCGATATGACCGCCAAACAGATCGAAGACCTGATCACGGCCGGTGTCGATGGCCTCGTCATGCTGGGTTCGGTTGGTGAAAACACCGCCCTTGAGCCGGACGAAAAAATCGCCGTTCTGAAACTGGCCGTCGAAGTTACCAAGGGCCGCATCCCGGTCCTGTCCGGTGTGGCCGAAAATTCGACCCGTGCGGCCATCCGCTATGTTCAGGAATGCGAAAAGCTCGGTGCTGATGGCCTGATGCTTCTGCCGGGCATGGTCTATACCGCTGACCCGCGCGAAAATATCGAACATTTCCGCACGGTCGCGGGCGGGACCAAGCTGCCGATCATGATATATAACAACCCGGGTGCCTATCGCATCGACATCAAGCCCGAAGAGTTCAACCAGCTTGCCGATGTCAAAAACCTTGTCGCGATCAAGGAAAGCTCGGGCGATCCGCGTCGTATTACCGACATCTATAATGCCTGTGGTGATCGTTTTGTTCTGTTCTGCGGCATGGATGACCTTGTCATGGAAACGCAGGTTCTCGGTGCTGTTGGCTGGATTTCCGGTTTCACCGATGCCTTCCCGAAAGAATCGGTCGCGCTCTGGAAGCTGCTGTCGGAAGGCAAATACACCGAAGCGCTTGAAATCTATCGCTGGTTCACCCCGGTTCTGCACATGGATGTCCATGCCAAGCTGGTTCAGTACATCAAGCTTGCCCAGGAAATGACCGGCGTTGGCAAACCGCACGTCCGTGCACCGCGTCTGCCGCTGGTTGGTGAAGAGCTTGAAACCATCAAGGCCACCATCCAGAAAGCCATCGATACCCGCCCGTCTCTTTGATCGGCAGTCCTTTGCAATCAGGATGCATATCGCGCAACACCGTGATTGCATTGAGACGGTATTTGATGAAACAGTGAGCTCCTCCGCCTATCTCGCGGGGGAGCTTCCTGCTATCTGTTTGCTGCTCAGAAGCACCAAAATACGCATCGTCGAAATTCGAGAGGCCCCAAAATGACATCAGCCAAAACCGCTACGCCATCCGATACCGCCGCCGGTCAAAAGGTCGTTGTGATTGGTGCGGGTATTGTCGGGGCCAATGTCGGGTTGGCGCTACTTGATAAGGGCTATGACGTCACAATTCTTGATCGCGGCGAACCGGGCATGGGCGCATCCTTTGGCAATGCCGGCGGCGTTGCGGTTTCTGAATGCGCGCCGGTTGCCATGCCGGGCGTGCTTAAAAACGTGCCCGGTTGGTTGATGGACCCGTTGGGCCCGCTTTCGGTGCGCTGGGGCTATTTGCCAAAAATGATGCCCTGGTTGTTGATGTTTCTGGCATCCAGCAGAAAGCAACGGGTCGAACAGATCGCAACCAATATGGCGACCTTGCTCAACCGCGCATGGGATGATTACGACCCGGTCCTTAAGGAAGCTGGCCTTGCGGATGCGGTTTTCAAAAAACATGGTGCGATGGCGGTGTATCGCAGCAATGCGTCTCGTCAGGCGGCCGAATATGCCATTGATCTGCGTCGGCGTAACGGTATCAAGCTGCGCGATCTGACCCGTGATGAAGTGCGCGATATCGAACCGGATCTGGCGCCGATCTTTGCCTGTGGCGTGATGGAAGAAGACTGGGGCCATGTCCTTGATCCGTTCAAAATCACCACCGGCATTTTCAAGCATTTCCTTGATCGCGGTGGCAAGTTCCAGACCGCCGATGTCATCAATTTCGTCTTCCGCGACGGCAAACCGCGTGCTGCCACCACAGATGCCGGCGACATGATCACGTTTGATCATGTGGTTGTCGCCTGCGGTGCCTGGTCAAAAACGCTGGCCAAACGGCTGGGTTCGCCGGTGCCGCTTGATACCGAACGCGGCTATAACACCACCGTGCCCTATCACGATGCCAAACTGTCGCGCATGATTGTCTGTGCCGATGACAGCTTTGTTTTAAGCCCGCTTGAAAGGGGTATTCGCGTCGGTGGGGCGGTGGAACTTGGGGGGCTTCTGGCAGCACCAAATTATGAACGTGCCAAGGCCCTGTTTGCCAAAGGCAAGGAAGTCCTGCCCAAACTCAATGCCGAGGGTGGCACGGAATGGATGGGCTTCCGTCCTTCCATGCCGGATTCAACCCCGGTCATTTCCAAAAGCCCGCATCATGCCAATGCCTATTTTGCCTTTGGGCATGGGCATCTTGGCTTAACGCTTGGGGCTACGACCGGGCGTCTGGTTGCCGATCTGATGGCAACGGGCAAAACGCCGGTCGACATGACCCCGTATCGCATTAATCGTTTCTCTCGTTTCTATAGCATCTAGGGCCCCATCCATGGCGAAAAGCAGTTTCTTTTGTGTCGACGGTCATACCTGTGGCAACCCGGTGCGTCTGGTTGCCGGCGGCGGTCCCAAGCTTGACGGTGCAAGCATGCTTGAAAAGCGTGCGCATTTTTTGGCGGAATATGACTGGATCCGTACCGGGCTGATGTTTGAACCGCGTGGTCATGATGTCATGTCGGGATCGATCCTTTATGATCCGACCTCTGATGACTATGACGTCGCCGTGCTGTTTATCGAAACATCGGGCTGCCTGCCGATGTGCGGTCATGGCACGATTGGTACTGTGACCATGGCGATTGAGGAAGGGCTGGTAAAGCCCAAAACCCCCGGTCGTCTGCGCCTTGAAACACCGGCGGGCCTTGTGATTGCCGAATATCATCAGGTTGGCGATTACGTTGAATCGGTCAAGCTGACCAACGTGCCCTCGTTCCTGTATAAAACCGATATCGAAGTCGATTGCCCCGATATTGGTCCGATCAGGGTTGATGTTGCCTATGGGGGTAATTTCTATGCGATTGTCGAACCGCAGGAAAACTACCGCGACATGGCTGACTTCTCGGCCGGTGACCTGCAACGCATCAGCCCGGAACTCCGCCGTCGCCTGAACGAACAGAACGAATTCGTGCATCCGCTCTATCCCGATATCAAGGGGCTGTCGCACATTCAGTGGACCGGCAAGCCGACCCAACCCGACAGCACACATCGCAATGCCGTGTTTTATGGTGACAAGGGTATTGATCGCTCGCCATGTGGGACTGGCTCCTCGGCCCGTCTCGCCCAACTGGTCGCCAAGGGGCAGTGGGATCCCGAGCATGAATTGGTCCATGAAAGCATCATCGGATCACAGTTCCGGGTGTCGGTGGTCGAGAAAACCAAGGTCGGTGAATTTGATGCCGTCGTGCCGGGGATTGAAGGCTGGGCGCGCAAGCATGGCTACAACACCATCTTCATTGATGATCGCGATCCCTATGCCCATGGCTTCATTGTCAAATAGGCAAAGTGCTGTCGATCACATCTTTACATCAAAAGGGGGCAGATGCCCCCTTTGTCGTATATCGACAAAACGGGCACGCTTATACAGTATGCAATTATATTGCGACTTCTGAGGCCCAGCGCTATGAATAGCAAAACGGGCAAATTCTGTCGGGTGGCATGAAACGCCCGATCACCGACATGTAATATGACGTCGGGACCACACCATTAAAGAGCTGAAATGACCGCATCACCGCGATTTACCCGCCGTACCATCACCGATCAGGTGACCGAAGATCTTCGTGCACGCATTCTGACGGGTGATTTCCCAGCGGGTCACCAATTGCGACAGGATGCGATCGCCGGTGAATATAATGTCTCGCGCATTCCGGTCCGCGAAGCCCTGCAGCGCCTTGATGCCGAAGGCCTCGTCTCGTTCCAGCCGCATAAGGGCGCGATTGTCTCGCAGCTCTCTCTTGACGAGATCGAGGAACTGTTTGAAGTCCGCAAGCTGCTTGAATGTGATCTTTTGCGTCACGCCGTGCCGCGCCTGACCCCGGTCGACCTCAAATCGGTCGAAGATATCCTGATGGTTTATGACGAGGCGTTCCGATCTGGCGATGTGTCGAAATGGGGGGAGCTTAACCGCGAATTCCATGATCGCCTCTATCGCGCATCCAACCGTCCCAAGACGCTTGAGATTGTCCGCATGATCGGCAACAACACGGTCCGCTTCACCCAGGCACAGCTTGCCCTTTCCGGCGCAACCGACCGGGCCGAACGCGAACATCACCAGATATTCGAGGCCTGCAAGGCCGGGAATGTCGAAGAGGCTGTCGAATTGCTGGCAAACCACATCCAGAATTCGGCTGACAGCCTGATGGATTGCCTGCGCAAGGCGCGTGAATAGGCGGACCAAGTTCGGAATGTCAAAAGGGATGCTGATGGCATCCCTTTTCTGTTTCTGTCTTGTTGAACTCAGCCAACAATAAAGCCGCGCCCGATCTTATCATCGTCTTCAAGCCAGAAACAGGCCTTGCCACTGTAATGCGCCTTGCCCTTGACCGAAGCGACGATGGCCGGGTGCGGGCCGCAGCGGGTTATGGCTTCAACCGATCCTTCAAAGCTCGACCCGATCACGCTTTCAAACAGACGGACCTGTCCTGGTGTGATCAGACCTTTGGCATGCTGGATGGCAAGCCTTGCGCTGACCCCGGATCCGGTAGGGCTGCGATCAACCTGGTTTTTGGCAAACACACATATATTTCGTGTCGGGGATTCCCCATACGCATCGAGCCCGTCGGTCAGGATCGCGCCATATAAAAAGGCCAGATCGTCATGATCGGGATGGGCCAGCGTCACGCTGTCATTCACCGCTTGGCAAATCGCCTCTGCCAGACGCGTCAGTTGGCGGGCATTTTCCGGCGTGATGGCGACATCAAATTGCCCGGCATCCAGAATGGCATAAAACGCGCCGCCATAGCCGATATCGGTTTTGAAGTTCGTGCCATCGGCAAGTTGCAAGGAAAGGTCGCTGGCAAACATAAAGGACGGTACCGATGAAAACCGCACCTTGCCGGTTTTGTCCTCATGCACCTCGACCTCGGCACGCACCAAACCACAGGGGCATTCTATATTAACTGTGGTGATTGGCGCGACCGCTTTGACAAGTCCATAATCAATCGCGTAGCGACCAAGCGCCAGAATCGCATGGCCGCACATGGTCGAATAACCTTCATTATGAATGAACAGCACCGCAAGGTCGGCATCAGGCAGGCTCGGTTCGACCAGAATAGCCCCATACATGTCGAAGTGGCCGCGTGGCTCAAACATTAAAAATCGCCTGAGGTGATCAAGATGGTCTTTGGCATAGCGGCGCTTGGCCAGAATGTCCGCGCCGGGAATATCGGGGTAACCGGACGTGATGATTCGCAGCGGCTCACCCCCGGTATGCATGTCGATCACCTCAATCGAGGTTGATTGATGGGGGTAAGAGCGCATGATTTCCGAATCACTTTGCGATCTCGGGGATGTTTTATCGTCTTGCATGGGCGTTGATCCGGATTATTTGCCGCTTTTGGCGCGGGTGATTCTGTGGCGGGTAAAAACTTGCGCGAACATCTTATCGGCATTATCGCGCAGAGCAATCGAAGCGACCCCCGATTTTCGGGTTTTGGGCCCCTTGCAGGTCATAAAAGTGAAACCTATATAGGGTTTCGCGCAAAAATTTTGCGTAACGACATTTCTGTCATTTTTTTGCAAAAAGGTGTTTGACAGTTATGGGAGTGGGGCCTATAACCCGCCTCCACCGACG
>NZ_DGMR01000014.1:0-9481 GCF_002388495.1 Thalassospira sp. UBA4513
TATTGAGGTTCCACAGCTAGAGCGTAAATTGGAGCCGCCATTTTTATGGCGGCTCTGCGCTTTTTGGGGCGGTGTTTAATTGCCGAAGCCCCGTAGCTAGCTCTGACGACGCAGCATCAAAAGCCCGATCGACAGCCCCGCAGCACCCAGCACCAAAACAGGCAAGGCCCAGCTTCCGACCATCACCAGAAGCGATGTCCCCGCCGACGGACCAACAATCGCGCCCAGCGTATAGCTTTGCGAGACAATCACCAGCACGCCGACCTGATATCCCTGCCCGCGCCCGCTGGCGGCAATCAGGACAGCCGCGGTGTAAAGCCCGGCAACAGCAACGCCCAGCATGAACTGGATGGACGCGGCGATCACGCCATATCCCGCCAATGCCATTGGCACAGCCCCGATCAAAAGCAGCCCGAAACACAGAGAGGCCAGTTTGGTTGGCCCGGCCTTGTCAGAGATATAACCCACCAGCGGCTGACACACGGTTCCACCGAAGACAAATACCGCCGCCATCCACAAACCGGCGTCGGCAAGCCCGGTATCGCGTTGGGCCTGAAGTGGTAAAACCGACAAAAAGCAGATTTCAACAAACCCCGCGACCAAGGCGATGACCACCAGATCCCAGTTATCCATCCAGCGCCGCAGTGCGGCCCCGGCCCCCTTGCCTGTGGACGCCATTTCGATGGTCGGCAGGAAAAACGCACAGACAAGCGCAATCGCGCCTGCCAACACCGCCAGTCCTGACATGGCGAAGGCATCATCACCCAACCAGCCGATCAGGATGGGGCCAAGAACGATCCCCAGCCCCATCAGGGTTTCGTGAAAACCGACAACACGACCGACCTTGTCGCGGGGTGCCAGTTGCACAATCAGCCCGTCACAGATCACCCAGCGCAGGATCAGGCCGACACCGGCAAACAGTGTTGCCGGCAGAACCCAAACCGATTGCGGCGCATACATCACAACCGCAATCAAAAGACAGAATGACGCGCTGCTGATCAAAAGCGGGATCACCGGATGGGTTTTGCGCAGGATGGCGGCGACAAAAAATCCGCCAACCAGATCGGCAATCCAGTACAGCGACAGCATCATACCGCCATGTTGTTCGCCCAGCCCCGCATTGGTCAGCGCCAGCGGCAACAAGGTATCGATCACCCCGATCTGGATCACTTGCGACACAAAGGAGGCAAGATTGACCAAACCCAGCGACATCGCCGTTCCAGGCGGGATTGATATTGATTTCAAAAACAGTCTGGCTGGCATGAAAGGCCCTCCTTGCGATGCTTGGCACCGTTCGGGGACCTGACACGGGTGTCTGGCGACAGGTCGAAAATCGGATTTGCAGGCCTTGACACTCACCAAGTGCGAACCGCGTTTTTGTCGCAGTTCTTCCTGTCGGTGGCCACGTTAATTCGAAGCAGCAGAGCTTTCAATCCACATTCGCACAATTTTCGGTTGTCGATGTTGCAGCTTGTCATTCGGGGTCATCATCGCTAGGTATCTCATAGCGCTATATTTTTCATGGAATGCTTGATGTCCCCGGCTTTGACCATCCGTCCCTATTCCGAAGGTGCCCTTAGTCAGGCAGCAGCGAAGCTGCGCGCCGGTGAGCTGGTGGCCTTTCCGACCGAGACGGTGTACGGGCTTGGGGCGGACGCAACCAATGCCGATGCGGTGGCGGGGATTTATGCCGCCAAGAACCGGCCAAGCTTTAATCCGCTGATCAGCCATTTCCCCGACCGCGATGCAGCGGCCAAGCATGCATTATTTGATGCGCGCGCCGATAAGCTGGCCGCGGCATTCTGGCCGGGTGCGTTGACACTGGTTCTGCCCCGCCAAGCAGACAGTGATGTTTGTGATCTGGTCACAGCCGGTCTTCCCAGCATTGCCGTGCGGGTTCCGGCCCATCCGATGGCGCGTGAATTGTTGCGTGCGGTGGGCCGCCCGGTTGCGGCCCCGTCTGCCAACCGGTCTGGCAAGATCAGCCCGACCACCGCCGCCCACGTTGCGCAGTCGCTGGGTAATGCGATTGGCATGATCCTCGATGGCGGGCCGTGCGGGGTTGGGCTTGAAAGTACGGTGATTGACCTGACCACCGATCGGGTGGTGATGCTGCGCCCCGGCGGGGTGACAGCCGATCAGGTTTCGGAACTGCTGGGTACGGATGTTGTCATGGCGGAAAGCGATGACACCGCGCCCAAAAGCCCCGGCATGATGACCAGCCATTATGCGCCGGGCCTGCCGGTGCGGCTTGACGCCACTACCGCCGATCCGAGCAAGTACGGCCATGAGGTCCTGCTCGGTTTTGGCGATTGCAATACCAAGGGGTTTGATGCGGTGTTATGGCTCTCGAAATCGGGCAATGATATCGAGGCCGCCGCCAATCTTTTTGCCAAGCTGCATGAAGCCGATCAGAGCCACTTTGCCGGAATTGCGATTGCACCGATCCCGGACAAAGGACTTGGCATTGCGATCAATGACCGTCTGAAACGCGCGAGCGCCCCGCGCGCGCCACATGATGCCACGTAAAGGAACAGCGCCATGTCGTTCCTGCCAGAAGCCGCACTTGATGAATTAAAGGACCTGCTGGGCCCCAAGGGTTTCAGCATGGAAAGCGACGTTCTGGCCGCCCATAATGCTGAGGCGCGTGGCAAGTTTGAAGGCCATGCCGAAATCATCCTGTTTCCGGCCAGTACCGAGGAAGTCGCCAAGGCAGTTGCCATTTGTGCCGCCCATGACATCGCGATTGTCCCGCAAGGCGGCAATACCGGACGCTGTGGCGGGACGGTTGCCGATAGCAAACAGGTCCTGATCAACCTTAAGCGCATGAACCGCGTCATCGAGATTGACGAGCGTGATTTTACCGCCACGGTCGAAGCCGGTGCGATCCTGCAAACCATTCAGGAAGCGGCTGCAGAACAAGATCTGCTTTTCCCGCTCTCGCTGGGCGCCGAGGGCACATGTCAGATCGGTGGCAATCTTGCGACCAATGCCGGGGGATTGAACGTTATTCGATACGGCAATGCGCGTGATCTCTGCCTTGGGCTTGAGGTCGTATTGCCCGATGGCACGGTGTGGAACGGCTTGTCCAAGCTTCGCAAGGACAATACCGGCTATGACCTGCGTGATCTGTTTATCGGCGCGGAGGGCACGCTTGGCATTATCACCAAGGCGACGCTAAAGCTTTATGCCCAGCCAAAACACATCGCCACCGCCTGGATTGCCGTGCCGTCGCCGGAATGCGCGATTGACTTGCTTGCACTTGCGCGCCGCCATACCGGCGATGCGATTGCGGCGTTTGAGCTGATCAGCAGTTTTGCCCATGATCTGTCGGTGACGTATCTTAAGGGCCTGACGCGTCCGCTTGCGACCAAGACGAACTGGCATGTCTTGATCGAGCTGACATCGTCGCGCCCGAAGGATGATCTGGAAACACTTCTGGTCGATCTGTTGGCGCAGGCGGTTGAGATCGGGCTTGCGACGGATGCCACCCTTGCCCAGTCCGAGGCACAGCGTAAAAACCTGTGGGCGATCCGCGAAGGCATCCCCGAGGCACAAGGCTATGAAGGCGGATCGATCAAACATGATGTATCGGTGCCGGTTTCAAAGGTTGCCGATCTTTTGAAGCGCGGCATGGCGAGTGCGGATGCGCTGATACCCGGCATTCGCCCCTGCCCGTTTGGCCATGTTGGCGATGGCAATATCCATTTCAACTTCACCCAGCCCGCCACCATGGACAAGCAAGCCTATCTTGCGCAGTGGGAAAGCCTGAATACTGTCATTCACGACATTGTTGCCGAGCTTGGCGGATCGATCAGTGCGGAGCACGGCATCGGGCAGCTTAAGCGCGATGAGCTTGCGCATTATGCCAGTGTGGAAAAACTGAAATTGCTGCATGCGATCAAGGCAGCAATTGATCCAGATGGCAGGCTTAATCCGGGCAAGGTTGTATAATCACCGCTGTCGCCACCCTGCCCGTACCTGCGTCCCCCGCCTAAAAGATGGAAGATCGCCCCATGTTCTCTGTCGAGACCTATGCCCCGCTTGATCACGCCAAACCGATTGCCGAGAATATCTGGATCTTTGACGGTCCGGTGATCGGGTTTCAGTATGCTGGCCTTAAGCTGCCCTTCCCGACCCGGATGACGGTTATCCGCCTTCAAAGCGGTAAACTGTTTGTCCATTCGCCGATCCGGCTCAATGAAACGCTTAAGGCCGAGGTCGATGCGCTGGGCGAGGTTGCCTATCTGATTGCGCCCAACACCATCCATTACGCCGGTGTGCCCGACTGGCAAAAGACCTATCCGAATGCAAAGGCGTTTTGTGCACCCGGTGTGATCAAACGCGCCAAGTCGGTCGGGATTACGGTCAATTTTGATGCGGAGCTTGCCGATACGCCGGAGTCTGAGTGGGCCGGTGAGATCAAACAGGTTCTGGTGCGCGGCAGTTATTTGAACGAGGCGGTGTTTTTCCATCCCGCGTCCAAAACCCTGATCCTGACCGACCTGATCGAAAACTTCGAAGCGCCTAAAATCAAAAGCCCGATCTGGCGGTTTATGGTCAGGCTGTTTGGCACCATGGCCCCGCATGGCAGCACGCCGCGTGACATGCGCCTGACCTTTGCCGGGTATAGGGAAAGCGTGCGCAAGGCAGTCCACACCATGATTGGCTGGAACCCAGACTATGTCGTTCTGGCGCATGGGCGCTGTTATGACACCGATGCCGTGGCGGAGATTAAGCGCGCCTTTTCCTGGGTGTTGAAATAGTAAAAATGCAAGGGCGCCCCGGTCGGGACGCCCTTTAACGTAAGTACGCGGCAAGGGTTACTCGGCCGGGCCTGCCCACGGGGTCATGGCATTGAGTTTGTCCTGACGGCGTTCGTCGCCGGACTTGCCCCAATCGCCACCGAAGGCTGCTTCTTCCCAGGAACCGTAGCTCGGGTTGGGCAGCATGAACCAGCGTTCGCCCCAGTAATTGCCGTATTTTTCCATGACTTCGAGACGTTCAGCAATCGAGCCATCGATTTCATCAGTGAAGTCACCGAAATTGTCACCAAACTGCATGATCACGCGATAGTCTTCGGCCACAGCAGCCCGGCGCGGGGTTTTGTTAGAGCCCCATTCTTCGACTTCGCCGCGCAGCATGACATGCTTTTCATCCGCGTATGGGAAGCCATATTTCTTGAGGTTTTCGATGGTGGGTTCTTCTTCCGGTGCCTTGCGGTTCGAAACATAGAAGACTTCAACACCGCGGGCGGCTGCCGCCTTGGTGAATTCCAGCGCGCCCGGGGTCGGGGTGGAAATCATGTCGTGCACAAAGGCTGCCCAGGTTTTGGAGCTGTAATGGGTTTTGTCGGTGACAACCCATGCCTGATAGGCGGAGTTATCCAGAACGGTTTCATCAACGTCCAGAATGACTGCCGGTGGCTTGGTCATATAGTTGCCGTCCTGCTCGAGCGCTGCGGTCCAGCTGTGATCGCCAATGGCGGCATCGAGCAAACGGGTCGCACCGGCATAGACCGACATGGCGGTCGTTTTGTATTCGACCGAGGTCTGCAGCCACAGCGTGCCGTTCAGGCCGTCATTCTGTTCCGGCTCGGCCTGTGCGCCGAATGCGCAAAGCGCACTGGTCGCAACAATGACAGCAACGCCAAATGATTTTGCGATAAAGGTCATGTGTAGTCTCCCTGTTGATTTCCCGACGCATTGCGTCTGACCATGCAGTCAGGATTTCATAACCATGCCACCGCAGTGCGATAAAGAAAAAGCCTTTTTCCAGAATCAATTGGAAAAAGGCTTTTGCAATCGGTTTAACAAAGCCGCCAACGCCTTGACGCACACTCTGTTTCAGGCGGTTGGGCGCTTCTCGAACGTGGCAAAGCCATCTTCAAGCGCCGGTTCTTCGTGAATGCGATCAACGCGCGCATGGGTCGGGCCATCGTGACAGGCGGTGATCATGGATTGCACCACCTTGGCCGGGCCGCAAAAGACCGCCTCGACCGAGCCATCATTGCGATTACGCACCCAGCCGGTCAGATCGCGTTTGCGGGCTTCTTCGACGGTCCAGGCGCGATACCACACACCCTGCACCCGGCCTTCGATCCGGGCGTGGACGGCGATGTTGCCATCCCCCGTTGACGGGTCGGGGCTTGTATCGGTCATGATCGGGCCTCCTACCTTGTCGATGGTTTTATCCCGGGCTTATTTAGCGCCGGGGATCTTGGCATGCAGGTGGGCGGTGTCCTGAAACTTCTGTTTCTGTTCATCCGACGCCGGCGCCTGATGATTATCCTTCCAGGCGTCATAGGTCATGCCATAGACGACTTCGCGCGCCCCATCATAATCCATGGCGACACCGCGTTCGCGGGCGGCTGCCAGATACCATTTGGCCAGACAGTTGCGGCAGAACCCGGCAAGGTTCATCAGATCGATATTCTGAACATCCTTGCGATCCTGAAGGTGCATGACAAGGCCACGAAAGGCAGCGGCTTCGAGTTCGAGCTTGGTTTGCGGATCAAGATCGGCCGCCGGGCCGTTGGCCAAGACGGCCTCGGTGGACATTTCAGAACCGGCGCAATCAGACATGTTCCATACTCCCGCTGGTCTTTTCGTTTTCGAGTTTTTCGATAATTCCGGGCACATGGGCAATGCTTTCAGCCGTGATGACCTTGTCATTGTCAATCTCGGTCTGATCGACCATTTCATGGACCCAGGTGATTTCATATGGAATGTGGATCGCGGTCGCGCCACACGCAAGGACCGGCAGAATATCGGATTTCATTGAATTGCCGATCATGATCGCCTCTTCGGGATCGACGCCATAGCGGCCAAAGATGTTGCGATAGGTCAGCGGGTCTTTCTCCGAGACGATCTCGATCCCGTCAAACAGGTCCTCGAACCCGGAGCGATCAATCTTGAGCTGCTGGGCGATCAGATCGCCCTTGGTAATCAGGACCACCTTGTAATTCGGGTGCTTGGCATATTGCTTGAGCACTTCCTCGGCCCCGTCAATGATCCGGGTGGGCGCGCGCAGCATGGATTTGCCGGTTTCGGCCAGTTTGTGGATATCCTCGGCGCTGATTTTGCGATCAGACAATTCGATCGCGGTTTCAATCATCGACAGGGTAAAGCCCGTCACGCCATAGCCATAGATGGAAAGGTTGGCCAACTCGGCCTGATAGAGACGATCATCAACCTGTTCGGGATCAACATAATGTCCCAGCATTTCGCGAAGCTGCACATGGGCTTGGCGGAAAAGTGGCTCGTTGTGCCACAGGGTATCGTCGCCATCAAAAGCAATCAGCTTGTACATTCTTAAGCCTCGTTTCTTGTTATTGGATGGCCGCAGGCACGTTCAATGCGTTGGCAGTCAACCTCGATGTTCACAGGGTATTACGGCCTCAATTCACGACCATATGGCAGTGCAAACGCCCCGTAAAGCCCCGTTATCTGTATTTAATATGCGTGAAACGGATCGGAAAGGCCTTGAAAACACAAGTGTTTGAACAGGTTATAGAAAAGGCGCTGCCGGGATAACCGGACAGCGCCATATTTGGAGCATTCAACTTCTGATCTAGGCTTCAACAATCTCGCCTACGCCAAGCGGATTGGAGAATTTAGCGTGTTTGGACCAACCTTCGCCTCTCCATCCTCACTTAGGTTCACAACCCTTAACAAACTCAACAGTCCAGGCCAGCGAGCCATTTCACCACCACCTCGAGGCTCTTCTTCGTGTTTCCAAGCTTTCGGATGACACCAAAAATGCACTGCATGGATACCGCTCTCCATTGCAATGTTGAGTGCGTTCTGCACAACCTCAAGGTATTCTTCTTCAGTAACTTCTGCTGAGACAGGTACTCTAGGCATTACAAACGTCAAACTCGCTTGCAAGTCAGCACCTTGATTCTTGCATGCATCAAGATCACCCTCCAAGAACCAACCTTTGATCGTGCCATCTCTAGTACCTGGCACAAGCAGCCGCTGCTTTGCTTCTATCTCCACAGTTCGTTGTCCCCGTTTTTGACAGATGTACAGATCACAACGGCCGTCGTTCTCTTCTTCCCCCACGTACTTCTTCGTCACATACTCTTCCATCGAAATCAAACCTGACTGCCAGCAGGCTGCTTGAAGGAAAGAAATGGTGGCACGTTCATTGAAATAATGAGGGAGCTCCTTCCACTTGAAGGCTTTCCCATACTGTTCTAGGTTTTTTGAAAACTGCTCAAAAGCGGGTTTCAAAAAACTCAATTCGCTTGAAAAACGCGATACCTGCCGCACAAATTCCCCCCTAAATAGAAATGCCGCGACACATTTAAAACATGTCGCGACACTAATGTCCCGTATTTATGAGGGGATGCTTATTCGTCTTTTTCGAACTCGATGATGATGGCATCGACCGAGAGGTTAGCGCCCTGCTCGGCGTGGATCTTTTTGACGACACCCTTGCTTTCGCACTTCAGGACGTTTTCCATCTTCATGGCTTCAAGAATGCAGAGCTCCTCGCCTGGCTGGACGGTCTGGCCTTCCTCGACCGAGACCTTGACCAGCAAGCCCGGCATTGGCGAGAGCAGGAAGTTTGACATATCCGGCGGGGCCTTGAACGGCATCAGTTTTTGCAGCTCTGCCACGCGTGGCAGCATCACCTTGAAGTGGCGCTGAATGCCGTTAGCGGCGAGTTTGTACCCCACCCCTTCGATATCGATCTGCACACAGACCGGGGCACCATCGATTTCGCCAACGAACAGCGGATCGCCGATCTTCCAGTCCGAGACCACGCCATAGCTGCGATCACCGATGGCGACAATGTAATCGCCGTTAACACCATCGAACTCGATATCGAACGGGGTATGGTCATCCCCGCAAACCGCGACCCAGCTTTCGGCGATTTCAAGCGGATGGTCACTGACCTGACCGGTGATGCCGGCATTGCGTTCGGCGTGGCGTTGATTGATGTAGGCCGCGACCACGATCAGGGTAGCCGGATCATCGTTGGGCAGATCATCGGCCGAGAAACCATCCGGGTATTCTTCGGCGATGAAGTTGGTGGTGATGTTGCCATCCTGGAAGCGTTTGTTGGCCATCACAGCGGCCAGGAACGGGATATTGTGCGAAATGCCACGAATGTAATAGGCATCAAGCGCGCGACGCATTTCGCCAATCGCCTGATCGCGGTTTTCACCATAGGTGATCAGTTTCGCGACCATCGGGTCATAGAACATCGAAATCTCGCCGCCTTCATAGACGCCGGTATCTACACGTACGGTGTCGGATTCCGCAGGCGGCTGATAACGCACCAAGCGCCCCGTGGACGGCAGGAATTCGCGGAAGGGATCCTCGGCATAGACGCGGGTTTCCATGGCCCAGCCGGTCAGTTTGACGTCATCCTGCTTAAGCGTCAGCTTTTCGCCATCGGCGATCTTGATCATCCATTCGACAAGGTCCTGACCGGTGACAAGTTCGGTCACCGGATGTTCGACCTGAAG
>NZ_DGMR01000014.1:9591-12244 GCF_002388495.1 Thalassospira sp. UBA4513
ACCTGAAGCCGGGTGTTCATTTCAAGGAAGTAGAAGTTCTTGTCCTTATCGACGATGAATTCGACCGTCCCTGCCGAGCAGTAATCCACCGCACGTGCCAGTGCCACAGCCTGTTCGCCCATGGCTTTTCGGGTCGCGGGATCTATAAAGGGTGACGGGGCTTCTTCGACGACCTTCTGGTGGCGGCGCTGGATGGAGCATTCGCGTTCACCAAGATAGATCGCATTGCCGTGCTTGTCGGCCAGCACCTGAATTTCAATATGGCGCGGTTCTTCGACGAATTTTTCGACAAAGACGCGGTCATCGCCAAAGGAGCTTGCGGCCTCTGACGTTGCACGTTCGAAGCCTTCGCGGCATTCGGCATCGTTGCGCGCAATACGCATGCCCTTGCCGCCACCGCCAGCGGATGCCTTGAGCATTACCGGGTAGCCGATATCATTCGCGATCTTGATCGCCTCGGCGGTATCCTTGATCACCCCCATATAGCCCGGCACGGTCGAAACACCGGCGTCAGCCGCGATTTTCTTAGACGTGATCTTGTCGCCCATGGCGGCAATCGCACCATTCGGCGGGCCGATAAAGGCAATACCGGCGGCATCAAGCGCCTTGGCGAAAGCCTGGTTTTCCGAGAGGAAGCCATAACCGGGATGGACGGCCTCGGCGCCTGTGGATTTGCAGGCCTCGATGATGTTTTCGATGATCAGATAGGACTGATTGGACGGTGCCGGACCAATACGAACGGCCTCGTCGGCCATCTGGACATGAAGGGCGGCCTTGTCGGCATCGGAATAGACCGCAACGGTTTTGATGCCCATTTTGCGGGCTGATTTGATCACACGGCAGGCGATTTCACCGCGGTTGGCAATCAGGATCTTGCTGAACATTTTTCTGTCTCCCAATTTGTCTTACAGCGGAATGTTGCCGTGTTTCTTTTCAGGGTTCTTGGTGTCCTTGTTGCGCAGCATGCCAAGCGCCTTGCAAACGCGACGGCGTGTGCCATGCGGCATGATGACATCATCAATGAACCCCTTGCGGCCCGCGACAAACGGGTTGGCGAATTTTTCGCGGTATTCCTCGGTGCGGGCTTCGATCTTTGCCGGATTGTCCATATCCGCACGGAAGATGATTTCCACCGCCCCTTTTGGCCCCATCACCGCAATTTCGGCGGTCGGCCAGGCATAGTTGACGTCACCGCGCAGATGTTTTGATGACATCACGTCATAAGCGCCGCCGTAAGCCTTACGGGTAATGACGGTGACCTTGGGCACGGTCGCCTCGGCATAGGCATAAAGCAGTTTCGCACCATGTTTGATGATGCCGCCATATTCCTGTGCGGTGCCCGGCATGAAGCCCGGCACATCAACGAAGGTGACAATCGGAATGTTATAGGCATCGCAGAAGCGCACGAAGCGTGCGGCCTTTTTGGAACTGTCGATATCAAGGCAACCGGCCAGAACCATCGGCTGGTTGGCGACGACACCGACCGTGCGGCCATCCATGCGCGCCATGCCGATAATGATGTTTTTGGCGTAGTCGGCCTGAATTTCAAAGAAGTCGCCCTCATCGACGATCTTGGTGATCAGTTCCTTCATGTCATAGGGCATGTTGGGGTTTTCTGGCACCAGGGTATCGAGCGAGAAGTCATCGCGATTGATCGGATCTTCGCAGAGGCGTGCGGGCGGGTCTTCCTTGTTGCACAGTGGCAGGAAGTCCATGAAACGCCGGGTCTGAAGCAGCAGGTCGACATCATTGTCAAAGGCCAGATCAGCAACACCCGACACACTGGTGTGGGTCGATGCCCCGCCCAGCTGTTCGTGGGTGACTTCTTCGTGGGTGACGGTTTTGACCACATCCGGACCGGTCACGAACATATAGGAGCTGTCCTTGACCATGAAGATGAAGTCGGTCATGGCCGGGCTGTAAACCGCCCCACCGGCACACGGCCCCATGATCAGGGAAATTTGCGGGATGACACCGGATGCCTCGACATTGCGCTGGAAGACATCGGCGTAACCCGCCAGGCTTTCAACACCTTCCTGAATACGCGCGCCGCCCGAATCATTAAGCCCGATCACCGGTGCGCCGACCTTCATCGCCTGATCCATGATCTTGGCGATCTTGCGCGCATGCGCACCCGAAAGTGCGCCGCCGAAAACGGTGAAATCTTGAGAGAATACAAAGACCAGACGGCCGTTGATCGTGCCATGCCCGGTGACAACACCGTCGCCGGGAATGCGGTTTTCGGTCATGCCGAAATCGACGCAATCATGTTCGACAAACATGTCCCATTCTTCGAAGGAGCCTTCGTCAAGCAGTACATCAAGGCGTTCACGCGCGGTGAGCTTGCCCTTGGCATGCTGATTATCAATGCGGCGCTGGCCGCCGCCCATGGCAGCTTCGGCGCGCTTCGCTTCGAGTTTGGCGACAATATCCTGCATGTTGCGTTTTCCTTGCTGTGATCGGCCTTCTGGCACTTTTCGGCCCGGTATGCGCGTCTGGAGAATGAAATAGCATTATTCGGTACTGGAATGCCAATTATTTTTACTGTTCTGACAGAGCTCCAGAATAATCCCTAAACGCCTGATTTCCCTAACGTCATTTCGATATATCCGTGCGGGCTGAACTAAAGTCTAGATGTGGAACCTCAATAGGT
>NZ_DGMR01000034.1:0-40401 GCF_002388495.1 Thalassospira sp. UBA4513
GGACGGATCGGACGGTCGATCAGACGCGAAACAAGGGTTTCTTTCTCAGACGGGCGGCCTTCACGTTTGAAGAAGCCACCCGGGATTTTGCCAGCGGCAAATGCTTTTTCCTGGTAGTTAACCGTCAGCGGGAAAAAGTCGACATCCGGGCGCGGCTGTTTGGCGCCAACAGCAGTACACAGGACAACGGTTTCACCGTAGGTAACCTTGACGGCACCATCTGCCTGACGGGCGATTTTACCGGTTTCGAGAACCAGTTTGGCATTGCCCCACTGCATTTCCTTACGGACGACATTAAACATTATTTTCTCTTCCTCTTACAAACCTCTGGCGGACCCGAAAGTGTACACGAGTTCCGAACACATTACTCATGAGGCTTACATGACAGCGCCATGAGTAATGGGTCCGGCGTAAGCATCGGGTCGGCCCATCCGACCCTGCTTCTCGTGTTCCGATCCGCCGGAACAATAAAAAAAACGACGGCGGAGGTCACCCTCCGCCGCAGTTCGATATCAGCGGCGAATACCGAGGCGTTCAATGACGCTCTCGTAACGCGACTGGTCTTTGCGCTGCAGGTACTTCAGCAGACGACGACGCTGACCAACCATCATGAGAAGACCACGACGGCTGTGGAAGTCGTGGTTATGTTCTTTCATGTGCTCGGTGAGGTTCTTGATCCGTTCAGTCAGGATAGCAACCTGGACTTCGGGGGAACCGGTGTCACCGTCTTTCTGACCGTATTCCTTGATCAGCTCAGCTTTGCGTTCAGCAGTAATCGACATCAGGCATCCTTTCGCCTTTAGAGATTAAAAACACGCACAGGTCGAATTTCGCCACCAGTGATCTCAGCCAACGCAACAGCGCGGTCATGGAGCATGGCACAGACGATTTCGTCCTGCACGACGGGGTTTTCAAGGGCATTGCGCTTTGCCACCGGCAACAGCCCGACAGGCTGGCCAGAGGAAAGGCGTTGCGCCTCGACTTCGGTCAGGGCCAGCGCCGGGATGTCGTCCAGCGCGGTCTCAACCGGAAGCAGTTTCTTCATCACCTCGTCCGGGTCCATATCCAGCAGTTCCTGCAGGGGAATGGCGTTCCCTTCCGAAAACGGCCCCGCCGAAGTCCGGCGAAGCGCGGCGATATAGCCCACAGTGCCTAGGCGCAGCGCGATATCGCGCGCCAAAGATCGCATATACGCGCCCTTGCCTGACACAACGTCAAACACGGCGTGATCGCGATCTGGCATGTCGACCAGTCGAAGATCCTTGATCAGAATCGGACGTGGCTGCAACACCACATCTTCATCGCGGCGCGCAAGGTCATAGGCACGCTTGCCATTGACCTTGATCGCCGAAAACTTTGGCGGCACCTGCTGGATTTCACCGATGAATTCACCCAGCACAGCCTTGATTTCGTCTTCCGTCGGACGATGGTCGGAGGTTTCAATAACCTCGCCTTCGGCATCGTCCGTACTGCGCGCTTCGCCGAATTTCAACGTTACGCGATAACTTTTGCTGCCATCCATGACATATGCAACCGTTTTGGTTGCTTCGCCAAAGGCAATTGGCAGAACGCCAGACGCCAGCGGGTCAAGTGTCCCGCCATGTCCGGCCTTGTTGGCATCAAGCAGACGACGCACCTGATTGACCACGGTTGATGACGTGATCTCCAGGGGCTTGTCCACCGCCAGCCAGCCATTAATGCTTTTACCGCGACGGCGACGCGCCATCAGTCGTCCTCATCTTCCGGGTCGCCCGACCGGTCATCCACAAGATCCTGCGCAACATGCGGGTCGCGCAGCAGGGCACCAATATGGTCAGCGACATCAAAACTCTTGTCTTCGACAAATCGCAATGCAGGCACATATTTCATGTGCACCGTGTTGGCCACATGACTGCGCAGGTGACCTTTCTGACGCATCAACGCCTTCATCGACGTTTCTGCCTCTCCGCCGCCAAGCGGGGTGAAAGATACCATGGCATTGCGCATATCCGGTGAAAGATTGACACCCGTAATGGTTACCGGGCGCCGTGTCAGATCCGGATCGTAAATGTCTCCACGCTCCAATGCCTGCGACAGCGCCTGGCGGATTTCTTCCGCCACGCGGAGCTGTCGCTGACTTGGTGCTTTGGCTGGTTGCTTCGCCATTTCAGTTCCTCACCGTCTTACAGTTCGACGGCAATTTCCTCGTTCTCGAAGCACTCGATCACATCGCCCGACTGGATATCGTTATATTTGGCGAACGACATGCCGCATTCATAGCCCTCGCGGACTTCCTTGACTTCGTCCTTGAAGCGACGGAGCGTCGAAAGTTCGCCAGAGTGAATGACAACGTTGTCGCGCAGCAGGCGGACGCCTGCGCCACGTTTGACGATACCCTCGGTGACCATGCAACCGGCGATCTTGTTGCCGGAAATCGTAAAGACGTCGCGGATTTCCGCATAGCCCAGGAACTTCTCGCGAACTTCCGGAGACAGCATGCCCGACAGCATCTTTTTGATGTCATCTGCAACATCGTAAATGATCGAATAGTAACGAATATCAACGTTGTCACGGCGCGACTGTTCACGGGCCTGCTGGTTTGCACGCACGTTAAAGCCGATGATCAGTGCATTGGATGCACGCGCCAGTGTGACGTCGGATTCGTTGATACCACCAACACCGCTATGCAGAACGCGGACCGAGACTTCCTCGTTACCAAGTTTCTGCAAGGTGCCGATAAGTGCTTCGACAGAACCCTGCACGTCACCCTTGATGACGATCGGCAGTTCTTTGAGGTCACCGCTCTGCGAGAACATGTTCTCAAGCGCTGATTTCTTCATTGCAGCGGCCTGGGTTTCACGAATACGGCGCTGACGGAAGTCAGAAACTTCACGTGCCTTGGCTTCGTTTTCAACAACCACAAAGTCGTCACCGGCAGACGGTACCCCGTTCAGACCGTTCACCTCGACCGGCATACCCGGAATGGCTTCTGCGACACGGTTGCCGTGATCATCGATCAGGGCACGGACACGACCCCATTCCGGACCCGTGACAAAGATGTCACCGGTACGCAGGGTGCCACGCTGGACCAGAACGGTCGCAACCGGACCGCGACCTTTTTCCATACGGGCTTCAACAACAACACCATCGGCAACGCGTTCCGGGTTGGCTTTAAGGTCAAGAACCTCGGACTGCAGCAGAATGGCTTCTTCAAGTTCGGTCAGACCGGTGCGCTGTTTGGCCGATACTTCAACGGCCTGAACGTCACCACCCATTTCCTCGACCACAACTTCGTGCTGAAGAAGTTCGGTTTTCACCTTGCTCGGATTTGCACCCGGCTTGTCGATTTTGTTGATGGCAACAATCATCGGAACGCCAGCCGCTTTCGCGTGGCTGATTGCCTCGATGGTCTGCGGCATGACCGAGTCATCGGCTGCAACAACCAGAACCACGATATCGGTAACTTTCGCACCGCGCGAACGCATTTCGGTGAATGCGGCGTGGCCCGGAGTATCGATGAAGGTGATCTTAGCACCGGTTGCCATGGTGACCTGATATGCACCGATATGCTGGGTAATACCGCCAGCCTCGCCACCGGCAACATCGGTGGAGCGCAGCGCATCAAGCAACGAGGTTTTACCGTGGTCAACGTGGCCCATCACGGTCACGACCGGCGGACGACCAACGAGCTTCGCGTCATTGTCATCTACGCTGACCAGTGACTCTTCAACGTCGGCATCAGATACACGTTTGACGTTGTGACCGAATTCTTCGACCACGAGCTGTGCGGTATCCGGATCAAGCGACTGGTTAATCGTTGCCATGACGCCAAGACTCATCAGGGTCTTGATCACGTCTGCGGCACGTTCAGCCATACGGTTGGCCAGTTCCTGGACAGTAATAACGTCCGGGATTACCACATCACGCACGACTTTTTCCTTCGGTTTTTGCGGGCCCTGGGCACGCGCTTTGGCTTTGGCCTGCTGGCGTTTGATCGATGCCATGGAACGACGGCGACCACCTTCGTCACCGCTCATTGCATTATTGATCGAAAGTTTGCCACGACGACGGCCTTCGTCACCCTTGGTGCGCGCCGCACGGCCGGCTTCTTCTTCGGCACGTTTGCGGGCTGCCACGCGGGCATTTTCCTCGTCAATTTCCTTGCGGCTTTTGGATTTGCCATCTGCCGGCGCGGAACGACGACGTTCTTCGGGGACCAGCGGCTCTGCGGGTTCGCCCTGAATAACGGTTTCTTCGGCCTTCGGTTTGGCAGCCGGTTTCGGCTTGGAAGTCTTGCCTTTTGCCGTCGAAGCGGCAAGGCGCTGTTCGACTTCTTCCACCGAAGGAGAGTCGTTTTCAGACGCAGCAGGTGCTTCTTCCTGTTTGGCTTCGGCAGCAGCCTTGGCTTCTTCTGCCTTGCGTGCTTCTTCCTCGGCCTTGCGCGCAGCTTCTTCGCGGGCGCGGATTTCCGCATCCGCCTCATCCTGCTTGCGGCGCTCTTCAGCAGCCTTCAAAGCAGCCATACGGGCAGCGCGTTCGCTGTCGGTCAGATTGCCATGATCATCAACCGCCGGACGCGGTTTCGGCTCTTCAACCGGCTCTTTTTTTGCTTCCGGTGCCGGCTTTTCTGCTGCCGGGGACTGTTCTTCAACGAGATCCTTCTTCACCTCACGGAAGCGACCGGATTCGTTCTTTTCGAATGTACGCTTCTTGCGCACTTCGACGGTCACAGATTTTGACCGTCCATGCGAGAAGTTTTGACGAACCTGCCCTGCCTCGACCGTCTTGCTCAATTCAAGCTTCGATCTGTTGAGGCTCAGCGGTTTCTTCTCCTGATCGCGATCACTCATAATCCGTTCAACTTCCTCATTTCCTGCGGGATCGGGCACATACGCCGATCCTGTCCTGTCCGTCTGGCGCTCATCTGATCTCAGACAGCGCGAAATCCTTCAAGCCGTTTGCACGAACGCCCCAACCGATTGGCAAGGCCTCCTGGCGCAACGGCCACATGTACTGCTTTTTCGCGACCAAAGGCCGCGCCGATTTCAGCAGCATCCAGAACGGAATAAATCGGCAGATCCCGGGCCTTGGCCTCGATCTTTGATTTTCCGTCTGCGGCACCATCGCGTGCCGCCAATACTAAGGCTGCGCCCTCGGCAATCTGGGCACGGGCCTTTTCAAATCCTGCAACAGCCTGTCCTGCACGCCGCGCCAGCGACAACAGATCGATGCATTTGCGCGTCAGCAGCTCTTCGATCCGGTCTGCAAGTGCGGTGTCGACCACGACTTTTTGTCGGGCCGCCCGGGCAAAGGCGTTCTTTGCACAGGCGGTATTTACCACATCCCGCGACGGGCACAACCATAATCCCCGTCCCGGCAGCCGTTCCTCAAGGTCGGGAACAACCGAACCATCCGGCCCGATCACAACCCTGAGAAGATCTTCCTTGTGCCGGACTTCGCCGGTGACAATGCACCGGCGTTCCGGAACCTCGGCTACCTTGCCGCCTTTACGATGCGACATGGCATCCTCCGATCGGCCTTAGGCCTCTTCGCTTTCCGCGGATTCTTCGGTCTCTTCTTCAAGACCTTCGAACCAGCCAAGCTTGCGACGGGCTTCCATGATCATGTCGTTGGCCTGATCCATGGTAATGGAATCGGCATCCCCGACATATTCGATCAGCTCGTCACTGGCGAGATCCGCGAAATCTTCAAGGTTTTTGACGTCGTTTTCACCAAGGCGAACAACAACAGCCAGCGACAGACCCGGGAATTCAACCAGATCATCGGCAACCTTAAGCTCTTCGCGACGTTTCTGAAGACGCTCGGCCTCTTCGGCAAGGAAGGTGCGTGCGCGGTTGCGCAGCTCTTCGGCGATTTCTTCTTCGAAACCTTCGATCTCGGCCAGTTCTGCCAGCGGCACGTAACCGACTTCCTCGATCGAGGTGAAGCCTTCGGCGACCAGGAGATGGGCGATAACTTCGTCAACATCAAGCGCCTTGATGAACATTTCCGCACGCTTGCGTGCTTCTTCCTGACGACGTTCGCTTTCGTCTTCCTCGGTCAGAATATCGATATCCCAACCGGTCAGCTGGGACGCCAGACGCACATTCTGACCACGACGGCCAATGGCAAGACTCAGCTGATCGTCCGGAACGACGACTTCGATACGGTTGGTTTCTTCATCAATCACAACCTTGGTGACTTCGGCCGGGGCCAAAGCGTTCACAACAGAGGTTGCCGGATCTTCCGACCACTGGATGATGTCGATTTTTTCGCCCTGAAGTTCGGCAACAACGGCCTGGACGCGCGAACCGCGCATACCAACGCAGGCACCGACCGGGTCAATCGAGCTGTCCGAAGACAGAACCGAAATTTTCGCGCGCGAACCCGGGTCACGGGCAACCGATTTGATTTCGATAATGCCGTCGTAGATTTCCGGTACTTCCTGGGCAAACAGTTTTGCCATGAAGGTCGGGTGGGTACGCGACAGGAAGATCTGCGGACCACGCTGTTCACGACGGACATCAAGGATAAGGGCACGTACCCGGTCACCCTGACGAACCGTCTCACGCGGGATCAGTTCTTCGCGGCGCAGGATGGCTTCGGCACGACCGATATCAACAAGAACGTTGCCAAACTCGACACGCTTGACGACGCCGTTGATAACTTCGTCGGCACGGTCCTTGTATTCCTCGTACTGGCGTTCGCGTTCTGCGTCGCGCACTTTCTGCACGATGACCTGTTTCGCGGTCTGGGCAGCAATACGACCAAAATCAATCGGCGGCAGCGGATCAATCAGGAATTCACCAAGATTGATGTTCTCGTCACGAATACGTGCCTGTTCGAGCGACATCTGGGTGAAATCGTTTTCGATTTCATCGGTGACTTCGATGTAACGAGCGAGTTTGATTTCGCCGGTTTTGCGGTCGATATGGGCACGAATGTCATGCTCGTGACCATATCTGGAACGGCCGGCCTTCTGGATGGCCTGCTCCATAGCACCGAGAACCTCGTCACGATCAATGCCCTTTTCACGGGCAACGGCATCTGCGACCTGCAAAAGTTCCGGCCGCGGCATTCCCGAAGTTGCTTCCATATCCAACCTCTATTCTGCGTTATCGTCATTCCGGCGGTCGCCGGTGACGTGCGCGATCAATTCATCTGTCAGGACCAATTTCGCTTTTGCGATATCGGCCAACGGCAACAAGACACGTTCGCCATCTACAATCAGGGCGACCGCATTATCTTCAATCCCATCCAGCACACCGCTGAAACGGCGACGACCATCCTTGGCCATCACCAGTTCGACCTTTGCCTCAAATCCCTTCCACACGTCGAAATGCGCGGCACGGGTCAGCGGGCGGTCGATACCCGGGGAACTGACTTCAAGGTGATAGGCACCTGAAATCGGGTCCTCGACATCCATCAGGGCAGAAACCGTACGGCTGATTTGGGCGCAATCTTCAACGTTGATGCTGCCTTTCGCACCCGGGCGATCTGCCATGATCTGCAGGATGTTATGGTCCTGACCTGTCATCGAAACCCGAACCAGCTCAAAGCCCAGCGCGTTGATTGACGGCTCGATAATCTCAACGATTTTCGCCATCAACGGGTCTTTTAACTGTTGTCCAATCAGCTCAGCCATAAAGCGATGCCATACCCCAAAAAGCACAAAAGAGCGGGCGCAGGGCCCACTCTTTGTCAGAATTTACAAAAAGCTTGGCGGCCTTATACAGCCGGTTTACGCAAAAATCAAGTCAGGATACCGGCTGCCGATGCCATTCAACCTAAGGATTCCGCCCGTGACAGCAAACCGCGGACATGCATCACAGACGACATCAAAACACCCGCACCCGATAGCCCGGCGGACACTGTGCGCTGCCAACCCGGCAAACGCCTGCACAGCCTGACTTTTGTCTCGTTCGAAGGCACCGGACAAAACATGTTTGGGGCGCATAGATACCTCATACACATCCAAACCGTCGGGACGAACATGCTTTGCCTATCTTCATGAAACAGTAAAGTCAGGACGCCGTGATCACCCGGTCATGCCGGAATCGCAGCTCTGCCCTGAACCTGCCGACTCCCGTCAGACAGAATCCAAAGCAGGCAAGGATCAGGACTGACGTGGCTTACGGCGGAACCGGAGATAGTTGCACTTCTTGCCCTGACGTAGCGCCTTTTGCTCATAGCGGGTTTTGACCCAATCGCTTGGCGGCGTACGCCAATCATCCGGGCCTTCGGCCAGCCATTCGAAGTCCGGATGGTTATGCATGTGCTGCAACGTCCAGGAAATATACTGCATATCGTCACTGGCGACCCGGAACTCGGCCCCGTCTTTCAGAAGACGGGCAAGCAGCGCAAGATTCTTGGGCCCGATAAAGCGGCGCTCGGCGTGGCGCTTCTTCGGCCAGGGATCGGGAAACAGCAAAAAGGCCCGATCAAAACAGGCATCAATCAGCTTATAAAGCAGCGGGCGCGAATCATCGGCCACCACGCGCACATTGGTCAGATTACGCTCATCAAGATGGCGCAGCAGGCTACCAACCCCGTCCATAAACGGCTCAGCACCAATAATCCCCACCGTCGGATTGGCCTCGGCCTGACCTGCCAGATGCTCCCCGCCGCCAAAGCCGATTTCAAGCCACAGCTGTTCGGGCGTGCCATCGAAATAGCTGTTGGGATCGACCCCAGCTGCCTCGGGATAGGTAATCCCGATCTTTGGCAGCATGGCATCCACAAGAGCCTTGCGAGAATCCTTAAGCGGACGGCTGCCGCGTCGGCCATAGAAATTCGGTCGATCAGGGGTCGGAAGCGGACGGTCTTTGTTGCGCATGGTCGTTTCTGTCGATCAGGGTCGGAATTTGCGGGTCAGGCGAACTGAAAATCAAAACGGGCGGCCCGAAATGTCCGGGCCGCCCGCCTCTTATCACGTCATGCGATTTTGGCAAATCGCACTTTTTAACGCGCTTTCTGTCAATCAGGCACCAAATGCCGATTTCAGGTCGCTGACCAGATCGGTGCGCTCCCAGGAGAAGCCACCATCGTCGGTCGGCTGACGGCCAAAGTGACCATAAGCAGAAGACGGCGTGTAGATCGGACGGCACAGCGACAGATGCTCACGAATGCCACGCGGGCTGAGATCCATCAGCTGACGCAGAACGTCACCAAGCTTCAGTTCGTCAACATTGCCGGTGTCATGGTTGTTAACGTACAGCGCCAGCGGCTTGGAAACGCCAATCGCATAGGCAAGCTGAATGGTGCATTTCTCGGCAAGACCAGCCGCAACAACGTTTTTCGCAAGATAACGCGCAGCATAGGCAGCCGAACGGTCAACCTTGGTTGGATCCTTACCCGAAAACGCGCCGCCGCCATGCGGGGCCGCACCACCATAGGTATCGACGATGATCTTACGACCGGTAAGGCCGGCATCACCATCAGGACCACCAATCACGAAACGGCCTGTCGGGTTGATGTAGATTTCATCAGCCGGCGGCATCCAACCTTGCGGAAGGGCTGCTTCGATATAGGGCATAACCAGCTCATGAACATCGCGCTGCGAAAGGCCGTCGGCATGCTGGGTTGATACAACAACCGAAGTTGCCGCAACCGGCTTGCCTGCAGCATAGCGCAGGGTTACCTGGCTTTTGGCATCCGGGCCGAACTGCGGCACCTTGCCGGAGTGGCGGTCAGCGGCCATGGCGCGCAGGATACGATGCGAAAACTGGATCGGGGCCGGCATCAGTTCATCGGTTTCGTTACAAGCGTAACCAAACATGATGCCCTGGTCACCAGCGCCAAGGTCTTTTTCACCAGCGGAGTCAACGCCCTGCGCGATATCAGAAGACTGTTCATGCACATGGCATTCGATCTCGGCCGTCTTCCAGTGGAAGCCATCCTGCTCGTAACCGATTTCACGGATTGCCTGACGGGCCTTTTCGATCATGACCTCTTTGGTCACGCTTTCAGGACCGCGAACTTCGCCTGCCAGAACCACACGGTTGGTGGTGGCAAGGGTTTCGACGGCAACGCGCGAATCTTCATCCGCAGCAAGAAAAGCATCAACGATGGAATCGGAAATGCGGTCACAGACTTTGTCCGGATGACCTTCCGAGACGGATTCACTGGTAAATAGATAATCGGAAAGAGACATATAAGACCTTCTCCGGTAATGGGTTTCCAAAACTGGACCGGAGGGCTCCCGATACGAGGCCGTATCGATAGCGCCCACTTAGCCTTTTTTTGTGTGGTGGCAAGCGGTCCAAATCCGTCCACAATGTCAGTCCGGGTCGAACTGTCTCGTCGGTTGTGCCCGATCGCTATTTGAAGGTCAAGCATCATTGACGCAAAACCGTAATCCCGATGGCAGTGCATCCGGGGCGGTCGTGCTCAAAAGACAAAGACGTAATTCACGGTCTGTGAAATACGTCTTTTGCCCAAAACCATCGGTCAAACCGACTATTTCTGATCGGAATCAGTGCCCTGCAATGCACCCATCGATTTGACGAGTTCAAAGATTTTCTTGCGCTGGTTCGGATCGGTAATCCGGTAGTAGGCACGCACCAGTTCAAGCGTCTCGCGACGGTTCATCGGATCGTTGTCAAACGGGTCCGGACTTTCCGACATTTCCCGACGTTCATGCACCGATTTCGACGAAATCTCGTCGGGCATGTCGTCAAAGAAGAATGATACAGGCACTTCAAGAACCCGCGACAGGTCGTACAGACGCGATGCACCAACGCGGTTGGCACCACGCTCATACTTCTGTACTTGCTGGAATGTCAGGCCGATCGCTTCACCAAGCTTCTCCTGGCTCATGCCAAGAAGAGTCCTGCGCAAGCGAACACGCGCACCAACGTGAATATCGACAGGATTTGGAGCACCACTTGCGGTCCGGCCACGGCCCCGACCGCGTGTGTTCTTTACCATCTTAGTTTCATCCTTAGGCGACATTTTATGGCAGTTCCTTCTCTCACTCCGGCCTATCCGTCCTTGTTTTGAGGGACAATTTCTGGACGGTTTGGCAAAATTTTCAGCCGCCTAGAGGGATTTTGCGTTGCGTTTATATCCCATAGCGAGAACGGCAAAGAAGGTAACAATACCGTAAAATAGCAAGTCACGCCACAAATAATATACTGTTGTATGGTTTTTGTTACTCGAAAGGGGGTGCACCAAGATTCCCCTCTCTCCTAAACCCAAGTCTGTAAGCTTGCGCCCGTAGGCATCGAAGACAACCGATACCCCGGTATAGGCTGCCCTTACGAGGGGGCGACCCTCCTCGATGGTGCGAAAACGGGCTGCGGCCATATGTTGATATGGGCCTGCGCTGCGCCCAAACCACCCGTCATTGGTGACATTTAAGAGCCAGTCGGGTTGATGATCGTCATCAATCACCGCTCCCGGGAAGATAACCTCATAGCAAATCAGCGGAGAGAAACCCGGCATCCCGTTGACAGACAAGGTCTGCGGCCCCGGTCCGGCAGAGAAATCGGTCCGGCCTGCTGTCAGTTTCGGGAATGGCAGGATGGATCTGAACGGTACATATTCACCAAATGGCACCAGATGAAACTTGTCAAAGCTGGCGACAATATGACCGGTGGCATCGATTACCTGAATGGCGTTCCAGACCTTGTATTCATCCGTGTCACGCGGATAGGTCCGAGGTGCCCCGGTAATCAGGATGTCTTCAGGCCCCAACACACCGGCCATTTGCATACGGGCCTCTGTCTGGGTCTCAACAAAAAAGGTCGCGGCCGTTTCCGGCCAGATCACGATGCGTTTTTGATCCGGACGCAGGGTTTCCGGTCGGCGCGACATATCAAGCAGCAGCGAGAAATGCTGGTTTTGCAGTTCGGGCAGCCATTTTTCCCGTTGGGGGATATTGGGCTGAACAATTTGCAAAATCGGCACATCGGCTGGCAACTCTGAAAGGGCAACTTCGGTCTCTGCGGGCCCGACCATCATCAGGCGCACCGCACCGCCACCCCAAAGGGCCACCGCAATCATGATCCCGCCAAGGGCTGCTATCTTGCCGGATCTTCCGGCAACAAAGGCCGCAGGCAAGGTTGCAAAAAGGGCTGTGACAAGGGAAAGGCCATAAACCCCGACAACCGAGGCAAACTGCATGGGGGCCGCATCAATGGCCCAAACATGGCCCAAAAGGTTCCATGGAAAGCCTGTCAGGATATGACCGCGCAGATATTCCACCACCGCCCAGAAAACGGCCAGCAACACTGCATGCCGGATCACGCCACTCCCCAAACGCCAGCTCGCCCAAACGGCCAGCATCGGAAAAACCGCCAATCCGCCGCCAAGCCCCAAAAGGGCAAACGGAATCATCCAGCCATAGATTTCGGGCTGCACCAGAAAGGCGTGACTGACCCAATAAAATCCTGCGGCAAAATGGCCGGTGCCAAACCACCAGCCCGCCGAAAGCGCCCCCTTGTTGCAGCGGACACCCTCAAGGCTCCAGAGCAAAACCGCAAAGCAAATTGGTAAAACAGGGATTATAAAGAAAGGCGGCAGCGCCAAAACCGCCACCGCACCGGACAACAACCACACAAGACGCCTGCGCCAGCCCGAAAGACCGGCAAGTCGGCGCGCCATGGCCTCAATCATCCGCTTTTTCCTGATTTTCGATGGCTGCGGCGGGACCTTCATCCTCCCGGCGTATCATATGAATACGCAGGCGACGGATGCGCCTTGGATCGGCATCAAGAACTTCGAACTGAATACCGCTTGGATGTTCAATCAATTCCCCACGCGCCGGAACGCGCCCGGCCAACGAGAAGACAAGCCCACCAAGTGTATCAATGTCTTCGTCTTCATCCTCGTCAAGCAATCCGAAGGACAGCTTTTCTTCAAGGTCTTCGACCTCGAACCGGGCATCAGCGATATAACAACCATCCGAGAGGCGGATCAGTTTGGGAGTCTGGTCGATATCGTGCTCATCATCAATCTCGCCGACGATTTCTTCCACCAGATCCTCGATGGTGATCAGGCCATCAATCCCGCCGAATTCATCAACAACAAGCGCCATATGCGTACGCGACAGCCGCATTTCCGACAGAAGATCAAGAACCCGAATGGCCGGCGACACGAACAAAACCCGACGCAACAGTGACTGCAGGCTGAATTCCCGACCAGCAGCAACACAGCCAAGCACGTCCTTGATGTGCACCATGCCGGCAATGTCATCAAGGGTATCGCCATACACCGGAAGCCGCGAATGGGCCTTCTTGACCATCACTTCGACCAGTTCTTCAAGTGCGATGGTCTTGGGAACCGCCACAATATCGGCGCGCGGAATCATGACGTCTTCTGCCGTCATGTCGCGAAGTGCAATGATGTTTTCAAACAGGGAACGTTCGTGCAGCGAGACCGGCTCTTCATCCTGTTCGGTCCGCTCGGCGAGCTCTTCAAGCGTATCGCTGAGCGAAGCTTCGCCGTTGCGGGACTTACCCCGCTTGAACCCCAGGGCCGAGGCCACGTTATCCCATAAGGAGCCGTTTTCAGCGTCCTGAATTGTATCCTCGCCAGTGCGAGGGCGCATACTCTCGTGGTCGTCGTCGCGTTGACTAGAGTCGTTCATGGGTCGGTTTCGACATCCTATAATTCAAACAAACCGTGTGCAGGTCTACTAAACCGGTTCATCTTCAATCGGTTCGTAGGGATCATCAATCCCAAGTCCGGCAAGAATTTGACGTTCAAGCTCTTCCATCTCTTCGGCTTCATCATCAACCATATGATCGTAGCCGACAAGATGTAGCGTGCCATGAACGGCAAGATGAACAAGATGATTTTTCAATGGCTTTTGCTGTTCGATGGCTTCGAGCGCACATGTTTCGCGCGCAATCACGATATCACCCAGCATCAAGGGCATATCTGGCGCCATCATAAATGCATCGGCATCCTCGGCACTTTCAAGGGCGGCAAAGGACAACACATTGGTTGGTTTGTCCTTGTCGCGATAATCACGGTTGAGGATCTGAACCGATGCATCATCTGACAAACGCACCCCGATCTCGATCACCGGGGCAACCGATAAAAGCGATGCACCATCGCCTTCATCTTCGGTCCCGTCGGTCGGCACCGCGTTGTCATCCCAAAGGGCACCATCGCTAAGCGCACCATCAAGGGCCGCGATCACGGCCGCTTCGATGGCCGCGATCTCGTCCTGATGCCAGTCGCCCGCTTCGACCTCAAGGTCCAGTTCAAGCGGTGCCGTCATCACCCGTATCCTTGGCTGCGCTGTCCTTGTCACCGCGATAGCCCTTTTTCAGGCGATCACGCAGGGCATCCGCCGCGTCATAGGCCTGGACAATCTTGGTCACAAGGTGATGGCGCACCACATCGCGCTGATCGAACTTGATCGTGGCAACGCCTTTGACATCGCCAATGGTTTCAAGTGCATCTCGCAAACCTGATTTCGTGCCATCGGGCAAATCGATCTGTGTCATGTCGCCGGTCACCACCATGCGCGACCCTTCGCCCAAACGGGTCAGGAACATTTTCATCTGCATCGGGGTGGTGTTTTGCGCCTCGTCCAGAATGACAAAGGCGTGCGAAAGGGTACGACCACGCATGAAAGCCAGCGGGGCGACTTCGATCTCGCCACTTTCCATGCGCTTGATCACCACATCCCCCGGAAGCGTGTCATGCAGCGCGTCATAAAGCGGGCGAAGATACGGATCGACCTTGTCTTTCAGATCACCCGGCAAGAAGCCAAGGCGTTCACCGGCTTCGACCGCCGGTCGCGACAGAATAATACGATCCACCTGACCCAAAATAAACGCCTGCACCGCCATCGCGACCGCAAGATAGGTCTTACCGGTACCGGCCGGGCCGATGCCAAAGATCAGCTCGTTATCAAGGATCGCCTCGACATAGTCCTTCTGGCGTTTGGAGCGCGGCGAAATACGACGCTTTTTGGTCTGGATCGTCAGACGCGATCCACCAAACATATCCTTGGTCTGGCCGCTCCAGGGATCTGTGTCGTCCGGTTCGGAAAGACGCACCGCACCTTCTACCGTTTCGACATCGATATGATCGATTTCCTTATCACGCAGGCGCGCATAAAGCTGCGCAAGAACCTTTTTGGCCTGTGCAACCTTGGCCGGATCACCGGCCAGCATCACCACAAGGCCGCGGCTTGAAACCTGAACACCGGTCCGTTCAGACAAACGCGTCAGGTTTTCGGCCTGCGGGCCGTACAACACTTGCGCAATCGCGTTGTCCTGAAACTCGATCTGATCGGAATCCTTGGGGGCGTGTTTGGTTTTGGTGTTGGTCTTGCTTTTCGTGGGGGTGCCGCTCACGCAACGTTCCTTTCAGATTTCTGGTCGTTTCGGGTGGCGTCGACCAGTTCGCCGCCAAGGGAATTAGGCAGCGCTTCGGTGATTTTCAAGCGAACGATCTGTCCTAGGGCTGATTCCGGCAAACCGCTGACATGAACCGGCTGCATATAGGGGCTTTTGCCCACCAACTGGCCATCATACTTGCCCCTGCGTTCCAAAAGAACATCCATCTCCTTGCCGACACTGTTCTGGTTGAACACCAACTGCTGTTCCGCCAGCAGCGCCTGCAGGCGCATGATCCGTTCGGTTTTGACTCTTTCAGGCACCTGCAGCTCCATCGCCGATGCCGGGGTTCCCGGCCGCGGGCTGTATTTGAAGCTAAACGCCTGAATGAAAGTGATGTCGCGCACGATTTCCATCGTGTCTTCGAAATCCTTGTCGGATTCACCGGGGAAGCCGACGATAAAGTCCGAAGACAGCGCAAGATCAGGGCAGGCATCCTTAAGCCGTGCTGCGATATCACGGTAATCCGCATTGGTATGTTTGCGGTTCATCGCCTGCAAAACGCGGTCGCCCCCGGCCTGTACCGGCAAATGCAGGAACGGCATCAGCTTCTTAAGATCGCGATGCGCCGAAATCAGATCCTCATCAACATCGCGCGGATGCGACGTGGTGTAACGAATGCGATCAAGCCCGTCGATTTCAGCCAGCTCGCGCAGTAACCGGCCAAGTGTCCATTCCCCGCCATTTGGTGCTTCGCCGTGATAGGCATTCACATTCTGCCCCAAAAGGGTCAGTTCGCGCGTGCCATGGGCGACAAGTTGCTTGGCTTCGCGGATGACATCGGCACCGGGGCGCGAATATTCCGCCCCGCGGGTATAAGGCACAACACAGAACGTGCAGAACTTGTCACAGCCTTCCTGAATGGCCAGAAACGCTGAATAGCCCTGTTTTGAAACCTGTTCTGGCAGATGATCAAACTTTTCTTCGGCCGGGAAATCGGTATCGACGATGCGATTGCGGCCAACTGCGCGATTGGCGCGCGCAACCATTTCCGGCAGGCGATGGTAGGTCTGCGGACCAAACACCATATCGACCATCGGTTCGCGCTTCATCAATTCGGCCCCTTCGGCCTGCGCGACGCAGCCGGCAACCGCGACAATCATCTTGTCGCCGCCATTGGCTTCCTTGGCTTCCTTGTGCTTGCGCACGCGGCCCAAATCAGAAAATACCTTTTCGGCGGCCTTTTCGCGGATATGGCAGGTATTGAGGATAACCATATCGGCCCCCTCGGCGCTGTCGACCGGCTGGTAACCCAGCGGCGCCAGAACATCCTGCATGCGCAGGCTGTCATAGACATTCATCTGACAGCCATATGTTTTTACAAAAAGTTTCTTCGGTTCAGTCACGCCAGATCCGTTTCGCTCTCTCAAAACGCCGAAAAGCGGTGTGATCACTCACACCGCGCCTGAGTTCCGAACAATCGGTGATCGGAACTCCTCGGACATCTCGTTATCTGAAATCCCGGTCAGGTGAAACCGAATTTCACATCAACCGGGGCATTATACGGCAAAACGGTCAGGAGCCGAACTGTCGATCCGGACCAAACAGTCGAAAATCTTCCGAAATGATCGCAAGCGGCGAAAAACCGATCAGCTCGCCCGACAGATCGCTGTCAATCAACTGAACCGGCACACCCTGATGCAGGCCTCGCAACGCTGCCTGATGTCCCTGGGCAACACGGGCTTCACACATCCGGGCAAGTTCCTTGCGTGATCCGGCTGCATCTGCCAGCGTCACAGGCGGATGGACAACAATCTCAACCGTCACCTTGCCGAGCGCGAGAAACTGCCACAAATGCGGGGCCAAGTCCATATCCCCGTACCAGGAATAAAATGCCCGCAAATCGCGACCGATCGGCGCACCGTCAAGACGGGTGGCGGCAATCGAAATCGGCTGGAATTTGACCGGCGACCCATCCGGCATCACCCGCTCTGCCGCGGCAAACAGGGTCG
This sequence comes from Thalassospira sp. UBA4513, assembly GCF_002388495.1. Taxonomy (NCBI): domain Bacteria; kingdom Pseudomonadati; phylum Pseudomonadota; class Alphaproteobacteria; order Rhodospirillales; family Thalassospiraceae; genus Thalassospira; species Thalassospira sp. UBA4513. The sequence continues at coordinate 17,291 of NZ_DGMR01000034.1, forward strand.
ACTTAAATGGCAACACACGGTTGCCGTCGTTGCTTGTCCCTTCCGGGAACAGGATCAGCTTGTCACCATTGCCCAGACGCTGACTTAGTTGATCGTTCTGTTCACGGGATCGCGCCGCACGGCGTTCGATAAAGGTGGTGCGTGAAAGTTTGGCAAGCAAACCAAACACCGGCCAATCGGCGACTTCGGTCTTGGCGATAAAGCTGCCACGGGTCAAAGCGCCCAGCACCGGGATATCAAGATAGGATGCGTGGTTGGCAACGATCACACCCGGCCCGTCCATCATATCAACACCCGAAACCCGGACTTCGATATGCAGGATGCGCAGGCAAAGGGCGTGATAGAAACGCGGCAATTCTTCAGCCAGCTTCAATCGTGCGGCAATTGCCACCATTTGCACCGGCAACAAAACCAGTGTCAAAAGCACATAAGCCATCAGGCGGATGGCAGCGCACACATGGCAGTTCACGATACCCTCGCGGTGCGTTCGTAATGCTTGTAATAGCGATCGGTTACCTTTTCGGTCGGCAACACGATGCAAATGTCGGTGGTGTTGAACTGATGGTCGACCACTGCCCCGTCACCGACAAAACCACCCAGACGCAGATAGCCCTTGATCAGCGGCGGCAGATCACGAAGTGCTTGGCGCTGATCAATGCCATCAATCTCGGCACGCATCATTGGCTCGTAACGATCAGCAATCGCACGCGGACGCATGTCTTCGGGGGCAAGGTGATTGTGATGCAGATAGGTCAGAACATCCTTGAAGGCATCCGGATCGGTGCCATGGAAGGATGCGCAACCAAACATCAGTTTGATGTCGTATTTGAAAACATAGGCCGCGATCCCCTGCCACAAAAGCTGCAAGGTCGGCATGGTGCGGTATTCGGCTTCGACACAGGATCGACCCAGCTCCATGATCTCGCCGGTATCTTTCACCGCATTAAGCATGCTTTCGATATGGTATTCATCAGCACTGTAAAAGCCGCCATGCTCGTTGGCTACTGACTGGCGCAGCAGGCGATAGGTGCCAACAACCGCATCTGCACCGGCACCGCGATTGTGATCAAGAACAAGCAGATGATCGCAGAGCGGATCATAGTGATCGAAGTCGCGCTTTTCGGCTGCCATTTCCTCGGTCGGTTTGGCGCCGCGTTCTTCATAGAACACTTTGTAGCGAAGCTTCTGGCTGGCGAGAATTTCGTTTTCATTCTCGGCAAGGCGAACCTCAAGCCGCTGAAGCTGTTTTTCGTCACGCATGACAACACCCTTTCGTTCAACTGCACGGATTTTGCGCAAGAACGGCGTGAAGAGCGAGTGAAGGCTTTGTGAAGAACAGGTAACAAAATTATGAAGGCCACTTGCCTGTTTCAGCAAGTGGCCTTGAAAACTGTAAGTTCAGTGCGCGATTGAACGCTGGAATTACTTGCCGTCTTTCAAAGGAACACCGTAAAGCTCAAGACGATGCCCCACCAGACGGAAGCCCAGTTCCTTGGCGATCTCTTCCTGAAGGTTTTCGATTTTTTCGTTCGAAAACTCGATCACCTCGCCCGAACGCATGTCGATCAGGTGATCGTGATGTTCTTCGGTCAGTTCCTCGTAACGCGCACGGCCATCGCCGAAATCGTGTTTCTCAAGGATGTCCGCCTCTTCGAACAGGCGCACGGTACGATATACGGTCGCAATCGAAATCTTCGGATCAATGTCGGTCGCCCGACGATAAACCAGTTCAACGTCCGGGTGGTCTTCGGACTCAGAGAGCACACGGGCAATCACCCGGCGTTGGCCCGTCATTTTCAGGCCCGCGTCGATGCATTTCTGCTCGATAGTTGATTCTGCAAGCATTGTCTTGTTTCTCGTTTCCGTTTCCGGTTCCACCTGTCCCCAGCCGAGACGTGTCTCTGGCGTCGATCTCTTGTGGCTCAATATTGAAAAATCCGCCACATATCGCAAGGTTGAATTCGCGATAAATTCCGCTTCCTGTAGATCGCCGGTACTAACACCCTGCAATCACAATCATATCGGCATTCTTCTGGCCACTTGCTACCTGCGATGAAGGGCGCTACTTCAAAGTTACGCATCAAGGCAGGAGACCAACATGGCCACCGCAACCCCCGACCATAAAATAGACATCACAGATGACGTCTGCCCGATGACATTTGTGCGCACCCGCCTCAAACTCGAAACCATGACACCTGGTCAGGTTCTGGAGGTTACCCTCGGCGCTGGTGAACCGTTGAAAAACGTTCCGCGCTCGGTAACCGAGATGGGCGACGAAGTCGTCGAACTGGCCGAAATCACTGATACACCGGGAACCTACCGACTCATAATCCGCAAGGGATCATAAAACCGCCAGTTCCGATGCAGGCTTACACTACAACAGGTTGGCGCTCAAAACCACACTCATTATGTGGGTATAATCGATTAAAATTGTTCCAGATTGCCTAACACCCTATTGGCAAACAAAAATTCCTGCCATGGATCGAAAAGGTCACCGACATCGAAAAAATTATCTAGATCAGTCGTTCGAGGACCAAGGCATCAACTTTTCGGCCATCGGGCCGGGCATAGTAGCCCTTGCGACGCCCAATTTCGGCAAAGCCGTTCTGACGATAAAGCGCAATCGCGCCATCATTATCGACTGCCACTTCCAGCAAAATACGGGTAACACCTGCCGCCACGAGGCGATCCTTGACCGCATCAAGCAATGCCCGTCCCACCCCCATGCGCCGGGCATCCGGGGCAACCGTGATGGTATTGATCTCCGCCTCATCGAGCACAGTCTGCATCAGAACAAAGCCAAGTGGCTGATCCTTTGCATTTTTGGCCTGATCACCGGGTCGATAAGCCAAAATGCCAAACGCACCGGGCACATCAAGCAACCGGATAATTGCATCCTCATTCCAGGCATCATCAAATCCCTCTGCATGTAGCGCACTTGCCACCGTCGCAAAGGCCGCCGTCAAGGGCACCAGCACAATCTGCGAGGCGTCATAACCAGAACTGCCATCGTTGGATTTGGCCGGGCTCATTTCTTTTTCTGCGGTCCCTGATCTTCGATGCGTCTTGCATCGGGCGCGCGCAGGTAAAGCGGCACCGGCGCCAGGTTTTCACCGGTTTCCCAACGCGCGGCCGCGATCCTTGCCACATTGCCCGCCCGCGGAAGGCCGGGTGCCGTGCAATCATAAAAGGCGTCCGGCGCATGGGCGGCTGCGGTCAAAAGGCGCGGGGTGGCATCCCCGGCAAGCAAGGTATCACCGGGCGGGGCCATCATCAGGGCCTGACGCGGGGCGACACATTCAGCATTGCTAAGCGGGCGTTTTTTGCCATCAAAAGCTTGGGCAAAGATCTCGTTTCGTTTGCTATCAAGGGCAACCAGAATATTGCGGCCCTGATGATCACGCTCGGTCACGCCATAGGCGACGGCTTCGAGCGAACTGACGCCAACCACCGGGATCTTGCGCGCCAGACCAAGCGCACGCGCCGTCGAAAGGCCGATCCGCATGCCGGTAAAGGCCCCCGGACCAACCGTCACCGCAATCCCGTCAAGATCGGCAAGGTCGACTTTCGCGGTCTCAAGCGTCTTGGCAATGAAACCCATCAGGTGCTCTGCCTGACCGCGTTCCATATCTTCATAAAGTTCGCCTTTGACCTCGCCATTTATCAAGACGGCCGTCGACAGCGACGTTGATGCCGTATCAATCGCCAAAATTGTCGGACCGGACTTTTCCGCCTTTGTCTTTGCGGCGTCCGATGCGCTATGGTCGGCGCCATCTGATATGCGCGACTGTCCAGTCAGCATCTTCTTTATGTAATCGGTGAACGACAAGAACAGGGAGCCTCCGGCGATGGCGCTGGTCGAAATTACGCCTTACGAATATGATGTCGAAATTGATATCGTCTATGCCACGGATCGCAATTTCACCGGGGCACCGATTTATACACGACCTGCCTGCTATCTTCACGCGGATGCCGCTGCCTGTTTGAAAAAGGCCGCCGCCATGGCGCGTCGTCAGGGGGTGAAATTGCGCATTCTTGATGCGTTTCGTCCCCAGGAAGCCCAACGGGCCCTTTGGAACCATTCACCCAACCCCGATTTCGTCGCCAATCCGGATTTCGGATCGCCACACGGTCGTGGTGTGGCCATTGATCTAACGCTGATTGATCAAAACGGCAAGGAACTGGATATGGGGGCAGGGTTTGATGAAATGCATATCCGGTCCTATCATGGCTCTGATTTGATCTCCAAAGAGGCCGAAACCAACCGCTTCCTGCTGCTCGGCATCATGGTCAGCGCAGGCTTCGAATATTACGATCACGAATGGTGGCACTATCAGTTGCCCAATGCACGGGCGCGCTATCCGCTGTTTTCCGACAGTTCGCTGCCCGAACCAATGATGGTCAAATAAACAAAATGGCGGTGCCGCAATGCACCGCCATTTTTCAAATCCAAGGCCCGCAAATGCACAAACTCAGCCGTGCAAAAGCGCCTTGCCGTTTTCCACATCAAACAACGACATCCGCGCACCATCAATCACGACCCCGATGTCTGATCCCGACTTGAAGGCCTGTTCCGGCCCGCTTCGGGCGGTCATTTCCGCACCGGCGACCGCAAGTCGAACATACTGATCGGGGCCGGTCGGCTCTGCCAATACGACGCGCGCCGAAATTCCGGCATCATCAAACATCAAATGTTCCGGACGTGCGCCCAGCGTCATCGAACGCCCGACCAGATCGCTGGCCTCGGCGGGAACATCAACCAGCGGCAATTTCCCGTTACCAGTGTCGAAAAAGACCTGATCACCATCGCGAACAAGGGTGCCGTCGACGAAATTCATCGTCGGCGCCCCGACGAAGCTTGCGACAAACCGGTTTGCCGGCCGACGATATACATTTTCCGGTGTGTCGGCCTGCTGGATGCTGCCACGATCAAGCACGACAACCTTGGTGGCCAGTGTCATTGCCTCGATCTGATCGTGGGTGACATAGACAATCGTGCGGCCAAGACGTTCATGCAGACGCTTAAGCTCGATCCTCATATCAGCGCGCAGTTTGGCATCAAGGTTCGAGAGTGGCTCGTCAAACAGGAAGACCGCGGGCTCGCGCACCAGCGCACGGCCAATGGCAACACGTTGCTGCTGCCCGCCCGAAAGCTGCGATGGCTTGCGATCCAGAAGCGGCGTGATTTGCAAAAGTTCGGCCACTTCGTTCACCCGTTCTTCGATCTCGGGCTTAGGCATGCCCGCCATCTTAAGGCCAAAGCCGATATTCTTGCGCACCGACATCGTTGGATAGAGGGCGTAGGATTGAAACACCATCGCGATATCGCGTTCGTCAGGCTCAAGTGCTGTTACATCGCGCCCGTTAATATCAATCGCGCCCCCCGTCACAGGTTCCAGACCGGCAATCATGTTCAGCAATGTTGATTTGCCGCACCCCGATGGCCCCAATAGCACCAGAAAATCCCCGTCGGCAATTTCCAGATTGATGTTTTCCATCACCGTGATCCCGGCATAGGCCTTGGTCACATTGCGCAGTTCGACGCCATTCATTCCCGTTATCCTTTCACTGCACCTGCGGCAATGCCGCGCACAAACAACCGCCCGGACAGCAGATAAACCGCCAGTGTGGGCAAGGCCGTCAGCATGGTTGCAGCCATATCAACATTGTATTCCTTCTCGCCGAACTGGGATCCGACAAGGTTGTTCAGTGCCACCGTCATCGGCTGGCCAGATCGCCCGCCAAATGTCAGCCCCAACAGGAAGTCGTTCCAGATGTAGGTGAACTGCAAAATCATCGCGACACCCAGGATCGGCAGCGACAATGGCAACATCACATGCCAGAACAATCGCCAGAACCCGGCCCCGTCAATGCGGGCCGCCTTTAAAAGATCCTGCGGAACGGTTTTGAAAAAGTTTCTGAACATCATCGTGGTAAATGCGACACCCCAGATGACATGCACCAGAATAAGACCCGGAATGGATCCGAAAATCCCCAACTCGCGGATCATGATGATCAGGGGATAAAGCGTTACTTGCGGGGGAATGAACATGCCCACCAGAAGGGCTGCAAACATCACATTCGCCCCCTTCATCTTCCACACCGCCAGCGAATAGCCCGTCACCGCCCCAAGCCCGACCGACAGGAACAAGGCGGGGATGACGATCTGTACCGAGGTCATGAACGAAGATGACAACCCACCGCATTTTTCGCCAAGTGTCTGGGTGCAGTCACCAAACCAGGCTTTGCTCCAGGCGGCAAAGCTTGGATCAGTTGGCAGGGTAAAGATGCTGCCATTCCTGATTTCATCCATTGATTTCAGCGATGTCGAAATCATGATGAAAACAGGGGCCATGATCATAACGGCCGCCAGGCAAAGCAATCCGTAAAGGGCCCATCGATTATATCGCATGATCAATGCCCCCGCCCGCCGCGCTCTTTTTTGAGCTCGAAATAGATATAAGGGGAAATCACGGCAATCACGGTGCACAGCAAGACAAACGCACCGGCCGCCCCCAGACCAAGTTCCTGACGGTTCAGGATATGATCAACAACAAACCGGGCCGGCAGATCCGATGAGAAGCCCGGTCCGCCGCCGGTAAGAGCGACCACCAGATCAAACGCCTTCATCACAATCGCGCTCATCAGAATAAAGACGGTGAAGAAAACCGTGCGCATCATCGGCGTGATGATGTGCAAATAAACCCGCCATACCGGGATGCCATCGACGCGCGATGCTTTCCAGATATTGGGATCAATATTGCGAAGACCGGCCAGAAACAGCGCCATGCACAGCCCGACCTGCTGCCAGATTCCGGCAATCGCCAGCGTATAAATCGACCTGTCGGGGCGCACGATCCAGTTGAATTCAAACCCAGTCCAGCCAAGGGCACGCACGGCCTCTTGCAGGCCGAGCCCCGGATTCATTACCCATTGCCAGATCACACCGGTGACAATGAACGACATCGAAAGCGGCAGCATGAAGAGCGTTCGAAACATCCCCTCTGCCTTGACACCGCGATCAATCAGAATCGCCAGAAAATAGCCAAAAACTACGCAGCCGCCGATAAACAGGAACCCGTGAATTGCCAGGTTTTGCATTGCCGTCCACCAGCGTTCATTGGCAAACAGCCGGACATACTGTTCAAAGCCGGTGAATTTATAGACGGGCAAAAGCCTTGACCGGGTCAGTGAAATGACGAAAGTCCAGATGATGAACCCGTAAAAGCAGACAATCGTGATTGTCATCGCCGGGATAAGCGCCATCCCCGCACTCCATTGCGGCCGCCAACACTTTTTTCCAGACTTGAGTGTGAATTTTCGATCTTCGGAACGCTGCAACACGTCCGGTGCCGGTTCGGCCATGACATTCTCGCCTATTTATGGAGGCGCCGCTGCACCCACATCCATGGTTTCAGCGGCGCTTTTCCGCAATATCCGGAACTCGCAAAATTGTTATTTTGCGTAGGAAATCGCTTGCTGGAATTGTGCCTGACCCTCTTCGGGGCTCATATCTGCACTGTTCCAGAAATTGGAGATGGTGTCATCAATCGCACCCGAAACCGCACTTGGCACACCAAACAAACCGGTGCTGACAAGGTGGGTTTTCTTGTCCTGAAGGGTTTTGATGGCGGTTTGGGCACAGACATCAAAACTGTCAGCAGGCACATCAAGACGGGCCGGGATTGATCCCTTTTTCTTGTTAAAGGCAATCTGCACGTCCGGCTCAAGCATCACCTGTGCCATCAAGGTCTGTGCAGGCGTTGCGTGTTCACCATCCATGGCCGAGAAGGCAAAGGCATCGACCGTCATGATATAGGCGGTATCAATCGCCGGGGCGAAGGCACATCCGACTGTCGTGCCGGGCTCAATCCCGGCTGCGATGATTTCACCCTTGGCCCAGTCACCCATGAACTGGAAGGCGGCCTCGCCCTTGGCGACCATGTTGGTCGCTTCGTTCCAGTTACGTCCCGGGCTTGCTTCGTCGACAAACGGTTTGAGCGCGGCAAAGGTTTCAAACACCTTGCGCATCGTGTCGGATTTCAGAAGGTCATCATCAAGCGTGCTGTAAAGCTCGGCATAAAACTCACGACCGGCGACACCCAAAAGGACGCTGTTGAACATGATGCGTTCCTGCCAGGGCTGACCGCCCAGGCCAATCGGGGTAACACCGGCGGCCTTGAGCTTTTCTGCCGCAGCAATGAAATCATCCCAGGTTTTCGGAACCTCGATCCCGGCCTCTTCAAGAACCGCAGTGTTATAGAACATCCAGTTTTCGCCATGGATGTTGATCGGTGCGGCAATGTAGTTGCCATCATATTTCGCGGCCTTAACGATCAGCGGCGGCAGCTTTTCATCCCAGTTTTCTGCCGTGGCAACGTCGCCGACATTGGCCAGAAGCCCCTGATCAGCCAGTTCACGAAGTTGCTGACCAATGGAAAACTGGAATACGGCGGCCGGGTCACCACCCAGCATACGGTTCACGGCCGCGGCACGTGCGTTGCCGCCACCGGCAATCGGGGTATCGACCCAGGTGCCGCCTTTGGCCTCGAACGCCTTGCGGATTTCGCCAAGGGCCGCCTGTTCACTTCCCGAAGTCCACCAGTGCAGGACTTCGGCAGTCTGGGCATGAAGTGCACCGGCAGATACACCGACGCTCAGAAATGCCACGCTTGCGGCAATCTTTGAAAATTTCATCATAACGGATGTTCCTCCCTAATGGACACGATCACGCCCGGTTTCTTATTAAGTGATATGACCGGAAAATCGTAACGTTACGATTTTTTTGATAAGCGCTTTATTCACCCTTGTCAATCACGAAAACCTTACCATAATAGGCCAATATAAAAGTACGGAAGCTTTTTTGCTGTGCTTTTCGAAACGTTACGATTTTGGATGCGTTCAATAAAAGACATCCAAAGCTAGGGCAAGGAAGCGAACATGACCAAATCATTTCCTGACGGTTTCCGCTGGGGAGTCTCGACATCAAGTTACCAGATTGAAGGCGGCGCAAAAGATGACGGACGCGGTGCCAGCATCTGGGACACATATTGCGCAACACCGGGCCGCGTTGCCAATGGCGATGATGGCAGTGTCGCGTGCGACCATTACCATCGCTGGGCCGAAGACCTTGATCTGATCAAAGGATTGGGCGCAACCCATTACCGGTTTTCGGTGATGTGGCCACGCGTGATGCCCGAGGGCACCGGCAAGGTCAACGAAACCGGCATTGATTTTTACAGCCGCCTGATTGACGGCATGCTTGAACGTGGGCTGGATCCTTGGCTGTGCCTTTATCACTGGGATCTGCCGCAGGCGCTTCAGGATCGTGGTGGCTGGACCAACCGTGACATCGTTGACTGGTTTGGCGACTATACCGAACTTCTGGTCACCCGACTTGGCGACCGGGTGAAATCATGGGTCACCTTCAACGAGCCGAATGTCGTTGCCTGGGTCGGCCACGAAGAAGGCCGCCATGCGCCGGGGATTACCGATCCGCGTGCCGCAATGCGCGTTGCCCACCACCTTAACCTGTGTCATGCGCGTGCAACCCGGGTGATCAAGAACCATTATCCGGATGTGCCGGTCGGTTTCGTGTTGCCGATGCACAAGGGCTATACGCTTCCGCACCGTCGTGAACAGGATGCGCATCTGATTGATCTGTTCGAAGCCAAATGGAACGGCATCTTCTTGGACCCCGTATATTACGGCCGCTATCCGGAACTGATTATCGACCGGATGGAGCCCCATATTCAGGATGGCGACCTTGAAGCCATCAAGACCAAGGTCGATTTCCAGGGGCTAAACCAGTATTTCCCAAGCTACATTCAGGCCGCCGAAGGGGCTGCATGGCCGTTCAAACATGCCCAGCCGCCAAACTATTTCCGCCGCACCGAAATGGGCTGGGCGATTGACGGGGATTGCTTCTATCAGACCATGAAGATCCTTCAGGATGATTACGGTAACCCGCCTGTTTTCATTACCGAAAACGGTGGCGCCTTTACCGATATCCCTAAGGCAAACGGCCAGATCGATGATCAGGACCGCATCGCCTATTACACCGAATATCTCGAAGCCCTGCTTCGCGCGAAGTCCGAGGGTGCCGACATTCGGGGCTACATGCCCTGGTCGCTTCTGGATAATTTCGAGTGGGCATATGGCTATGAAAAGCGTTTCGGTCTGGTGCATGTTGACTACACCACCCAGAAGCGTACCCCCAAGGCATCCTATGATTTCATGCGCAAGGTGATTTCACAGAACGCATTGCCTTAGGCCAACCGGGCGCTTAGATTGTCCGAAATTTGAATGGAACGGACCTGTATATGCCTGCTGCTCGCCCCAATTTGCGTACGATTGCCGATCGCCTTGGTCTATCGATCACGACGGTATCGCGTGCGCTTAAAGACGGGCCGGAAGTCAAACCCGACACCGTCGCCCGCGTAAAGGCAGCCGCAGCAGAAATCGGTTATCAGCCAGATGCCCGTGGTGTCATGCTTCGAACCGGCAAAACCATGCAGGTCTGTTCCATTCTTTATTCCCCCGAAGTCGGTGATTACGGCGACCCGGGATTTCTGGCACAGGTTGAAAGCCTGACCCAGGGTCTTGAAGCCGATAACTATTCCCTGTTGGTGCTGGCCCAGACGCGCGGCGAAGATCCGCTTGATCCGGTGCGCAAGGTCCATACCCAACGCCTTGCCGATGCCGTGGTATTTTCACGCACCACCTTGCAAGACAGTCGCGCGAAATACTGTCTGCAACATGACTTTCCATTTGTCAGCTTTGGCCGTACCGAACTTCTGACCCCGCACGCCTTTGTCGATCATGATGACGAGCAGGCCGCCTATGACGCGGTAAAACGGTTGCTTGATGATGGTCACCGCAATATCGGCATGATCGACCCGCCCGAAGCCCTGACCTTTTTCGGATATCGCAAACAGGGGGCCCGCCGGGCCATGGTTGATGCGGGGCTTGATCCCGATAGCCTGATCTGGATGCCGTCGGAAATTTCCGTGCGGGCTGCGCGCGAATCAACAACACGGCTTTTTGCCAATCAGCGCGATGTCACGGCTGTCGTCTGCGCAAGTCAGATGACCATGATCGGCGCGCTTGAGGCATTGATGGAACTTGGCATGGACACCATCCGCGACGGAATTGGTGTTGTCGGCTTTGGCGGCATGCCGTTTCGTATGCTTTCGAAACAAAAACTTGCCTATTACTACCAGCCGCAGCGCCATGTCGGCGAAGTTCTTGCCCGCCACCTGCATGACCTGATGAACGGCACACCGCCCGAAAACCTTCAGACGCTTCTGCCCTATCACCGCATTGACGACCTTGCCGCCTTCCGCGAGGGCGAGGATTTCTAAGCCCAAACCCGGCTAGGCGGATTACTTAACCGCCCCCTAGCTCTCCTTGGCGTCCTTGGCGGCCTCTGAATTGCCGACCCAGCGCACCAGCATGAGCTCGACCGGTTTCAGCGCGACCAGGATAATAAAGGTCAAGACGGTTGCAATAATCACGATATGCCAGGCCGCAAGCGCACAGGCGATGCCAAGCGCTGCGGTCATCCAGACGGTCGCAGCGGTGGTAAGCCCCGTGACCGACATGTTTTTTGGCTCGCGCAAAATAACACCGGCACCAATGAAACCGATCCCGGTCAGAACACCTTGCAAAATCCCCTGAACCACACGTGACAGCGCATCAGGATGATCAATCAGATCCTGAAAATGGACCGCCACGACCGACACCACCGCCGCACCAAGTGACACAAGGGCAAGGGTGCGCATGCCGGTTGGCTTGCCATTCACATCACGGTTCAACCCGATCAGCATGCCAATGACTGTTGCCGCCACCAGACGCGCAATCATATCGATCACGCCAATATCGAAGTATTTTTCCGCCGTGGCGAAATAGGGAAGGTCGGTCAGCATGCGATAAACCCTTGCCATTCAAACAATCCCCAAACGCTTCGCACGCAATCAATGTTCCGAGCGGATGCACAGCCAACCAGTTCGTTGATCACAGTCAGGCTGGTGATATGGCATGCTCCATGTCAGTTGCCTTGGCCATCAACCAGTCAAAGAACAGCGCAACCCGCGGATCACGCTTGGGCGGATCAAGCGTGATCAGGACATAATCATAGCCCGTCGGGGTCATGCCATGCGGCGCTATCAGCCTCCCGGACGCCAGATCATCAGCCACAAGCGGCAAGGGACCGATCGCCGTACCAAGCCGGTTCACGGCTGCCTGCAGGGCGAAAAAGAAATGATCGAAATACTGCTCGCTTGCCGGGGTTGCCGTACTGCCGCTTGTGCGTTTCCAGTCATCCCAGGCATCGGGGCGCGTTCGCGTATGAAGCCAGCGGGCGTTGGACAAATCCCTTGAAAGGATGGTTTCCCAGCATTCCGGATCGCAAACCGGCCCCGCATATTCCGGCCAAAGACGAGTGGTGATGTAATGCTCGGAAATGCCGTAATCCGCACGCCGGATGGCAACATCACAGCCATCCGCCAACAAATCCACCGGCCCTCCCGCCAGTCTCAGATCAATATTCAGATCCGGGTTGGCCTCGCGAAAGTCGCCAAGACGCGGCATCAACCAACGCATCGCAAGGCTGGGCTCGCACGATACGGTCAATATCGGGGATGACTTGTCATGGCGATGGATATCCTCAATCGCCTGATCAAGCCCATCAAGCGCAACCGTTGTTGCCTTCAACAACCGCTCGCCTGCGGCCGTCAGCCAGACACGCCGATTGCGCCGAACAAACAGCTTAACGCCCAGACGTTCCTCGATTTGTGCGACCGCGCGACTGATCGCACCGTGCGTCAGATTAAGCTCATCCGCCGCACGCGAAAAGCTTTGATGGTGGGCTGCGGCCTCAAAGGCGGGCAGGGCTGCCAAGGGTGGCAAACTGCGTTTTCTGTGAATATTGCTCACAATAAATACCAGTATTTTTCGATTTTCCGGCGATCTGAACAGTTTGATACTGAATTCACTCACACATCAAATGAATTCATCATTCACAAAGGATCACATCATGCCGGAATGGACAGGCGATATCTTATCGATGGAAATCATTGCCGTTGGCATCATCACCATTCTCGCAGTGATCAGCCCCGGCCCGGACTTTGCGATGGTGACCCGGATCGCCCTTGCACGCGGACGGCGGGCAGGCGTGCTCTGCGCCATCGGGATCGGCACCGGCGTTTCGGTGCATCTCGGCTATACCCTGATCGGGCTTGGTGTTGTTTTTGCCAGCAATATCTGGGTTTTGTCAGCTTTGCGCTACCTCGGGGCGGCTTATCTGATCTGGCTTGGCGTATCGGCGCTTTGGCCGGATATTCGACGCCTGCTGGGCAGGCCAGATCACAGCAAAAGTGCTTCGAACGTCAAACCTTCTGATCAGCCGGATCAAAACCAAACCCGTCGGACACAGAACAGCGGATCGGCGTTTTGGATCGGTTTTGCCTGCAATACGCTAAACCCCAAAACCATGTTGTTTATCGTATCGCTGTTCAGTCAGGTGATTTCACCAGACACCGCGGTGGCGCAGGAAGTCGCGTATGGGGTTTATATCGCGGCCTGCCACATGATCTGGTTTGCGCTTGTCGCAACAGCCCTGACCCTGCCATCGGTGCAGGCGCGCATTGCTGCGATCAAATCATGGATCGAACGTGGTGTTGGCATCTGCCTTGCCGGCCTGGGCGTCAAGCTTCTGGCAAGCTAGGGCGAACGTGAACCTCAAAGATCAGATGAACAGCATCTCGCCATTCTGCTTGGCATCGTTCAGGAACGTGACAACACCGCCGGTCTCGATTGCCAATTCTTCACGCTTTGCCTGATTTTCAAGGCCAAGGGCGCGCAGGCCCATCTCGCAGATCATGAATTTGGCGTTGAGGCTGGCACAGGCAGACAATAATTCTTCGAAGGTGCCGATGCCGCGCGTCGAATAACTGAGATCAATCGATGTCGCCGTCGCCCCGTCAACCTCGGTGCGCAGATGACGCCAACCCGACGGTGCAAACAGCGCCCGGCTGGCATCCATGGTGAAGAATAGTGTCACTTCACGGCCCGATGCCAAGGCAGCCGATGCCATTACGAGTGCGTAATGAACCTTTTCATAGGTTCCGGAAAACACCACCAGGGAAAGCTTTTTGGGCGTATCAGACTCAGTGCTCATGAATAGACAGGTCCTTGATTGTGGCGTTTTCTGAACAGGTCGGGCAGCCCGGATCGCGGGGCACCTTGATCTTGCGGAACGAGGCGGACAGCGCATCAATAATCAAAAGCTGCCCGGAAAGGCCATCGCCAATGCCCATCAGTTCTTTCAGCACCTCTGTCGCCTGAATGCCGCCGATCATGCCGACAACCGATCCCAAAACGCCGCCCTGCGCACAGGAGGGAATGGCGTCTTCGGGCGGCGGGGCATGATAAATGCAGCGATAACAGGGATGCGGCGCGCCAAGATGGGCCTTGAAGGTCGACACCTGCCCGTCAAAGCGAAGGGCGGCACCGGAAACCAGCGTCTTGCCCGCCATATAGCAGGCATCGTTGAGTAAAAAGCGCGTATCGAAATTATCCGACCCGTCGGCAATCACATCATAATCGGCAATCAGATCCATGACGTTGCTGGCATCAAGACGGGTGTTATGGGCCTGCACGGTGACTTCGGGGTTCATATCGGCCATGGTCGCCTTGGCACTATCGACCTTGGGCGTTCCGATATCCTTCATGCCATGCGCGATCTGGCGTTGCAGGTTTGAAAGTTCGACCGTGTCGGCATCGACAATGCCAATCGTCCCGACCCCGGCAGCGGCCAGATACATGGCAAGCGGCGATCCAAGCCCCCCCGCACCAACGATCAGAACCCGACCGCGCTTGAGCTTCATCTGCCCCGTGCCCCCAACCTCCTTAAGGACGATATGGCGGGCATAGCGTTGCACTTCATTTTCGCTGAAATCGAAATCACTCACGCGGGTGGGCTTCCTGTCAGAACGTCGGTCATCAGATCAGATGGTAATCCACTAGGCTTTTGCATATAGCCCATGGAACCGTGGCCTCAAGCAAAGATTTCATATTTATATCGAAACGAAATGCTTTGCTTGCGCACGCAACCAAGCCAGAGCCCAGCATTCCGCCAATGAAAAAGGCCCGGCACATCGTGCCGGACCCTTTGAAATCTTTGGTCTTTCAGGCTGCTTATTGCAGGCCTTCGAACAACGGGGTCGAAAGATACCGTTCGGCAAAGCTCGGTATGATCACAACAATGCGCTTGCCTTCGTTTTCCGGCAGCTGGCCAAGCTCGATCCCGGCCGCAACCGCTGCACCGGACGAAATGCCGGTCGGAAGGCCTTCGATGCTGGCAAGCTTGCGGGCGGTGGCAAAGGCGGTCTCGTTGCCGATGGTCATGACCTTGTCGATGACATCGATATTGAGGTTGCCCGGAATGAAGCCCGCACCAATGCCCTGAATTTTATGCGGGCCGGGTGCACCACCGGAAATAACCGGGCTGTCTTCGGGCTCAACAGCAACGATCTGAATGTTCGGGTTATGCTTTTTAAGCACTTCACCAACCCCGGTCAGGGTCCCGCCAGTACCAACACCGGCAACAAAGATATCTACCTTGCCGGCAGTATCCTTGATGATTTCCTCGGCCGTGGTGTTGCGGTGGATTTCCGGGTTGGCCGGGTTGTCAAACTGCTGAAGCATGACGGCACCGTCAATTTCCGAAACCAGTTCCTCGGCACGGGCAACCGCACCCTTCATGCCCTTGGCCGCCGGGGTCAGATCAATCTGCGCGCCCAGAAGCATCAGCATCTTGCGACGTTCCAACGACATGCTTTCAGGCATGGTCAGGATCAGCTTGTAACCCTTGGCTGCCGCCACAAAAGCCAGGGCAATACCGGTATTGCCCGATGTCGGCTCCACTAGGGTCGCGCCCGGCTTGATCTTGCCGGATTTCTCGGCATTTTCGATCATCGCCAGACCAATACGGTCCTTGACCGAGGCCAGCGGGTTAAAGAATTCAAGCTTGCCGATCAGATCGGCTTTGACACCTTCGGCCTCTGCCAGTCGCGAAAGGCGTACCAGCGGCGTTGCGCCAATGGTGTCGATGATGCTGTCGTAAATCTTGCCGCGAAACTCAGTCATGTTTTCCTCGCACGTTTCTGTATTTTTGCCATCAAGCACATCTTTGATTTGTATTTATCTCGCTATTTATCCGGGTCAAACGGATTGAAAGATTTTTTACAGATCCTGTGCCGGGCAACGTTCCATAAACTTGTAGTTTTACCTTCAATAGCAGCAGTTTCTTGTGCAATGACGATACACCAAACCGCTGCACCCCGATAAGATCAAATGATGAAATCCGGGGACTCTTCAATCCCGCTGCGCAGGCCCGCATCACGTGCCCGATTACACAGGTCTTCGACCGTGATTTTTTCAAGCTGCTTCATCATTTCGTCCTGCAATTCCCGCCACAGCGGACGGACGACTTCCTTGCCCAGTGGCGATCCTGCCGGATCCTCGATCGGATCATCGGATGTTTCCATCGACCGGATCACCGACACGATATCGGCAAGCGTGATACGACGACGTTCACGCGCCAGCCGATATCCCCCGCGTGGGCCGCGCACGCCGACCAGAATGTCGGCACGCACCAACTGCTGCAACGTCTGCTCAAGATAGCGTTTCGGAATGCCCTGACGCGCGGTGATATCCCGGCTCTGAACCGGCTCACCCGCCGCGTTATAGGCAATGTCCACGACCGCCTCGATCGCAAACAGCATCTTCTTAGAAAGCTTCAGCATCTTTTCACTCAACTCCCCTTGCGGTTCAGCCATCCCCCCAGACGGCATAACCAGATAGCGTCAAACCGGATCGACCAGCATGCTTTCCCTGGCCTATCGGGCCGGGCTGGATGTTCCGGTCGAACCGAAACCACCCGCACCACGCGCGGTTTCATCCAAGTCTTCTACGGCGTTCCACTGCACTTGCGTCACCGGTGCGACGACCAGCTGGGCAATGCGCATGCCGCGTTCGATTTCAAAGGCTTCGTCACCATGATTGATCAGGATGACTTTGATCTCGCCGCGATAATCGGCATCAATCGTGCCGGGGCTATTAAGGACCGTGACCCCGTTTTTCGCAGCCAGACCCGACCGCGGACGCACCTGTGCTTCAAACCCGGCGGGCAGGGCGATGGCGATACCGGTTTCGACCATGGCACGTTTGCCGGGTGCCAGAACCAGCGTCCCGTCAATCGCGGCCTGCAAATCAACCGCGGCTGACTGCGCGGTTGCGTATTCCGGTAACGGCAAATCCGCCCCGTGCGGAAGCTGCTTTAAATCAACGCTTAAAAGCGACATCGTCTATCCTTGTCTTGTCCCGGCAGGATCATCTGCCGGTCTAATCGTTCTGTCTGCCTTCCGGGATACGCCCGTCAGGAAAAATGTTTGATGATGCGCGCGCTCAACGCACGGGCAACCCCGATCTTGCTTTGGCGTTCCCACCGTTCATCACTGCTCTCATCGTCACCTGAAATCAGGCAAATCTCGTTATCATCACCGCCAAAGGTCCCGGTCGCGGGCGCCACATCATTGGCCAGGATCCAGTCACACCCCTTGCGTGCCCGTTTGGAGCGGGCATGGTCGGTGACATTTTCGGTCTCGGCGGCAAATCCGATCACAAGTCCCGGGCGCAGCGGCCCGGACTTGCTGATGGTTGCCAGAATGTCGGGATTTTCCGAAAGCTTCAGATCCGGGATCACCCCCGATCCATCTTTCTTAAGCTTCTGACCGGCTTCATCAGCCGTGCGCCAATCCGCGACCGCCGCGGCACAAACGGCAATATCGGCGGGAAGGGCGGCCTGCACGGCCTCCAGCATCTCGCGCGCGGTTTCGATGCGCACGACCTTCACCCCTGCGGGATCGGGCAGGGTCACCGGACCCGTCACCAGCGTCACTTCTGCCCCCGCCGCTGCAAGCGCCTCGGCAATCGCGTGGCCCTGCTTGCCTGAGGACCGGTTGGCGATATAACGCACCGGATCAATCGGCTCATGGGTCGGGCCGCTTGTGACCACTGCCTTTTTACCGGCAAGGGGTTTGGGCGCGTCTTGCTGTTCCAGGAAATCAACAACACTTGCGATAATCTCGGCCGGTTCGGCCAAACGGCCCGATCCAAATTCACCACAGGCCAGGTCACCAGATGACGGGCCGACGCGCAATACGCCACGGCTTTCAAGGGTGGCAATATTGGCTTGGGTTGCCGGATGGTTCCACATCTCGACATTCATTGCGGGGGCAATCATCACTGGCTTGTTGGTCGCAAGTAACGCGGTTGTCGCCAAATCACCGGCCTGTCCGGTGGCCATCTTGGCCAGAATATCGGCACTTGCCGGGGCGACCAGAACAAGGTCCGCTTCACGCGACAGGCGGATATGGCCCATTTCCGCTTCATCGGTCAGGGAAAACAGATCCTGATAGACCTTGTTTTCGGTCAGCGCCGCAACCGAAAGCGGTGTCACGAACTCGGCCCCGCCCTTGGTCAGGATGGCGCGGATATGGATCCCGCGATCGCGCAACCGACGGATCACCTCAAGCACCTTATAGGCGGCAATGCCCCCCGCGATGATCAGAAGGACACTCTTTCGATTTAAGTCACTTGGCACTGTGATTACCAATTAATTACGGTTAAGAAGTGTGGTTAACCTACATTGTCCCCTAATCGGGCGCAAGAACCCAATCAAGAACACGATAAAAGCCACAGGATTGTTTGAAAAACGCCATGCCCGGTATCTGGACATGGCGTTGATTTTATTTGGATTTCAGATCCCAATGCTGAAGATCGGGTTTAGCATGATCAAGCCGATGCTTATGGAACCGTATAAAGCATCCCGAACCAGCGCCAGCGTGAATCTGGTCCCATGGCGGTGCAGTTGATCCGCCAGCGCCCGCTTGAAACCGGACCATCGAGGCGAATTTCAACCCGTTCTTCGCCAAGGCGCGACATGGTAGGCTCCCCTTCGGACGGATAACAGTTCATCGACGGGGCCGGTTCTGCCAGCGTAAAGCCAAAGGCCGGCGGATTGCGGGTCAGGGTGTAATCAGCCGGTGTGACGTCGCTGACCACAAGCGGCAGGGAATTCGCCGCCAGATTAAACCGGTCCATCGCGCCGTAATGCTCGTTCAGAGCATAACGCGGCAGATACATGAAATCGGATTCGGTGTGCATCGCACCGCTTTGCTGGCCAAAGGCCGCGCGATAGCCAGCTTCCTTGACCGCGGCGATCACCTCACCATTGGCCTCCCCATAGGGATAAGCAAAGATTTCCGGCACATAGCCGAGCTCTTCCTCGAACCGGGCGGCAGAATTGGCAAGCTCTGCCTTGACGCGATCAATGTCAAAATCAGGCAAATGGGCGTGGTTCTGGCTGTGACCACCAATCGTCACACCCGCCTTGGACAATTCGCGCACCATGTCCCAGGTCATGTAGTTGGCATAGCCCGAATCAAGTTGTTCGGTGGAAACAAACACCGTGAAGGGCAGGTTGTGTTCACGAAACACCGGCCAGGCCTTTTCGTAAACTGAACGATAGGCATCATCGACCGTAATGCCGATGGTGCGGTCCGGAAGTCCCTTGCCATCGGCAAGCGCGCTCACGATCTGCGGAACGCCCATGACGGTATAGGGGCCACTGGTCAGTTCTTTGACGTGCTGGTCGAACTGTTCCATCGTGATGTTGGTCGAAGGATATTCGCCCTCGCCAAAGCGATGATACATAAACACCACGGCCGAGGTCGCGTCTCCGCTTTGCGCAACCATTTCCTGATCCGCATTTTGCGGCGCATCAGATGGGGCTGCGTCCTGTGCTGTTGCATCGGTCGTCGGGACGTCCGGGGTTTCCGGGGCTTCGGCGCCATCTGCACTCGTCATCGCAGGCTCCGCCGTCGTCGCCTCAACCGTTTCATCGGTTGCAGGTGCGCTATCCGACGCGATCTGGGCAAAGCCCGCCGTAGCACCAAAAGTAAGCCCAACCGCGAAGGAGACACCGACAATAAGGCCGTGCATCCTGCGCGGCGGTTTCACCCGCATCACTGCCGAAATTGCGCTGTGCCCTTTGGTCTCAACTGCCATATCTGTTTCCAGTATCTTGCGATCCACCTACGCCGGGGCGCAACTCATTCGCGCCCTCGGATCTCCCCCCAGTAGAAAACCCGGCTCCTGCCCCACGCATTGCGTTTTGCAGGGTCATTTTGACTTCGAAAATACCAGTGAACCGATTGTTTTTCCACAGTTCATATCAGCTCTTGCCAATTGTCCGCCACATTACAAATCTAATGGTAACCATATCGAACTTTTGGCAACCACTTCTGATTGACGAGGATGCATGCTTAATTCCGATGGACTTGACCTTCTTTTTCACAATGGTCGCACCCACAATGTCTGGCACAACAAACCGGTTGACCCGGCACTTCTCAAAAAGGCCTGGGACCTGACCGTACTGGGACCAACAAGTGCCAATTGCGAACCGATGCGCATTACCTTTGTCACTACCGATGAGGCCCGCGCACGCCTTAAACCCTGCCTGGCAGAGGGCAATATCGAAAAAACCATGACGGCACCGGTGACAGCCATCATCGCCCATGACATGGAATTTTACGAAAAGCTGCCCGACCTGTTCCCGCATACCGATGCCCGGTCGTGGTTTGCCGGCAAGGAAGAGGCCATCAAAACCACCGCATTCCGTAATGGCACGCTGCAGGCAGGCTATTTCATCCTCGCCCTTCGGGCTGTTGGCCTTGATTGTGGCGGGATGTCGGGCTTTGACAACGCCAAGGTTGATGCCGAATTCTTTGCTGGCACCTCGTATAAAAGCAACTTCCTGCTCAATATCGGCTATGGCGATGGCAGCAAGCTGTTTGAACGCCAGCCGCGTCTGAGCTTCGACCAGGGTGCTGAAATCATCTGATCAGGCTTCTGATCACACCAAACATAGACCTGACCGGCGAGCGCTAAAACACCCGCCCGCCGGTTGGCGCAAACCGATACGCTCCCCACATGACACATCTTGCCCAAAGGCGTTGGGCAGAGGACGGCATCGCCACGCGCCCGACAGATATTTTCAATCACTTCAGTGCTCAGAAAACTGTCATCAAAGTTTTATTTGATCTTTACTGGCCCATAACCATTTTAGGTCCACTTTTGATCACATGCGTGATAAACCGCCGTCACCCCGTTTAAACAGGAGCGTTAATTGGGTTTCCGCCAATTGATACTTACGGCTTTGGCCGTTGCCTTTCCGGCAGGTGTTGTCTTTGTCGTCCTTGCGGCGATGGAGCAGCTTGGCTGGGGCACAGCGATCCTGTCTGCGACCGCCGCCTGGCTCGGGGCTGCGGCGATCTTGCGCATCTATTTTGGTGATCTGCGCCGGGTGGCACGCTACGCGACCGATCTGCGCGACCGCTATAAAGGCACCCCGCCGCAACATATCAGCTTTGCCGCCGCCTCCGAGCTTTCATCGCTCTATACCCAGATTGCCGCGGCCTTTCGTGATCGCATCGCCCTGCTTGAGGCACAAACCAGCACCGATGCCGAAATCCTTGATCACCTGCCAAACCCGGTGGTGATGGTCAATCGCCATCGCGTGGTCACCGGCTTTAACCGGGCGGCCAAGGGCCTGTTTCATAACCTTGAAACCGGCCGTGATCTGACGCGTTTTATCCGCGACCCGATCCTTCTGGATGCCTTTGAAGATGTCGCAAGTGCGCGCGAAACCATGAAGCATGCGGAATTCGTGCTGGCGGCTGACGCGCACCGTCACTTTGACGTACTGACCGCGCGCCTGCCCGCTGCGGCAGGCGACCGGAATTTTGTTCTGACATTCTCCGATCTGACCGAGCTTCGCAAACTTGAACAGATGCGCGCCGACTTCGCGACCGATGCCGGGCACGAACTGCGCACCCCGCTTTCGGTGCTGCTGGGCTTTATCGAAACGCTTGAAGGCCCGGCCAAGGACGATCCCGATGCGCTCAACCAGTTCCTGCCGGTGATGCGCGATCAGGCCCAGCGCATGCAGCATCTGATCGAAGACCTGCTGTCGCTTGCCCGGATCGAGCTGAATGAACATACCCCGCCGTCCGAAGACTGCGATGTTGGCAAGATCATTGGCAAGGTCGCCAAAAGCCTTGCCCTGAAGGCCGAAGCCAAGGGCATGAACATCCGTGTCACCAGCACGCTTGATGACACCGAAATGGTTGGCGAGGAAAAGGAACTGACCCAGGTCTTTGTCAATCTGGTCGAAAACGCCATCAAATACGGCCACGCCAATACCGATGTCGAAGTTTCGATCAGTCTGGCCAAAAACCCGCCAGGTGCACTGGCACGTTTCCGCCATGACCGCATCATGGCCGTTGCCATCCGCGATCATTCCGATGGCATCGCCCGTGAACACCTGCCGCGCCTGACGGAGCGTTTCTACCGCGTTGATACTGCACGCTCCCGCGCGGTTGGCGGCACCGGCCTTGGGCTGGCCATCGTCAAACACCTCGTGCAACGCCACCGCGGCACCATGCAGATCGAAAGTGAACAGGGTGTTGGCTCGGTCTTTACGGTCTATCTCCCGGCCAAAACCGGCGACAATGTCCGGAAATTGCATTCCGCCTAAGCGTCTGGAAGACATGCAAAAACAAAAAGGCCAGCAACATCGTGCTGGCCTTTTGCATATCTGGTCTGGTCGAACATTTCGATTACAGAATAAACTTCGAAAGGTCGGTATCCTTGGCAAGGTCTTCGACCTGTTCGCGGACATAATTGGCATCGACCTTAAACGTCTCGCCGCCACGGTCGGTGGCGGTAAAGCTGATGTCATCCAGCAGCTTTTCGAGCACCGTATGCAGGCGACGCGCCCCGATATTTTCGACCGATTCGTTCACATTGGCCGAAATGCGGGCAATTTCATCGACCGCATCTTCGGTGAAGTCGAGTGTCACGTCCTCGGTCTTCATAAGCGCGATATACTGTTTGATCAGGGATGCTTCCGGCTCCATCAGGATGCGGCGGAAGTCGCCCTCGGTCAGCGCCTTAAGCTCAACGCGGATCGGCAGGCGGCCCTG
>NZ_DGMR01000040.1:0-257 GCF_002388495.1 Thalassospira sp. UBA4513
GGTCATCAGTGCTATCCGCATAAAATCCTGACCGGGCGACGTGATCGTATCCGTACCATCCGTCAGGGTGGCGGTTTGTCCGGTTTCACCAAACGATCCGAATCCGAATATGATCCGTTCGGGGCAGGGCATAGCTCCACCTCGATCTCGGCCGGACTTGGTATGGCAGTCGCCAACCAGCTATCGGATGACAAGCGCAAGAACGTGATTGCCGTGATTGGCGATGGATCGATGAGTGCGGGCATGGCCTATGAGGC
>NZ_DGMR01000040.1:395-71629 GCF_002388495.1 Thalassospira sp. UBA4513
ATGGCCTATGAGGCGATGAACAATGCCGCCGCCACCGATCAGCGTTTGATTGTGATCCTGAATGATAACGACATGTCGATTGCCCCGCCGGTGGGATCGATGTCGGGTTATTTGTCGCGCCTGATTTCGGGCAAGGGATATCAGGGGCTTCGCAATGCGGCCAAGGGCCTGACCAAGCATCTGCCGCGTCAGATCGAAGAGGCGGCGCGCAAGCTTGAAGAATATACCCGTGGCATGGTCACGGGCGGCACGCTGTTTGAAGAAATGGGTTTCTTCTATGTCGGGCCGATTGATGGTCACAACATGGATCATCTGTTGCCGGTGTTGAAAAACGTGCGCGATGCCGATGTTGATGGCCCGATCCTGATCCATGCCGTCACCCAAAAAGGCAAGGGTTATGGCCCGGCGGAAAATGCCGCGGATAAATATCATGGCGTTGCCAAGTTTGACGTTGTCACCGGCAAGCAGGCCAAGCCGACCCCGAATGCGCCGAGCTACACCAAGGTGTATGGCGAAACGCTGGTGAAGCTTGCGGAAAAAGACGAGAAAGTCACGGCAATCACGGCTGCAATGCCATCGGGCACCGGGGTTAACATCTTTGCCGATCATTTCCCCGATCGTGCCTTTGACGTCGGGATTGCCGAACAGCACGCCGTAACCTTTGCCGCCGGGATGGCGTGCGAAGGGTACAAGCCGTTCTGCACGCTGTATTCGACCTTCCTGCAGCGCGGGTATGACCAGGTCGTGCATGATGTCGCGATCCAGAACCTGCCGGTGCGTTTTGCCATGGACCGTGCCGGACTGGTCGGGGCCGATGGGGCGACCCATGCCGGGGCCTATGACATCGCCTATCTTGGCTGTTTGCCGAACTTTGTTTTGATGGCGGCCGCTGATGAGGCAGAGCTTGTCCATATGACCACGACCGCCTGGGCGATTGATGATCGACCATCTGCGTTCCGTTATCCGCGGGGCGAGGGTGTTGGCGTTGAAATGCCGGCCGAGGGCAAAGTCCTTGAAATCGGCAAGGGCCGTATCCTGCGCGAGGGGGGCAAGATCGCCATCCTGTCCTATGGTACGCGTCTGGCCGAGGCGCTTATTGCCGCCGAAGACCTTGCCGCAAGGGGTTTGCCTGCGACGGTTGCCGATGCGCGCTTTGCCAAGCCGCTTGATCATGAACTGATTGCCGATCTGGCGCGCAACCACGAAGTCCTGATCACCATCGAAGAGGGTTCGATCAACGGCTTTGGCGCGATGGTCCTGCAACATATGGCAGGCCACGGGTTGCTTGATAACGGGCTTAAGATCCGCACCATGGCGTTGCCAGATGCGCTGATTGATCATGACAAGCCGGAAATCCAGTACGAGAAGGCCGGGCTTGATGCCAAGGCCATCGTCAAGACCGCGCTTGGCGCGCTTGGAATGAGCGAAAGCAAGGCGCGCGCCTGATCAGGTCAAAGATTTCGAGATAAACAAAAGGCCGGTTGTCGGAAATGACAGACCGGCCTTTTTCGTTTTTGGCGTTCGTCAGTCGACGTAAATCATCTTGTGCGTCATGCCGCCATCAATGCGGATGGTTTCGCCGGTCATGAAGCCGGATTTATCACCATCCAGCAGGAAGGAGACGGCTTGTGCGATGTCTTCGGGTTTACCAACACGGCCAACCGGGTGTTGGGCCTTGTCGGCTTCGCTGTGGTCAGGTTCGGTTTTGTTGGCGTTTTTCTGCCAGTCGCCAACTTCGATCCAGCCCGGTGCGATGGCGTTGACGCGAATATCACCCGCAAGGCTGACCGCCAGCGCATGGGTCAGGGCAACGATGCCACCCTTGGATGCGGCATAGGGTTCTGTGTTGGCCTCTGACTGGAAGGCGCGGGTGGAGGCGATATTGACAATCGCGCCCTTGGTATCGCGCAGGTGCTGTGCCGCGTGTTTGGTTGCCAGAAACGCCCCGCCCAGATTGACATTGATCACGCGTTGCCATTGATCCCATTCAAGGTCTTCGATGTTGGGAACATGGGGATTGGCAATGCCGGCATTGTTGATCAGGCCATCGATGCGGCCAAACCGGTCAACGCATTGCTGGATGCAAAGTTTGACGTCGGGCTCATGGGCGACGTCGCCCTGCAGAAACAATGTGCGGTCGCGTTCAGCGTCTGTCAGGCTATCAAGCGCGTCCGCGCCCGCATCGGCATCAAGATCAAACATCGCGACCTTCCAGCCAAGGCCCAGAAGATGCTTTGAGATGCCAAGGCCCAAGCCCTGGGCGCCACCGGTGACAAAGGCCGCGCGCGGTGATTTTGCGGACGGGTTATCCATGTCTGCCCCATTTGGTTTTGATGGCAAGGCCGGGCGGATGCGCAGCCCTTGAGGAACTCTGGGGAAATGGTCTTGTTTGCGCGAAATTGCAAGGCGTTTGTATCAGGCGGATGCTGACCCGTTTTCAAGCCGATCGAGCAGGGCGTGAACGAAGCCCTCCTGACGCCCGTTAAGGCCGCGACGGGTTGCCAGATTTTGCAGGGCCTCGGTTGCTGCGATATGCAGGCGGTAATGGCCGGGATCCTGATCAATGCGGGTGGATTGTTGCGCACTGTCGCCAAACACCATGGCATGGCACAGACCGGCATTGGCCGAGGTAAAGGCGCGACAGGTCAGCGGGCGGATGGCGTAGATGCTGCAGCGATCCTGTTCATCAAGCAACGGGCACCGCACCCGGACGTCACTGGTCTTTGTAAACTGTTCGATGTCGGTTGCGGCATTGCGCAGGCGATCTTTCAGCGCATCGATCTGTGGCGTGGTGAAATTTGCCGTGATGTAGGCGGCGATCAGGTCGGTCACACCTGGCGGGACACTGACAAACAGGTGGCAGCAGGCGCTGCATTGATCGCGACAGGCGCGCGGGTGCGGGTTGGGGAAGCTTTGGCGCAAGAGGCTAGACGCCTGTTCGAGTATTGCAATGGTGGCCGCCGCGGCACCGGCAAGCGTATCGGCCGCATCAAGGGCGTGGTCCAGTTCGGTGCGGAAATCGGCAAACATCTGTTCGTAGCGCCGTGATGCCTCGGTCGTCAGGGCGCCGGTCTGGGCGATGTTGCGCGAAACTCGGTCTATTGCGTCATCAAGCTTGGTCATCAATCCCAGTTACTTTCGTGCTGGTCCCTACGACAGGCCTTCAGATTGGTTGTTGGTCGTTATCTAATTTAGCATTGTTTGGCGTTATTCCCTAAAAATTGCATAACGGCGGACTTCGTGACGTCCGGGTTTTGGCCGTGCAGGCAAAAAAAACCGGCCAGATAAATCCGGCCGGGGAGGTAGGGTCAGAGACCCGATGGGTGCTGCGGGAAAGAGCTTTCTGTTAGCAGGAAAGGCTCTGGGCAGCGGGAGTATAAGACTGCAACGCTTATGCTGCAGGGGAGGTAAAGGTGTCTTCGTATTGTTTGCGCAGCTGGGCCTTCTGAATTTTGCCCATGGTGTTGCGCGGCAGTTCCTTGATCACCCAGATGCGTTTGGGCACCTTGAATTTGGCCAGCTTGTCCTGGGTGCGTTTGATGATGGCTTCGGGGTCGGCCTGATCGCCATTCGCGGCCACAATCACACCGGCAACGGCTTCGCCGAAGTCGGGGTGCGGCAGGCCAAAGATCGCGACTTCATCGACCTCGTCATATTCAGCGATGACTTCTTCGACTTCCTTGGGATAGACGTTAAAGCCACCGGAAATGATCAGGTCCTTGTCACGGCCAACGATGGTGACATAGCCGTCTTCGCCGATGGTGGCGAGATCGCCGGTGATAAAGAAGCCGTCAGACCGGAACTCGGACGCGGTTTTTTCCGGCATTTGCCAGTAACCCTTGAAAACGTTTGGGCCACGGACTTCAAGTACACCGATTTCGCCAGCCCCCAGAACATTGCCATCCTTGTCACAAACGCGTGCCTCGATCCCCGGCAGGGTCGGGCCAACCGCACCCGGACGGCGTTCACCATCAAGCGGGTTGGACGTGTTCATGCAGGTTTCGGTCATGCCATAGCGTTCAAGGATCTTGTGACCGGTGCGTTCAAAGAATGCGTCATGGGTTTCGGCCAGAAGCGGGGCCGAACCCGAGACGAACAGACGCATGTTGGCGGTAACATCCTTGGTGAATTTCGGATGGGCCAGCAGGCGTGTATAGAAGGTCGGAACGCCCATCAGGACGGTTGATTGCGGCAGGCGTTCAATCACGTCATCGGCATCGAATTTCGGAAGCAGGATCACCTTGCCGCCATTCATCAGCATGATGTTGATCGCAACAAACAGCCCGTGGGTGTGGAACAGCGGCAGGGCATGCAGCAAAGTATCACCCGGCTTGAAGCCCCAGGCGGAATGCAGCGTCTTGGCGTTCGAGCCCAGATTGTTGTGGGTCAGCATTGCGCCCTTCGACCGGCCCGTGGTGCCCGATGTGTACAGGATGGCGGCAACGTCATCCTTGTCGGCAGCGACGATGTCGGTCATGGCGGTGGCGTTTGCGGCTTCGTCATTGAGGCTGCCATCGCCGTTTGAACCAAGCGACAGGACAGCCGCGACGTCATTCTTGTCACCCAGTTCCTTGGCCGCATCGATATGGGCCGGACGGCAGACGAAGACACGCGGTGCGGCATCACCAAGGAAATAGGCGATTTCATCACCGGTATAGGCGGTGTTGAGCGGCAGGTGAATGGCGCCAAGTTGCAGGCAGGCCAGATAGAGCGCGATCACATCGGATGATTTGTCGACCTGAGCGGCAACGCGGTCACCCTTGACCACACCATGGGATGCCAGCACGCCGGCATAACGACCGGTGCGATCAAGCAGCCACGAAAAACTGCGTTCGGTGCCGTCACGTTCAATCAGAAACGTGCGGGATTTGTCGGCCGGAAAACGGTCCAGAAATGTTTGAAGAAGATTATCTGACATGGTCATACCTGTTTAAATTCCGGCAAGCTGTGCGACGGATTTCGATGTGGCGATCTTTCCGTCATTCATCAGTGCTTCGTGGTTTTTCTCGATATCATTGAGGTGATAGGCGTAGTTCACCATCATGCCGCCCGCCTGACGCAGACCCTTTTCGGAGGTATCGCCAAGCCAGTTCAGGCGTTCAAGCTGTGCACCATTGCCCAGATGGAAGCGGGCAGTGGGATCAAGCGGGGACTTGCCGCGTTTGCAGGTGGCAAGATAGGTGGCACACAGCGCCAAAGTCGGTTTTTGCAGCTTGGCGACCTTGATCGGATCGTTGATCCAGTCGTCTTCGCTAAGCCCGTCCAGCACCTGACCGGCAAGTTCGGCATCGTCGGCCTTGCTTTTCTGGCGGGTGCGCAGCCAACCCATGAAGCCCGGAATGGGTGACAGGGTGGCGAATTGTTTGAGCTGCGGGAATTCGCGTTTGAGTTCCTCGACCACCTGTTTGATCAGGAAGTTGCCAAACGAAATCCCCTTAAGGCCCGCCTGACAGTTGCTGATCGAATAAAAGATCGCCGTATTGGCGGTTTCCGGGGCCTTTTCATCGATTTCCGGGGCCAGAAGCGCCTGAACGCTATCGGCCAAGCCGTGCACGAGGGCGACTTCAACAAAGATCAGCGGATCATCTGGGATGGCCGGATGGAAGAAGGCAAAGCATTTTCGGTCGGTTGCCAGACGACGACGCAGATCTTCCCAGCCCTGAATTTCATGGACTGCCTCATAGCGGATCAGTTTTTCAAGGATGGCCGCCGAGGTATCCCAATCAATGTGACGCAACTCAAGGAAGCCACGGTTGAACCAGCTGGTCAGCAGATGCTGCATATCGGCATTGAGCGGTTCAAGATCGCGGTTGTTTTTCAGAAGTGCGATCAGGGTTTCACGCATATCGACAATGGCCCGCGTTCCGCCCGGCGCCATATTGATCTTGCGCAGCAGTTCCTGACGGATCGGCTCCGACGTTTGGGTCAGGACGGCGAGGTTTGCCTCGGACGGGTCCTTGGCAAAGGCCTCGGCGGCCTTGGTGACCTTGGCGCGATCAGCACTAAAGTCATTTTGCATCATCCGGAAGAAGGCCAGATGGTCTTCTTCGGGAAGGTTTTCCCAAAGCCGCACCACTTCGCGTGCAGCCGCGGTGCCACGTGCCTCGCCCTTTTGCGAAACAAGGTCCTTGCACATGGCGCCAAGCTGCTTGAGCGGGTCCTGCGGGGTTGAGAGTGGCAGATCAAGCAATTCACGACCACGGTCGGCAATGCTTGAAAGCCAGCTTTTGACAGACATGCCTGACATTAGCGTCCTCCGATGATGGTTTCCGGAAGCCAGGTGGCGATCTGCGGGAAGAAGCACAGAATGATGATCGCTGCGATCATGCACATCACGTAAGGGAAGGCGCCCTTAAGGATGCTCTGCAGGCGGATATCGGGTGCAATGCCATTGATGACATACAGGTTCAAACCAACCGGCGGGGTGATCAGGCCGATTTCCATGTTGATCGTCAGGATCACGGCAAACCAGTAAGGATCGAAACCGGCATTGATGATCACCGGCAGCAGGATCGGTGCGCTCATCAGGATGACTGCGACCGGCGGCAGGAAGAAGCCACTGATCAGCAGGAACACGTTGATGAAGCCCATCAGAACCCAACGGTTGACCTCAAGGGCGGAAATCCACTGTGCAATCGACTGGGTGATGAACAGCGATGACAGCATGTAGCTAAACAGGCCAGCAGCCCCGATGATCAAAAGGATCATCACGGATTCCTTGGTGGTGTCACGCATGACATTCCAAAGCTGACCCGGTTTCCACATGCGATAAACGATCATCGCGGTGATCAGGCAGAACAGTGCACCCACACCGGCCGTTTCCGAAGGTGTCGCAACACCGCCATAAAGGGCGAACAGAACCGCACCAATGATGACAAGGAAGGGCAGAACACGCGGAAGGATTTCAAACTTTTCCTTCCAGGTGTATTTGACAACACCAAGGGCGGCCTGGGCATTACCCTGACGCCAGGTCGAATAGAGCGACCAGGCCATGAACAGGGCGGTGACCAGAAGACCCGGCAGAAGACCGGCAAGGAACAGGCGCCCGATCGAGGTTTCGGTCGAGATGCCGTAAACAATCATGGTGACACTTGGCGGGATCAGGATGCCCAGCGTACCGCCAGCGGCAATCGAGCCGGCCGCAACCGTATCGGGGAAGCCGCGTTCGCGCATCGCCGGGATGCCCATCTTGCCGATTGCGGCACAGGTGGCAGGCGACGAACCCGACAGGGCGGAAAAGATCGCGCAGGCGCCAAGGTTTGAAATCACAAGCCCGCCGGGAATACGGGTCAGCCAGCGATCAAGAACAGAATACAAGTCACCACCGGCCCGAGACGAGGCAACAACCGCGCCCATCAGGATGAACATCGGGATGGCGAGAACTTCGAAACTTTCGAGTTTGCCGAACAGGATTTCCGGCAACAGCGGCAGCGAACCGGTGCCATCAAAGGTGATGATGAAGCCAACACTGACCAGAAGCAGGCCAATACCGACCGGAATGCCGGAGAAAAGAACAAGGGTGGTTGCGATGCCAACAACGGCCGCAAGAAGCAAGGGATCCATGATGCGGCCTCCTTAGGAAATGTCGTCGCGAATATCGAACGGTGTCGATCTGCGGGTGATAAGCGACAGGAAATCGGCAAAGAATTGCAGGAACAGCAAGCCAAAGCCAATCGGCAGCGCGGTGTAGGGTTTCCAGAGTGCGACGGCCCAGATGGTTTCAGACAACCAGCCGCCTTCATAGGCCTCTATCACCAGTTCCAGACCATAGAAGCCAAACAGGGCACTGATCGCCATGCCACATGACAGGGTCAGGATGGCAAGGGTCATGCGTGCGCCGCGTTTGAGGTACATCGGGAACAGGTCAACATTGACGTGACCGCGCAGCAATTGAACATAGGGCAGGCCGACCAGGGTGGCCCCGATCATCAGGAAGATGACGGCCTCAGTCTGCCAGACGGTGGATTCATTGAGCACATAGCGCATGAAGACCAGCTGGCAGATGATCAGCATCGCAATGGCAAACATGCTTGCCGATGCGATCCCGCAAATGCGCGATAAGAAATGGATGGCAGAAATGACGCCATCAAGCGGGCCCTTTGGCGCCTGGGACCGGTTTGCGGCCATGGCGTTTTGATGGTCGATCGGCTCGACATCAGGCGGGGGAGGCATATCTGATTTAACGGAATGCGACGCACTTGGTGTCTGCGTGAAATCGTCTGGCAGATCAATCGGAAGTGGGTGCGGGGACATGGCGTTCGACACGCGCGTTCTCCTCTGACGGAACCGTATTGGTCTATATTTTTGTATTATGAGGAATGGGGTGGTGCCGGACAGACCGGCACCACCATCACTTCACGTCAAGAACCGATCACTCGACTGCAAGTGCCATATCAAGAAGTTCCTGACCGTTCGGGGTCTCTTCAACGAACTTCTTGTAGGAGGTTTCCTTGGCCAGAGCCTGCCATGCAGCGAAGTCTTCATCGGTCAGTTCGGCAATATCAACGCCGTTTTCCTTAAAGACAGCGATGCTGTCAGAGTCCTGCTTGCGGCCTTCGGTGGTGTAGTATTCCTCGGCCTTTTTCGCAGCAGCAGCCAGGGCTTCTTTCTGCGCATCATTGAGGTTGTCGTAGCTTTTCTTCGACATCAGGACCGGCTGATACATGAACCACAGTGCGTTGCCTGAGGCCGGGGTGTAGCAGCTGACCTGCTCGTAGATACGATAGGAAACGAAGCTTGAGGAGCTGGTGTTGGTGGCATCAAGAACGCCGGTCTGCATGGCCGGATAGATTTCCGAGCTCGGCATGGCGGCGATGGATGCACCGGCACCTTCAAGCATCTGCTCGAACGATTTGCCGGCGGCACGAATCTGAAGGCCTTTTACGTCTTCCGGCTTGCGGATGCAGCCCTTGGTCGAGGCAAAGCCACCAGCCAGCCAACCTTTGGCAACGGTTACAACACCATCTTCGTTCAGGAGTTCTTCGATTTTAGCCATGAACGGGGATTCGTTGATGCGGTTGGCATGATCGTGGTTTTTGACCAGTGCCGGCATCAGGGTCAGGTTCGCAGCCGGAACGCGACCACCGGCGTAGGCCAGCGGATAAACGATCATGTCGAGCTGCCCGCGTGTCATCGGGGTCCACTGTTCTTTTGCCTTGAACAGGGAGCCGGACGGGAAGATCTGGATTTCCAGATCAACGTTTGCAGCTTTGACTTCATCGGCGATGATCTCTGCAACCTTGTGGCGGATATCGCTGGTCGACCACTGGTGAGACAGCTTGAGCGTCTCGGCACCAGCAGATGCGGACATGCCAAAGGCAGCAACAGACATGGAGATGGCGGCAACAGACGCCGTAAGAGTCTTCTTGAAAATCTTCATCTTTATCCTCCCGGATGAAGCATGCGTTTACGTGCATTTGGCGCCTTTTGCGCTTCTTATTATTGATGCGGTATTTGCATTGAGGAAAAGCGTTACAGATTTCTGGCATGCTGTCCACGCAATTTTGTATACCAGAACGTCATTTTGCAGTGCCACAAATCCGCGCCGTAGTGTTTGCCCAACTATTTTGGAAAACTTGGTTTAAACTTTTGCAATGCAGCAGAAAAACACCGCAAGACGACATCGAAAAGGCTTTGATTGGTACCAGAATATGTGTTCTGGTATACCAGTAAGTGACGATAAACGAGGTCCCACATGTCGCAAAACGGAAAGCTTGCCACTGATCTGGTCCAGAAACTTGAGCGCGATATCGTGACCGGTGTGCTCAAGCCTGGCGACAAACTTGACGAGCGTTCGTTAAGCGAACGGTTCGGTGTGTCACGCACGCCGGTGCGTGAAGCGCTTCAGACGCTTGCCGGTTCGGGGCTGGTTGCGACCATGCCGCGCCGTGGCACCATTGTTGCCTCGATCACGGTTGCCGAACTGATTGAAATGTTCGAAGTCATGGCCGAACTTGAAGCCATGTGTGCGAGGCTGGCGGCACGACGCATGCCGCGTGTGGATATCGAAAACCTGATTGCGCTGTCCGAAGAGTGCAGCGGGCTTAAGGATCATGCCGATGCGGACGCCTATTACGAGGCCAATGTCCGCTTCCACGAGGCGATCTATGCCGGATGCCGCAACAGTTTCCTTGAACGTCAGACCAAGAATGTGCGCAACCGACTGGCTCCTTATCGTCGCCTGCAGTTGCACCGTCCGGGACGTGTCAAGAAATCCAACAATGAACATGCCGATATCCTCAGTGCCATTTCCAATGGCGAGGCCGAGACGGCAGGCAAACTGATGCAGCAGCATGTGGCGGTTCAGGGTGAGTCGCTTAATGATCTTCTGGCGATTGTGCCGCGCGGATACCTCGAACCGCTGGCCAGCTAATTCCGGTTTAAAAGCGACACCAAATGCGTGACCTTTTTGGGCGGGTACGTTAAAACGCGCTCATGGCAAAGAAACGTTTGGATCAGTTGCTTGTGGAACGCGGATTGGTGGAAAGCCGGTCCAAGGCGCAGGCTTATATCATGGCAGGCAATGTCTTTAGCGGCGAGCAACGGCTCGATAAGCCGGGCATGCCGTGCAAGGAAGACATTTCCATTACGCTGCGCGGGCAGCCACATCCGTGGGTGTCACGCGGCGGGCTCAAGCTTGAAAAAGGGTTGGCCGAGTTCGAGATCGACGTGACCGATTTTATCGCGGTCGAT
Source organism: Thalassospira sp. UBA4513 (assembly GCF_002388495.1). NCBI lineage: Bacteria > Pseudomonadati > Pseudomonadota > Alphaproteobacteria > Rhodospirillales > Thalassospiraceae > Thalassospira > Thalassospira sp. UBA4513. Next base: position 11,088 of record NZ_DGMR01000040.1, read on the forward strand.
GTCGGTGCATCCACCGGCGGCTTTACCGATGTTCTGCTTCAGAACGGGGCGGCCAAGGTTTATGCCGTCGATGTCGGGCAGGGGCAGCTTGATTGGAAGCTGCGTAATGATGACCGCGTTGTGGTCATGGAAAAGACCAATGCGCGGCATTTGACCGAAGAACAGATCCCTGATGACATTGATATCGTTGTTTGCGATGCCAGCTTTATCGGGCTTCGTACCGTGCTTCCGGCCAGTATGGAGCGGGTCAAGACGGGCGGCTATCTGATTGCGTTGATCAAGCCGCAATTTGAAGTTGGCAAGGAACGGGTTGGCAAAAAGGGGGTCGTGCGCGAACCCGAATTGCATCAGGAAGTCTGCGATACCATTTCCGACTGGCTTGCCAATCTTCCGGGCTGGGAAGTGCTTGGCATTACCAAAAGCCCGATCACCGGTCCCGAAGGCAATGTTGAATTCCTGATTTGCGGGCGGAAAGCGGCCTGATCAACAGGCCTGATTCCCATCCGTCCTCATCAGATTACTTGCCGATTTTCTTCATGAAGAAATCAATACCGGCCTGTGCGCAATCCTGATCTTGCGGCGGGGTGCCGGAACTGACGCCGATACCGCCAACGCATTCACCATCAACGAACACTGGCAGGCCGCCCGCGACAATCGACAGCCGGCCGCCAATTTCGGAATCGATACCATAGGCCGGTTTGCCCGGCTGGGCGCTCGCGGCATACTCATGCGTGCCCTTGCGCGCGCCCGATGCGGTAAAGGATTTGTCCTGGGCGATGGTGGTGCTGGTGACCTTGCCGCCATCCATGCGTTCAAACGCGATCAGCACACCGGATTCGTCAGTAATCGCGATACACATCGGCACCCCGATTTCATTGGCGCGGTTGCGCGCGCCTTCGATCAGGATATAGGCATCCTCAATGGACAGGCGTTTGATGGTCAGCATTGGACTTCTCCCGGGACGTTTTCTTTGATGCGATTAACTGGCGGCATCTTAGGGCCTGCGCCAAAAGCCGATCAATCAGATAAAACGGCTTTCCGTATGGTGGAAGGCGCAGCATGTTGCGCCCACCACTTAGAAGTCGGGACGCATGATCATCAGGTAAAGGGCGCCCAGCGGAAACAGGATGGCAATCCGCCCGACCATGTTCCACAGCCTGCGGCATTTCTCATAGCTTGCGGGCATCTCGGTTTCGCCGTTTGCGACGGTCCTGGCCGCGATCTTTGACATATAGATCTGAAGCGGGAGCAATCCCACCAACCACAGCATCGCTGCCATGCCAAACAGACCAATGCCATAGATCAGATAGGGCGCATCCGAGAGCGCGATTCCGGTCGCATGAAAAAGTCCGATACCACCAATCACGATCAGGGCCGAACCAAGCGCCGTAAAGGCAAGGTCGGTGACGTTGATCAGGCGACAGGCAAAGGCGACGACGACCGGGTTGTTGGTCCGGTCTGCCTGTATTTTCCAGACGGCGGATACGATGATATTGCCCAAAAACAGTATGGCGCCAATGACGTGTATGAGTTTGACGGTTGCGTATTCCATCTGATTTTCCGGTTGGTAACAGGCGGCTGCCCGTTAAGGGTTAAGGGGCTTTGTCGGTGTTGACCGGCATGGTCAGGTCTTCGGCCAGAAGGCCCAGAACAAAACTTGAAAGATCCTGATCGGCGGGCGGCACGATCATGCCATCAATCACCAGCATAGCGATGCCGTGTGCCCGGCTCCATGCGGCGAGTGCCCGGTTATAGGCACTGGCGGCCTCGGCCAGGGTCATTTCGGCCTTGCGATCAACCGATGTGACGGCGCGTTGCAAGACGTCAAAGGCGTTATCGGCGGCATCGCGCAGTTCCGGATATTGATCGAGTGGCGGGCGTTCGCGGCCAAAGATCAGACGGAAATGCTGCGGGTTTTCGACCGCGAACTGCACATAGGCAGCCCCCAGCGCCATGATGCGTTCTTCGTGATTGGGGTGACTTTCCGCAGCGCTTTCAAGTTGTTCGGCGAACCTTTCAAAGGCAGCAATCGCAACTGCCGCCAAAATGCCATCCTTGCCGTCAAAATGGCGATAGGGGGCGGCTTCCGACACACCGGTCAGCCGCGCCAGACGGCGTAGCGACAAACCAGCCGGGCCTTCGTTCGTCAGGATGTTTTCAGCTTGTTGCAGGAGGACATTCCGGACATCACCGTGGTGATACTTTCCCATTTGCACGTAACTCGTTTTTCTTATGTTAACTTTATTAACATTATCCGTCGCGCCAAGTTTGTGCAACCCCATTTCGATCTTTCAGATCGACGAAGACTGAATTCGGAGATACGGTTTTGCGTGCATCAGGTTTATATATGCTCGCGACACGAGAATCTAAAAAAGGTGTTAGTAAGGTGATTGGTGAGACTCGCAAAGAAAAGCGAAGGTTCTGGATTTTCTTCTTCGTTGCATTGGTAATTACCGTGGCGGGAGGAAAGCTATGGAAGCTTGCAACTTATGAAGTGCCACAAGGCCTTGCTTCGGATGAATTCAACAAGCGTTGTATTGCTAACCTAGACGACCTTTCTGTACTTGTTACTGATCCCCAGATTGCGCCTTACCTTGTTTCTCAGGAGCGAATAGACGCAGCGTTTCCAGAGAGCGAAGCCAGTATTTGGCAGTATGAGCACAAGGATTACAATAGTGTGGACGTATTGTTGACCTTGGTGGAAAACAAAACTTGCGTGGTTTCAATGACCGACCAAAGCTTAGATGTAACGAAATCAGCTTTGGCGAGCACGCTTGTTGGAAGAACTAAACAGATCGATCTTCCACCCGACAGACCAGGTATGGTTTCGTACATATTGTTTGATGAATCGGGCGCTATTCGGCGTGCGCTAGTAATTGTCGGCCCAACAGGCCATGAGGATTTGGAATTTGGTATCGCTTTGATCAAACCAGAAAATAATCGCCTCCCTGATGGCAGCAGTTTGGATGATTACCCGATTGTAAAACCATAAATCTCGGTTAGGGATACCCGTGACCAGGCATCAGCCCAGAACGAAATCAAACCGGCCGATTTCGCCGTCACTTGCCGGATGCATGTTCATCAGAAGCGCGCTGTCAAACAGGTGATCAAGCTCGTTAAGCGGTTCATCCGGGAAATAAAGCTGGGTGGTCAGGGTTCGGCCATTGGGCGGGGTGATCTTGACGTGGTAGTGCGGGGTGCGTCCGGCATATTCGGCCGGGCGGATGGTATCGAAGTAATAGCGTCCCTGGCCGTCAGTGCGCTGATAGCCGCGCATGTTAAAGCCCTGATTGTCATAACGGCCATCTGAGTCCGCATGCCACAGATCGACAATCGCATTGGCAATCGGCGTGCAGGCCGAGTTCAGCACATAGCCTAGCAGGGTCACCGGCGTGCCGTTGCCAAGCGTTCGGAAGTTGCGTTTCTCCGGTGGATTTTTGCTATAGAACGGGCCTTCGGTCATGGCGCGTGTCGGTCCGATATCCTCCCCACAGGTAGGGGTCGCAAGCAGGGTCTTTTCACTGGCAGCGGAGACCGGTGACAGAATGGAATTGCCGATAAGTGCCGAGCCTGCGGCAAACCAGCCCTTAAGCGCAGACCTGCGCGACAGACGGGATAAGTCCAGATCGATGGTCATTGGTTTTGCCTTTTCCCAACCGCGTTTGGGGTTCGTTTTTTTGTTATGAAAGTTAGATGTGGTCACCCAGCAGAACTACAAGATGGCGTGCAGCAAAAATTACTTCGATCAGCAAAAAAAAATGCGCCACCCGTTATCGGATGGCGCGAGGGGAGTCTGGCGCTTATGGTTTAAAGGCTTATCAGGATTGTTCTTTTTCCGGGGCCGCTGGGTGAGCCGTATCGGTCGTGGACGGAGTATCTGCAGGTTGGGTTGGTGTCTTGTCTTCATCTGAGTCTGACTGCGAACTTGCAGGCTCAGCTTGTGTTGTGTCGGATTGAGTTGCGTTTTCTGATTTGTCCGTCGTTTCGGCGGAGGTGGCATCGGTTGACGCCGCTTGGCTTTCCGGCGATGCGGTTGTTTGGGGCGCGTCCGACGCTTGCGTGCCGTCGGAAGAGGGTTGTGGCACCGGGGCGGTGGCGGCATCGCCTGCCTCGGACTTTGGCTGTTCTTGATCCTGAGGCTGATCGTTTACCTGTGCCGCATTTGACGTATCAGACGCCGCAGGGGCGTCTGGCGTCGTGGTCTCGGTTGGTGCGGCTTTGGCGGTTTCGTCGGGGGCCTTGTTGTCCGGATCAGTTTTGGTATCGTTGGTTGCCTTGGTGTCCGTGGTATCCGTTGCCGGAGGCTTCGTCCCCGCGCCCGAGTCCGATGGAGAAGCGGCTTTGTCCTTGTCGTCGGTCTGGTCCCCGGATTTTGCCTTGGGATCTGTATCGCCTGTGCTTGCCGGTTGATCCTTTTCCGACGTTGGGTCGGGCTGGCTGCCGTCAGGCTTTGGCGTCTCGGCGGGTGCCGGTGTCAGGTCAACCGTTGGGGCGGCTGGCATCTTCTGATCTTCGGGCCGGTCGGGGCGGATCAGGAATTTGTTTGATAGCGTGTCCTTGCCGATCAGAAGTGGTTGATCCAGAGGACCCATTTCCAGAAGGCCGATTTCGACATCACGGATAACGCCACCCAGCTTGATGCGGGTTTTGATCACAGGGGCGTGCACGGGCGGGGTGCTGGCACCTGTTTGAACATCGCGAAAGCCCGCAACGGGCAATGTCAGCTTCCAGACAATGGTGCGCGACTTAAGGCTGCTGTCGGCGGCAGGCGGGGCCTTGATGGTCAGGGAGAAAGATACCGATCCGCTGGCCGTTGCATCGGACGCGTCATCGCTGTTGCTATCGGAACCGCCGGTATCGTCCTTGTCATCGCCGTCATCATCGACAGTGAGGTCGCTGACGAACAGGCAGGTTTGCGGTGCCGCGCCGAGGATCATGGACGGCAGCCCTGAAATCCCCCAGTCGGGCAGGGCGACGGCTTCGTCCGCAAATAGGACGATGCGATTTTTGAGCTGCGCGTCACTGCCAACCGTTCCGCTGGGAGCCGGTTTTTTGTTGGACGCAGCAAGTTGGATCAGGGTTTTGAGCAATATCGGGTTCATGCCACTTAGACGCGGCATGAAACCAGTTGTGATGCGATATTCGCCCGTTCCGATTGCGTCGGAAAACTGGCCCGAAAACTAGCTTGGAAAATGCTTGTTGCTGTTCCAGCCTTCGCACTGTGCGCGGTGGCGCAAAAGGTGGTCGGCAAGGGTGATTGCAGCCATCGCTTCGCCCACCGGAACGCCGCGGATACCAACACACGGATCATGGCGACCCTTGGTGACGACATCGACTTCCTTGCCATAGATATCAAGGCTTTTGCGCGGGGTCAGGATCGAGCTGGTCGGTTTGACGGCAAAGCGCACGACAACGTCCTGACCTGATGAAATTCCGCCGAGAATCCCCCCGGCATGGTTGGAGCCAAAGACGGGCTTGCCATCTTCGCCCAGACGCATTTCATCGGCATTTTCGATACCGGTCAGTTCGGCGGCTTCAAAGCCGTTGCCGATTTCAACGCCCTTGACGGCATTGATCGTCATCATCGCCTTGGCCAGATCGGCATCAAGCTTGTCATAAACCGGATCACCAAGACCAACCGGAACACCGGAACAGACGACTTCGATCACTGCACCAACAGATGATCCATCCTTGCGCAGGCCATCAAGATATTCCTCGAACACCGGAACGGCTTCGGGGTCGGGGCAGAAGAACGGGTTGTTATCAACCTCGGCCCAGTCCCAGTTCGCACGATTGATTTCCTTGGTGCCCATTTTGACCAGGGCCGCACGGATTTTGATGTCATCACCCAGCACCTTGCGGGCAATTGCACCGGCGGCGACCCGCATGGCGGTTTCGCGGGCCGACGAACGGCCGCCGCCGCGGTAATCGCGGGTGCCGTATTTTTCCCAATAGGTGTAATCGGCATGGCCCGGGCGGAACTGGTTTTTGATCTCGCCATAATCCTTGGAACGCTGATCAACGTTTTCGATCAGAAGGCCAATCGGTGTGCCGGTAGTCTTGCCTTCGAACACGCCCGAAAGGATTTTGACCTGATCAGGTTCGCGGCGCTGTGTGGTAAAGCGCGACTGGCCGGGTTTGCGTTTTTCGAGATAATTCTGAATATCGGACTCGGTGAGCTCAAGCAGGGGCGGCACACCATCAACGACACAGCCAATGGCCGGGCCGTGGCTTTCGCCAAAGGTGGTGAAGCGGAAAAGTGTTCCAAAACTGTTGCCAGCCATAACCGATTATCCAGAATTCAAATATTTAAGAGACAAAACGGGCCGCCCATCAGGGCAGCCCGCAAAATCGTATCAGGCCCAGATCAGGATTTCTGGACAGTGATGTCAGGTGCGTCTGCCTGTTTCATGCCAACGGTGTGGTAACCGCAATCGACATGATGGGTTTCGCCCGTAACACCGGTCGAAAGGTCTGAGAGGAAGTACAGACCTGATCCGCCAACATCATCAAGTGTGACGTTACGGCGCATCGGCGAGTTGTATTCGTTCCATTTCAGGATATAGCGGAAATCGCCAATCCCGGATGCAGCAAGGGTTTTCATCGGGCCCGCCGAAATGGCGTTGACGCGGATGCGATCCGGGCCAAGGTCATTGGCAAGGTATTTGACGCTGGCTTCAAGGGCCGCCTTGGCAACGCCCATGACGTTGTAATGCGGCATGACCTTTTCTGCGCCGTAATAGGAAAGTGTTAGAAGCGAACCACCATCGGTCATCAGTTTTTCCGCGCGCTGTGCGATCGCGGTAAAGGAATAGACCGAGATGTTCATCGAAAGCGCAAAGTTTTCCGGCGAGGTATCGACATAGCGACCACGCAGTTCGTTCTTGTCGGAGAAACCGATGGCATGCACGACAAAGTCAAGCTTGCCCCATTTTTCCTTAAGCGTCTCGAACACTGCATCCATGCTGGCCGCATCGGTCACGTCACATGGCAGAACGATGTTGCTGCCAACAGACTCTGCGAGCGGGCGCACACGTTTTTCAAGGGCTTCGCCCTGGAAGGTAAAGGCCACTTCGGCACCGGCCGCAGCAGCCGCACGTGCAATGCCCCAGGCAATCGATTTATCGTTGGCGACACCCATAATCAGGCCGCGTTTACCGGCCATAAGGCCCGAAATATTGTCGGTGGACAGGCTCATATTTCCTCTCGTTCCCACGATCTCTCTCTGGCAGGTAGAGGCATTCAAGAAAAGCCGCGACCGGCCCAGAAGGCATTAGACATTTTGCGCATCCTACACAAAGCGCGGCCAAGGTCAATCTGACCTGTCATAACGTGTGCAGGCACGCTATCTTGTTGATCAGGTGCAGTATAACCGGAAAATGCGTGGGGATAAGCGTTTAATGGCCGAAATTCAGAAATTGCTCGCTGATCGAACCGCATTCTGGCGCTATGCCGGTATGCGTTTTGTCCATGACAAATCCATACAGCGTGCCGCCGGTTTGTCCTATACGACGCTTTTGGCGATGGTGCCATTTCTGGCAATTGCCTTGACGGTTTTGTCGGCCTTTCCGGTTTTTGATCAGTTCAAGGACACAATCATGACCGTGGTCCTGAACAATTTCCTGCCGGAAACCGGCGCGCAGGTCACAGACTATCTTGGCAATTTCTTGCAAAATACCGGACAGATGACGGCGATTGGCACGATTGTGCTGGGACTGACGGCGGTGATGTTGCTCAGCGCCATCGAAGGGGCGATGAACGATGTGTTTCGCGTGACCAGCCCGCGTAAATTGCTGTCGCGTCTGGTGGTGTTCTGGACACTTTTGACGGTTGGGCCGATGTTGCTGGGGCTTAGCCTGTCACTGGCGTCCTATTTCTTTGCCATGCGATACCTGGTGGGTGGCGAAGCGGTTGCCGAGCATATCGGTCAACTGACGTTTCTTGCGCCGTTTGTCCTGTCGGCGGTGGCCTTTTCATTGCTGTTTATCGGCATGCCGAACCGTTCGGTCGAGATTGTTGATGGTGTGGCCGGTGGCGTGGTGGCCGCCGTTTTGTTCGAAAGCCTGAAAAAGGGCTTCGCGTATTACGTCACGACATTCCCGACCTATCAGACCATCTATGGCGCGGTCGCGATTGTGCCGATCTTTTTGCTGTGGATGTATCTGACCTGGATCGTGATCCTTTTGGGCGCGCAGGTGGCAGCCGCGCGGTCCGAGTGGCGTGCGGCACGCGCCGCCGGCCTGATCCCCGATCCGCGCGGTGCGGTGCCGGGGCATATGGAACGGATCATCGCCGTGCTGCGGGTTCTTGAATATCTGCAAAGTCGTTTCCACGAGGCCGACAAGCCGCCGACCTATCGCAGGATGATGCGCGACGTCAAACTGGGTGGGCGTGATCTGAACTGGGCGTTAGCAGCATTGCGGCGCGAAAAGCTGATTGATCGTTCCGAAAATCATCGCTGGCTGCTGTCGGGGGACCTGTCGCGGATTTCGTTGATGGATCTGATGAGCCGCCTTGGCCTGTTTCTGGATTACGACCGGTTGCTGGTCGTGCAGACCGATAGCGGCTGGCCGATTGCCATGCGCGAACGCCTGATCGAACTGGAAGAAAAACGCAAAACGGTTCTGGATGTGAAGGTGGGCGATCTGCTTGATACCCCGCGGCCCGAAGATAAAATCCCCGAACAGATCGAGAAAGACCCGGATCACGAGAAACAAGACGATATCAATCAGAAAGACATGACTGACATCATAAGTTAGTCGTTGCGTCCGGGGGCTTTGGCGTGGGTCATCTCGACGCGGATCGGTTCATCGCTGCTGCGCAGGTGCAAATCGCGTTGCGGGAACGGGATTTCGATATCGTGTTCGATGAACGCATCCCAGACATTGAGCAAAACTTCGCTGATGATATTGCCGCGTCCGTTTTGCGGGTCGTTGATCCAGAACCGGATTTCAAGATTGACCGAGTTGTCACCAAAACCGCGCATCAGGGTATTGGGCCCCGGATTGTCCTGCACGCGTGCGCATTTTGCCGCCGCCTCGTTACACAGCTTGATCGCAAGGTGGGGATCGCAGTTATAGGAAATGCCGACCGGTACCTTCAGGCGCAGCTTGACGTCCGAGTGGCTCCAGTTTTCGACCTGATTGGTGATCAGATCTTCGTTCGGGATCAGGAATTCCGTGCCATCGCGGGTTCGAACCGCGGTGTAGCGCGCGCCCAGTGACTGAATCCAGCCAAAGGTATCGCCAATTGCAATGACATCGCCGGGCTTGATTGAACGGTCAAGCAACAGGATCACGCCGCTGATCAGGTTGGCAAAAATGCGTTGCAGACCAAAGCCGATCCCGACACCAACTGCACCACCAAATACGGCGAGTGCCGTCAGATCAACCCCCATGGTCGAAAGCGCAAACAAAACGGCGATCGACAGCAAGACAAGCTTGAGAAGCTTTGCCATCAGGACCTGCACCGAGGGCGTCAGGTGATGGACCTTGCGGATGCGTTGTTCAAACAGGCGTGAGGCAAAGGATGCCACCCACAGCAAAACCGCAAGGGATAAAACGGCTTTGATGATGCCATAGATCGAAATGCGGAACTCGCCGAATTCAATCGCATGCCCGTCAAGGATTGCGATACCTGGTTCCAGCCATCCGACAATGTTGAGTGCCGCCAACGTCCAGGCGACGGTGGCAATGGTGCGTGACCAGACAGGATCATTGACAATGGCGGCGGCCAGACGAATGACAATCCACGCATTCAGAAGACTTGCCACCAACCGGATGATGTTATGGCGGTAGCCAGCCTGAATGGCGATGGCATCGAGCAGCCAGATGGCAATGACAAAAATCAGCGGGAAGGCAAGACTGGGCAGAACCAGCGCAAAGCGTCGAAACCCGGCATAGGGTAAAAGTGGCTTCCAGTCCTGCAAGCGTGCGAGAAGCGACGCCAGACGACCACGCAGCAAAAAGGCCGGGATGGTGGCAAGCAGGCAGGCAGCAATCTGGATCAGGATCGGGACCAGCAGGACATTTGCAGAGATCCAGGCGATTGCCTGTTCAAGCCATTGCAAATAGATGTCCGGATTGCTGAGCTGTTCCATATTGTCCCTGATGATCGGTTTCGTTCTTTGCGACAAAGCCCGTTAAAACAATATGGTAACACGGAACGGGATTAACAGGCACCTTTCAACGCAGGGCCTTTTGTATCGCCCAACCCCGAGTGCCAACGGACCAAGAAAAAAGCCGGCGAATGCCGGCTTTGGATGGATGGGTTAGCGCGCCTTGTAGGGATGCTTTTCAGACCAGTCCTTGATGAACTCGACCAATTCATCATCGCGTTCTTCGGGCAGCTTGACCGTCAGGTGAACATATTGGTCACCGCGTTTGTTGCCCCGGTCATAAGGCGCGCCTTTGCCGCGCAGGCGCAGTTTGGTGCCGCTGTTGGCGTTGGCGGGCAGCTTCATATTGACCTTGCCATCGACAATCGGCACTTCGATCGAGCCCCCCAGAATGGCTTCGGGCAGGCTGATTGCCAGATCACAATGCAGGTCATTGCCTTCGCGCCGGAAGGTTTTATCCGGATGGACATGCAGCTTGATCAGCGCGTCACCGGCCTCGCCACCATTCATGCCAGCCATCCCCTGGCCTTTAAGGCGCAGGGTCTGTTCGTTTTCGCTTCCGGGTGGAATGCGGACCTCAAGGCTTTTGCCGCTGGCGAGATTGATCCGCTTTGTCGTGCCAAGGATGGCCTCGGCGAAATCAAGGCTCAGCTCATAGGAGATATTCGGGCCTTTGACCTTTCTGGGTTTGCGTTCCCCGCCAAAGCCACCGAAACCGCCGCCGCCAGAACGTGCGCGTCCCTTGCCGAAAATTTCGTCAAAGATGTCCTCGGCATTGGCACCGGAAAAGCCGCCGAACGGATCACCGCCGCCAAAGCCGCCACCGGCATGTCCGCCGCCACGGGCAAACGGGCTGGTTTCGCGACCATCGGCGTCGATTTCACCATTGTCGAATTTCTTGCGGCGCTCCGCATCACCGAGAAGGTGATAGGCGCTCGATACCTTTTTGAAGCGTTCTTCGATTTTGGCATCGCCCGGATTGACATCGGGGTGAAGTTCACGCGCCAGTTTGCGATAGGCCTTTTTGATTTCTTCCTGACTGGCGTTTTTGGCGACGCCAAGTGTCTTGTAGGGATCCTGCATTTACTGACCGGTTCCAGAAACTAAAAGCACGTTATGTGATTTGCACGTTGTGTTCATTATTAGATCATGCGCCGCAAAAGATGAACCATTTTGCCGCATCTGATCCGAAACAATGAGATTAAGGCGGGTTTGCCACCCGAACCGATGACCAGATATGAAAAGGCGGCGCAAATCGCAAGGATCGCACCGCCTGTCATTTCAGATTTTTAGCAAGGCTTAGTTGACAACTTTCCAGCTGCCGTCCGGCTGACGGCAGGCGGTGCCATAAGCCGTTTCTTCCTGACCACCGATCATCACCGTCTGCTGGTATTCGCGGCAATATTCCTGGGTTTTCGGTTCCTGGTAGGTGCGGGTCGGGGTCACCGTACCCTGAACACCGGTATCGGGGTTGTTCCAAGTGGTGGTTTGACCTGTCGGGGTGGCTTCCAGCGTGCGCTGGGTGCTTTTTGCCATGATGGCGCGGTCGGCATTATCAAGCGACTTGCCGACTTCGCTGCCGATAAAGGCGCCGGCAAGCGTACCAAGCGCAACACCGACAAGCTGGCCACTGCCCTTGCCGAACTGTGCGCCTGCGACGGCACCACCGACGGCACCAAGAAGTGTGCCGGCCGTTTGCTTCTGACCCTGATCCTGGGCGCAGCCAGCGATAAAGGCGGTCATGACCACCGGGATAACGATCTGACGGAATTTCATGTTTAATTTGCCCATCTTGTCTTTACAGTCCCAACCGATATTCTTTGGGTATATATATTGATCCAACGTTGTTGCTGCCACCGTAGTTCCGAAATATGTCGTCCTGACGGCAACAAATTTAATCAGCCAAAGGAAATCCTTTCGCAATGAACGAGAAAAATGCGCCAAAAATTGGGCATGAACCCCACGATGCCCCGTTCGACATGTTCGAAACCTGGTTTGCGGACGCAAAAAAGGTTGAGACTGCCTATCCGGATGCGATGACGCTTGCGACTGCCGATGCGCAAGGTCGCCCGTCGGCGCGCATTGTGCTGCTTAAGGGTTTTGATCCGCGCGGATTTGTTTTCTATACCAACTATGAAAGCCGCAAGGGCGACCAGTTGGCCGAGAACGGCTTTGCCGCCCTTTGTTTCCACTGGAAGACGCTTGAAAAGTGCGTGCGCATCGAGGGCAAGGTTGCCAAGGTCGATGCGGCCGAGTCAGATGAATATTTCGCATCCCGCCCGCGTGGCAGCCAGTTGGGGGCGTGGGCATCCATTCAGTCGCGCCCGATGAGTGGCCGGTTTGATCTTGAAAAGCGGGTGGCGGAATTCACCGCCAAATTTGGTCTTGGCAAAGTGCCGCGCCCGGAACATTGGGGCGGTTATCGCCTTGTCCCGGACCGGATCGAGTTCTGGGCAGAGGGCAAATTCCGCCTGCATGACCGCAAGCTGTTTACCCGCGATGACGCCGATAGCGGCTGGGATACGCAAAAGCTGTTTCCGTAAGGACGCCACGAGACTCCAAAACGCAAAAAACGCACAAGGTGATCAAGCCTTGTGCGTTTTTGTATTCTTGATCGGTGCGTTTTAGACTGCGGGTTCTGGCGGGCAGAAGGTGTCCTGCAGCACAGCGATGATCTTCATGATGTCGGGATTGGCCAGCGAATAATAGATTGTTTGCGCATCGCGGCGGGTTTTTACAAGCCCTTCGCGGCGCAGGCGTGCAAGGTGCTGTGACAGGGCGGATTGTTTGATGCCCAGTTCATTTTCCAGCGTGCCAACGGATTTTTCCGTGTCGCCGAGAGAGCACAAAATAAGCAGACGCCACTCATTGCCGAGCGTTTTGAGAAATTCTGCAGCTTCACGTGCATTCTCGTGCAGTGCCGTATAGTCCATCCGCGAGTAACCCCGTTCTTAACTCTGCACACCAGGTCGCATTTTTGCTTTGAATGCCCGGTATCCTACCCAAGAGAATAATATCTCGATCTTTAAAGCGTCATCGTAATCGTTGGCATTCATGTTACAATCATTTTGTGCATGGTCGATTGAGAAAAACCGATCTGGCACCAACCACCGACATCAACAAAGTATAAGAATAATAATAACTTTCGCAAATTTTTGATCTTGAACAAAGAAAGCTGGGGCAAAAGACCTCAGACTGCTTGGCAGTAAAGGCATTATCAGTCGGTATTTCAGGCAGGTTCAATGACCTGTTCGACAGGCGGGAGTAGTTAACATGGCAATTCGCACCATTCTGGCACCGGTAGCAGGCACGGCAATCGACAAACGTGTGATGGCGACGGCCTTTAAACTGGCCAAGTCATTCAACGCGCATCTTGAGGCGCTTTTTGTTGCGGCCGAGCCACAAGACGCCATTCCGATTGTTGGCGAAGGCATGTCGGGCCTGATTATCGAAGAAATGATCCAGGCCGCCACCACCGAAACCGAAAAACGCGAAGCCAGCGGCAAGGCATCCTTTGCCGCCGCCGTTAAAGAGGCCGGCATTGAAGAGTCCAACACACCGAGCGCAGATGCTAAACCGACCTGCGCTTGGCGCAAGGATAGCGGGCGCGAAGATGAAACAGTGGCCCGTCGCGGGCGACTTTTCGATCTGGTGGTGATTGGCCGGGATCCCAAGGAAGCCTCCGCATCGCTGACCTTTGATGCGGCCCTGATGGAAACCGGACGTCCGATCCTGGTGGCACCTGAAGTAACCCCGGCGACCATCGGTGAAAAAGTCATGATCGCCTGGAATGGCGGGATCGAGGCCGCGCGCGCGGTTACTTCCGCCATGCCGATGTTGCGCAATGCCAAGGAAGTTACGATTGTCAGTGTCGGCGAGGTTCCCTATGGCCGGGCGTGCGCCAAGGCGCTGGCCGAACAGTTCAGCTGGCACGGAGTCGATGCGGCCGTGGTAGAAAGCACGGAAACCGGACAGGTTGCTAATACCTTGATTTCCGAGGCAGAAAAATGCGGTGCCGATACCATTGTTCTGGGGGCGTACAGCCATTCACGCTTCAAGGAGATGATCCTTGGCGGTGTGACGCAGGATATGTTGGCAAAATGTGCCTTGCCGCTTTGGATAATGCACTAAGTCAAGGGGCTGCTTAAGCGCCTGATATCGCGAAATTATATTACCTAACCGATGGTATATGACTGAAAAGGCGCATTTTCGATGCGCCTTTTTTTGTTGCGTTGCGGGATAAATAGGAACAGGGTTACAGAAATAAGAACGTGACGAAACCCCGATGAACGAGGTGTTTCGCATTGTGGGAAATCAACGTCTGACAGGGGAAAACCCATGTTGTCATTGCGCGATATCATCGATTTCGCTTCGATGTCCGAAGACCTGGCACAGGAACTTAACAATCCGAATGTTGGTGTGCCTGATCTTGCTGCGTTGCTGTCTGGTCAAGCTGGCGGTGCGTTGCAGTCATGCAATGCGGCGCCGTGTGCGGCCAACGACGTTGACAGCGACTAATCATCTTATTCCCAATTTTGGACTGATTGGGCCAGACAGGCCGCGTGCCTGCCCAAGCAGCCTATTTTGAAAACAGATCAATCTGGTTTGCTTTCTCATCCGCATCCGTATTGGGATCTGTTTTGGGGTGATCCGACCTTTCTTCCTGCCATGAAAGTACATGATCGGGCAACTGGCCCAGCATGTATCCCAGATCTTCGAACGCCATGTGCGGATCAAGCCAGGACGCCAGATGGTTCGGGCCGATCACAGCCGGCATCCGGTTGTGAATATGGGCGATTGAGCCCGATGGCGCGCAGGTGATGATCGTGGCCTCACGACCGTTTTCGAGGCCCGCAAACAGAAACGGTTGATGATCGGGCAGGGTGATGCGGTTCTTGTGCTTTGCCGTGCCGTCCTTGCGCCATTCATACCATCCGTTTGCCGGGATCAGGCAGCGGCGGTTCAAAAGTGGTCGGAAGGTTGGCTTTTCGGTCAGGGTTTCGGCGCGCGCATTGATCATAGGGCTGTTCATGCCCGGGATGCTCAGCCCCCAGTATCGAATGGCGGCCTTTTGATGTGGCAGAATGACGGCTATCGGATCGGTCGGCCGACGCGTACCGGTCAGGCTGTCGAAGGCGGCGTCTTCGTCCTCGTCATCGGGTCCGTTGCGATTGAACCCGTCGGGCAATGGCATGCGAATGATATCTTCCATTTCCAGGCCAAGCTGAACCTGAAAGGCGCGGATATCGCTGTTAAGATCAAAGCGGCTGCACATGGTCTTGCCCATCTTTACAATGGCAAAAACATAGCCTGTTTCACATCCCTTGCCAAATGCCTGTGGGGCAGCATATATCGCGACGGTGACTGCAGAAAAATCTTACAGTACAAGGCTTTTCCTTCGATGGCGGGGCCTGTGGTGCTATAAGAAAGTCAGCAAAATTCTGTTTGCGTGCATATCTTGTGAAGTGAGTACACCAATGAGCAGCAATGCCCCGAAAACAGTCGTCCTGACAGGTGCCAGTCGTGGCATCGGCCATGTTACGGTTGGATATTTTGCCAAGCGCGGCTGGCGGGTGATTTGCTGTTCACGCGAAGCCCCGCCGCCGAGCTGCCCGCGCGATCCGGCGTTGGGTATTCACATCCGTGCCGATCTTTCCAAACCGGCAGAGGTCGAAGCCTTTATCGCCGAGGCGAACGAAGTTCTGGGCGATGATCCGTTGCATGCCCTGATTAACAATGCCGGTGTGTCGCCCAAGACCCCCTATAAGGAACGGCTTGGCTGTTTGAATGGTGATATCGCTGCCTGGCGCGATGTGTTTGAGCTGAACTTCTTTACGCCGCTTACACTTTCGCGCGGGTTTGCATCAGCACTGCATCGGGGCAAGGGGGCGATTTGCAACATAACCTCGATCGCGGGGCATTATGTCCATCCGTTTGCCGGATCGGCCTATTCGACCTCAAAAGCAGCGCTTTCGGGGCTAACGCGTGAAATGGCCGTTGAATTTGCCGAACTTGGGGTGCGGGTCAATGCGGTTGCCCCGGGCGAAATCAAGACTGATATGATTT
This sequence comes from Thalassospira sp. UBA4513, assembly GCF_002388495.1. Classification (NCBI taxonomy): domain Bacteria; kingdom Pseudomonadati; phylum Pseudomonadota; class Alphaproteobacteria; order Rhodospirillales; family Thalassospiraceae; genus Thalassospira; species Thalassospira sp. UBA4513. The sequence goes on from NZ_DGMR01000040.1 coordinate 27,271, forward strand.
CCCCGGAATATGAGGCACTTGTGCCGCGCATTCCGATGAACCGAATGGGCACGCCCGAAGACGTGGCGGCAGCGGTGCATTATCTGGTGGGGGATGACAGTACCTATGTCACCGGCACGGAGATCTTTGTTACCGGCGGGCAGCATCTGTACTGATCGGCAGATCGGGATTGGATGACTTCTTAGCTGTCAGCCTTGACGTAAAAGGCCGGGTCGTATTCAACGAAGCCAGCCGGGATTTCATCAACCAATGGGCGTGCCATGAAATATTCATCGGGCACGCCTTCAAGCTTCAGATCGGGTAGGGGCGCAAAGCCAAACCGGCCATAATAATCCGGCTCGCCCAGAACGACACAGCCATGGGCATCATCGGCGCGCAAATGGCTGATGCCGCTTTGGATCAGCTCGGAGCCAATGCCTAGGCCCTGACGATCCGGCGTGACCGCAACCGGGCCCAGGCCAAACCAACCACAGGCTTTGCCATCGATTTTCACCGGTGAAAACGCGATGCAGCCAACAATTTCATCGTCCTGTTCCGCGATCAGGGAAAGGGTGAGTTGACCACTTTTTCGGAGCGCATCGACGATCAAATGTTCGGTCTGCTGACTGTGGGGTGCAGTTGCGAAGGCACCATCCAGCAACGCGTGAATCGCCGCGATATCTTTTTCGGTTTCTTCACGTATCAACATTTTCCGTCCCTGCCTGTGACGTTGGACCTGCTTCCTGCGGGTCATCCATCACGACTATAACGGGAAAACGGTTTACGCTGAAAGGCTTTTAAGCCAGTCGCGTTTTTGCTCCAGGCGTTTGACTTCCATTTCGAGCCAACTGGTGAAGTTTTCGGCCTCTTTTGCGTGCTCGTCCCGCAGGGCCAGCACGCGTTCGAGATCAAGTTCGCAGACGTCTTGCAGGATTTCGATCTGTTCGGTGCGGATGTCATGATCAAGCAGATGCAGGAACCGCATCTTGAGCGCCATGATCAGGCGTGAAAGCTCGCCCGATGTATCGCGCACATTGCCCTGCATCAGTTCGATGAACTTCTTGTGCCCAGCATCGGTCAGGCTCAATTGCGCGTCAGACAACCCGCCGCTTGAGGTATCTTCCTTGACCAGCCCTTCAAGCTTGAGCAGCTGAAGCGAACTTCCCATCATATCCAGGGACGGCCCCATGATGTGCGACATGAAATGGCGCACCTCGTTGGCCAGATCGCCATAGCTGATCGGCTTTTCGGAAAGGGCAAGGGTGCCAAGTGCGCACAGGCGAAGACATTCTTTGGGGAGCAAGGTTTTATCCGAATACATGGGCGGTCCCTGTTTGATGACAGGTCCGACATTAACGCGAACGGTTCTTAATTGCAAACTATAGCTCTATGCACACTAGATATATTGTGATGGTAAGGAACTGCAAGGCCTTCGCTGCTAGTTGGCAAGCTGATACAAGCGGTTTCCTCGGGCACTAAGAGATGTTGTAAGTGTTCCGTTTCGAACCATTTCACTAAGTGTTGTTCGGAGAGCTAGTGAATTCGTCGTCGCTAATTCTTCGTAACCGTGTTGTTTGCCTGCTACCCGTTGCAGACGCAGGGCTGAGATTGGCTTGTTATTGGAGAAATCCAAATAATTGATAATCAGCTTCGAAATTCTGTCATGAGAGAACATATGCTGCCAACCGGCGGGATCATCATTTTCTTTGAGAGTGTGTTCAATATATTCAAACCGTTCCTCAATTCCGAGAATTACCTCGTTCGCTTCTTCAGTTTGTTCTTCAAGCATTTCACGAAACTCTACAGGCCCAATTTTTGTGAAAATTGAACTGAGACGTTCGTGATTTGCATTGATAAGAAGTGCGCAAACTGCCGACAATATAAGGAAGTATGGTATTCCTAGCTCAGCGGGAGCAGGCATCTGCTCATAATTGAAAGCGAAATACACCACGTATGTTACAGAGCCAAAGAAAATGAGTGCGCTTAGCAGATTTACTAAACGCAAAACACCTTTAGAATAGAGGTTGCCGCTGTTTTCGTTCATCCTTGATCACTTAAATCTGGAATTGCCTCAGGCGACCTTGGAAATGCCCAGTTTGCTCCAGACCGACAGGAGCGAGTCGATCAGATGATCGACCAACTCGTCATTGTGCAGCGGGCCCGGCGTAAAGCGCAGGCGTTCGGTGCCGCGCGGGACGGTCGGGTAGTTGATCGGCTGGACATAGATGTCATGTTCGAACAGCAGACGGTCGCTGGCTTCCTTGCACATGGCCGGATCGCCCACCATCAGGGGAACAATATGGCTTGGCGCGTCCATGACCGGCAGGTCGACCGCGCGCATGCGTGCGCGCAGGGTATCGGCGCGTTCCTTTTGGGCAAGGCGTTCGACATTGCTTTCTTTCAGGTGGCGCACGGCTGCCAGCGCACCCGCCGCAATGCTTGGCGGATGGGAACTGGTGAAGATGAAGCCATTGCCGAAGCTGCGCACGAAATCGACGATTTCAGGCTTGGCCGCGATATAGCCACCAATCACGCCAAAGGCCTTGGCAAGCGTGCCCTGGATGATGTCGACGCGGTGCATGACGCCATCACGTTCGGCAACACCACCGCCGCGCGGGCCATACATGCCAACCGCATGGACTTCGTCCAGATAGGAAAGCGCGTTGTATTTTTCGCAAAGATCAAGGATCTGACTGATCGGCGCGATATCGCCATCCATCGAATAGACAGACTCGAACGCGACGATCTTGGCGCGCAGCGGGCCGAGATCCTTAAGGATTTCCTCAAGATGGGCGACGTCGTTATGTTTCCAGATGCGGCGCTCTGCCTTGGAATGGCGCATGCCTTCGATCATGGAATTGTGGTTTTCGGAGTCGGAAATGATTACGCAATCCGGGAGCTTCGATCCCAGCGTTGACAGCGTGGTCCAGTTCGCGACATAGCCCGAGGTCATCAGAAGGGCGGCTTCCTTGCCATGCAGGTCGGCGAGCTCCCGCTCAAGCGCGACATGCAGATGGTTGGACCCGGAAATATTGCGCGTGCCACCCGCACCGCCACCCTGACCGGTGATGGCGTTCTGCATGGCTTCAAGCACCTTGGGATGCTGGCCCATGCCAAGATAATCGTTCGAGCACCACACGGTGATTTCACGCGGGGCTTCGCCGTTATCGGGGTGATAGAGCGCCTTGGGGAACTTTCCGACAATACGTTCGAGATTGGCGAATACACGATAGCGGCCCTCAGCCTTGAGGCCGGACAGCGCATCTTTGAAGAAGGTGTTGTAATTCATACTTGTTTCTTTCGCCTGTCTCTTTGCAGTGTCACGGACTTTGTATCTGGTCGTGGCATCACAAAGCTCTGGTCTCGTCCAGATCAGCGACCTGATTCTGGACATATCCTCCGGTTCGACCGGGTCTTTATGGTTCCCTTATCAACCATGAAGGCGGATACGGCATTGACCCTTGTCAAAAATTAAAGCGATTCCAGTCTTGTTTGGAACCATCAGATCAGAGAAGGCGATCCATCTCTCTTGTGTCGATCTCTTTTCGGAGCAAGCTCCGTTTTGTCTTAAGACCCAATTTGGCCTCGTTGGCGTCATTTGGCAAGGATTCGAACAGCTTTTGCGCCACAATTAAATCGTTTTCATCCATCGGAAAAATCAATCATGACAGAAATTACATATGATTTTCAATATGTATTAATGTTGATGATCAGATAAATTTGCGGGTAATTTTTGGATTTGGTGACGGAACCAGAAGCGGATTGCTTGATTTTTCCTTGGTTAGACAAGGGATTAGTCCGTGTGCGGCTGCCTGTTAGCAAGGTCGCAATCGACATAGCCAATAAAAAACCGGCCGAAAGTTCCGGCCGGTTTTTGCAAATGCCAAATGCTGCTTCCTAGTGCGACATCAGGACAGGAACGGTCATGTGACGCAGAAGGTGCTGGGTGACGCCACCAAGCATCAGTTCACGCAGGCGCGGACGGCCATAGGCGCCGCACACCATCAGATCGATGCTTTCATCGGCTGCGCGCGACAGAATAAGGTCGCCAACACTGATGCCAGATGCGTTCATGCTTTCCTTCTTGGCATTCACGCCATGGCATTTCAGGCGTTCGCCAATATCGACACCCGGAACCGGCATGGTATCGCGGGCACCCTTGTTCGGGTCGGCACAGAGAACCAGAACGGATTTTGCAGCCTCAAGGAACGGCATGCTGTCATTCATCGCACGCACGGCCTCGCGATAGGGCTTCCAGGCGACCATGACGCGATCACCGATGGTATCAAACTTGCCGACATAGGGCACAAGCAGAACCGGCGCGCCTGCGGTCAGGATGACTTTGTCCGGCATTTCCGAGACAGAGCACGGATCGGAACTTTCCGGGTCGTGCTGGCCCAGAACCGTCAGATCATGATGGCGGGCATACATCGCTGTGGTATCGGCAATTTCGGACGCCGGGCAGGAGGTTTCCTGCCAGCTGAAAGCAACACCGGCTGCATTGCAGGTTTCTTCGAACTGGGTGCGTGCAGCCTTTGCTGTTTCCGCCATCGCAGATCGCTGCTGATTGATGATTTCCTCGGTGATCTGGACTTCCATGAAGCGCGGAATTTCAGGATAGGGCAGCAGGAAAAGGCCGGTAAGGTGCGCGTCCTGCGCCTTGGCAACTTTCAACGCAACAGAAAGGCGTTCCTTGCAGGCAGCTGAGGTGTCGATATGAACAAGAATATCCCGATACATGATCCGATCTCCATTCGGTAGGTGGCGTGGGGCTGACCCGAAATCTGTCAAATTGCCCTTGGCCTTAATGTCTGCGGCTACCCTATCGTCGTCTCGGGATGGTTTCTTTGCTCTATCTCAAATTAAATTATTCCAAGTTGTAATTTCGGGCCAAGTATCACCCGTCCGCACCCGGTTCGGTCATCGGGATGGTTTTTTCCATGGTCGGAATGTCACTGCCAGCCGGAACGCCTGTGGTGGCAGGGGGCGTGACGGGGGAAGGTGACATCGGTGCGCTGTTGTTCACGGCGGGCATCGTTGGCATCGCCGGATCATCGGTCGGAACACTGTTTGGCATTTGCATCGTGTCGCCTGACATCATCGAAAGCGTCTTGTGCAGTTGCTGTGACAGGGTGCTCCAATTTGTTTGAAGCGTTGTGCAGGCCGCGGCATCGCCGGATTGAACGCAGCGCTGCGCCATCCGATCAAGAATGCCCAGTGCAATACGGGCTTCGTCGATCTGCTTTTGGCGCATTTCATCCATCGCCTTGCGGTTGGGATCGTCCATCATGACCAGATTGTCATTTTCCCCCGCAGACGTAGATCCCGTCATGGTGGCCGGTGATGCCGGACGGGTATTCTGGGCCGGCGCGCCCCACGGGGTAACGATGGTGTCGGAACTGTTGGACATCGTAACCGGTTCTTCGACCGGGGCCATGCACCCCGACAGGGCAAGGCCCAGTCCGATTGCGGGCAGGCATTTGGCAATCTTGCGCATCGACATGCGTTGTTCCTCCGACCGGTGGCGGGCGCGCCTTGGTCACGTCAGTTTGTTGTCCCGAACTCTGCCACAGTCGCTGCTATGACTTTGCTTTTGCTTGCGAACATATTGAACGTCGTTACGGAGTCTGTCCAGTCCGGGCAAGTGCGTGGCCAAGGAATGCAATCAGACGGTAATATGGAGCTTCCGTCACGTTCAAAGTTCTTTGCCCGGTGAAAGCCGCGGATCGTCCTTTAATGATTTGGCGATCCATCGCATGGTTTCGCGGATCCGCGATATGTTGCGCAGATCAGGATGGGTTAAAACCCAAAGCTTGTTTGCCGGTATTTCCGGCAAAGGCGCAAGCAACCGCAAACCGGGAAGGGCAAGGTCGGATGGCAAACAGGCCAGACCGCATCCGGCGTGCGCGAGATGCGCCATCGCGATCAGATCATCGGTTTGCTGTTTATGCGGAGTGCGGCGGTTCGCATCGAGCCATTTATAAGGTGCGTAGCTTGCCAGTGTTCCGGATGCGCCGATGAAGGGCTCCGCCAGCAGGTCATCAAGCTTTGCGGGCTGATATCGGTCTGCGGCACCATAGATGCCCCATTCCAGTGTGCGGATTTCCTTGCCAACAAGATGCTCGGGCGGGTTGGCCGCAACCCGCACGGCAATATCGGCATATCGCTGTGTCATGTTGAATTCGAGGTTGCTGGCAAGCAGTTCGATTTGAATATCAGGCCATTGGTCCTGAAACCGGGCAAGATGGTCTGGCAAAAAGAAATAGGAAAAACTGGTCGGTGCGGTGATGCGCACCAAACCGGCCGATGTAGCATCAGCGCCCGAAATGGTGGTGTTGATGACATCAAAGCTGTTCATGATTTGACGGGCGGGGACAAGCATTTCTGTCCCGGCATCGGTCAGGCTGTATTGGCCGCGAATGCGATCAAAAAGCCGGGTGCCTGCCTGTTCTTCAAGCGCATGAATATGGCGAAACACCGTGGTGTTGCTTACCCGGATTTTCTGCGCGGCCAGTTCAAGCGACCCTGTTTCTGCGATGGCCAGAAACGACTTGATATAGTTCCAGTCCAATCGGTGCTCCGTTTCAAATTTGCAATCAGATACTACAAAATTGCCTATGTATTGCAAAATTGAAATTCCTTACGGTGTCGGTATCAAGGAATTCATATTCATATGTCAGGAAAGAAAACATGATCGGATACACATCACTCGGCACCAATGATCTATCCCGTTCGGGCGCGTTCTATGACGCATTGCTTGCCGATTTTGGTGCACAGCGCGTCTTTGAACAGCCGGACTTTATCGTCTGGAGTGCTGGCGAAAACAGCCCGGCATTTTCGGTGCATGTTCCGTTTGACGGGAATGCGGCAACGGTTGGAAATGGCACGATGATCGCCCTTTCAGCCGCGTCACGTGACCAAGTCGATGCGCTTTATAAAAAGGCGATCTTGCTTGGTGCGACGTCGGAAGGTGAACCGGGACAGCGCCATGAGAACGGGTTTTACGCGGCCTACTTCCGCGATCTCGATGGTAACAAGCTCAACATCCATCATATGGGCTAAGGCGATGATTGGTTGTGATGCGGCGGGGGAGTGGAGTTGATATCATCATATCATTTGATCGGTCACCGGCTTTGCCCCTATGTCCAGCGTGTCGCGATGGTTCTGGCGCAAAATGGCATAGCCCATAAACGCACCGACATTGCCCTTGATGCCAAGCCTGACTGGTTTCTGGCACTAAGCCCGACCGGAAACGTTCCTGTTCTGGTGGTTGATGATGAGCGGACCTTGTTTGAGGCCGCCGCCATCTGCCAGTACCTTGAGACAATTACGGGTAAAAAACCGTGTGGGGCGGATGCCTATGACCATGCGTTGGCGCAGGCGGTGGTTGCGATTGGCGATAAGTTATTATCGCTTACCGCGGATCTGATTTATCGCGATCTGTCTGAAAGCAGCGTCGATGCGACGATGCATCAGATCCACAAACAGATGTCGATTGTGTCGGATCTGATGTCGGCACAGGTCGTGGACACGGACAAAGACCTTTCGATGCTCGATATCGTTTTTGCGACGGTTTTTCGGCCGTTTGCCCTGATCGCAGTCGGGTTGAACCGGGATCTGTTTGCCGGCTTTCCCGGGTTGCGTGGCTGGGCAAGCGATTTGGCCAAGCACGAGACGGTCCGAAACGCAGTGCCCGCCACCTATTATCGGGAACTGCACGAATTCATCGCGTGCAAGGACGGATATCTGGCAAACCGTTTACGCATGATACCGCAAGACAACATCGTCCTTACGACCGCCAAGTCGGTCATGTGATTACGCTGTGAGCCGCCATAAAGGCAAAAAAAAAACGCCCGCCGAATTTATCGTGCGGGCGTTTTTCGTGTTTGTGATCGCGCTGGATTAGTCGTGTTTGCCGCCATTGGCCTTTGACCAGCCGATCGGGTCGTTCAGGAAGGAACGCACACCTTCGATGGCATCCTTGCTGAAATATTCGCCTTCTTCGGCAACGGCGAGAACATCGGCCCAGGTTGCAAGGTAATGCATTTCGATGTCGTCCTTGCGCAGTTCATCAAGCGCACCTTCGAAAATGTCATAGAAGAAGACGACAAACGCATGTTTGCACTCGGCACCGGCTTCGCGGATGGCGTTGACGAAATTGACCTTCGATGCGCCGTCGGTGGCAAGGTCTTCGACCAGAAGAACGCGCTGTCCTTCGTGGATGTCACCTTCGATGCGGGCCTTGCGGCCAAAGCCCTTGGGCTTTTTGCGGACATACTGCATCGGCAGGTCAAGCGCATCGGCGAGCCATGCGGAATAGGGAATACCAGCTGTTTCACCACCAGCAACCGCGTCAAAGGCCTCGTAGCCAGCCGCATCGGATACCTGACGGGCGGCGAGTTCAATGACCTTGCGACGTGCGCGCGGGAAGGAAATCAGTTTGCGGCAATCGATGTAAACCGGGCTGGCCCAGCCGGATGTCAGGATATAGGCCTCTTCTGGGCGGAAATTCACAGCCCCGATATCCAGCAAAATCTTGGCGACAGTTTTGGCAGCATAGGTGCAATGCGCGGTCGGTTTCTCAGTGGTCATGGCGGCTATACCTTCTCCGGATCGACTATTTGCCGACCTCTTAGCGCTTTTGGCCGAAAAGCGCAAAGAAAAGCCGCTGACCATCTGGTCAGGTTCCTTTGTGGTTTCGGTTGCCCGAGCAAGGGGATGCAAGTGGGGTTCTGTTGTCATTATGATGATACATAATACGCCAGTAGTGATATCTGAGATATCATAATTGAAGTTATAAGATGAATTTGTTACATCTGGAGTTTGATGATCTGCCTGTTGGAAGGGTGACTTGATGATTACAGCCGGACAGATGCGGGCCGCGCGGGCCCTTTTGGGGATTGACCAGAAAATGCTGGCAGAAATGTCAGGCGTCTCGGTTCCGACCATTCAGCGCATGGAAGCCAGTCAGGGCAATGTGCGAGGAGTCGTAGATACCCTTTCAAAGGTGGTTGAGGCGCTTGACCGTGCAGGTATCGAGCTTATTGGCGAACAGGTTCCGAGTATGGGGGCAGGTCGGGGGGTTCGGCTGAAGGAAGCGGAAACCCGACAATCGAGAAACGATTAGCGTGCATTCAAAAGTGCCGGTTCGTGTAGTTGCCGCACAGGATGACTGCTGATCGGTAAGGGCCTGTATCATCCCGGACGCGCCGGGGAATTGATGTGTGCAATCACCCAACGAGGGTGCCAAGCAAAATGAAGCCAGAAAATCCAGAGAAAAGCCGGTATCCCAAGCCGGATTTTGTCGAACTGTTTACACCGAAGCTGATCACCGTTCTGCGTGAAGGGTATGGTCTTGCGCAATTGCGTGCAGACGCGATTGCCGGGCTGACCGTTACCATCGTTGCCTTGCCATTGTCGATGGCGATTGCAATTGCATCCGGGGCGACACCGGCACAAGGCCTTTATACAGCGATTATTGGCGGGATACTGGTCTCGCTTCTGGGCGGGAGCCGGTTTCAGATCGGGGGGCCGGCAGGTGCCTTCATTGTACTGGTCGCAGCCACTGTTCAGGCGCACGGCATGGATGGCCTGTTGCTGGCAACGATCATGGCGGGCGTGCTTCTGGTTTTGATCGGCCTGTTCAGGCTGGGCACCTATATCAAGTTTATCCCCTATCCTGTGACGGTTGGTTTTACCGCCGGAATTGCCTTCATCATCTTTGCCAGTCAGATCAAGGATCTGCTTGGACTTGATCTTGGTGGTCCGGAGCCGGGACCGTTTCTTGAAAAGCTGCCGGTTATCTGGGCCGCTTTGCCGAGTGTGGATCTTGCGACCGTGATGTTGTCAGGGTCGACTATTCTGGTGATTGTCGGGCTTAAATATGTTCGCCCGCATTGGCCGGGCATGCTGATTGCCGTGGTCGGTGCCGCGTTTATAACGGCTGTGTTTGATCTTCCGGTTGCGACGATCGGCAGTATTTACGGCGGCATTCCAAGCAGTTTTCCACTGCCATCCTTGCCCGATATTGATTTTGCCAAGGCGCAGGCGGTGCTTCCAAACGCCATTGCCTTTGCGCTTTTGGGGGCGATTGAGTCACTGCTGTCTGCTGTGGTGGCCGATGGCATGACGGGACGTCGGCACAGATCAAATTGCGAACTGGTAGCACAGGGTGTTGCAAACGTTGCATCGGGCCTGTTCGGGGGCATTTGCGTTACCGGCACAATCGCGCGCACAGCAACCAATGTGCGATCCAAGGCGCACGGTCCGATCGCCGGAATTTTGCACGGCGTATTTCTGTTACTGTTCATTCTGATTGCGGCCCCCTTGGCGGGGTTCATTCCCCTGGCATGCCTTGCCGGTCTGTTGGCAACCGTTGCCTGGAACATGATCGAAAAGCACGCCATCGTTACTTTGCTGCGATCATCGCGTGGTGATGCGGCGGTTTTGCTGACAACGTTGCTTCTGACCGTGTTTCGCGATCTGCTTGAGGCGATTGTTGTCGGGTTTGCGTTGGGATCGGTTCTGTTTATCCGGCGTATGTCACGCATGGCCGATATCGAAAGCGCTACCCCCTTTGTTGCCGAGGACCGGGCGGATAATCAGGTCGTCTTGATGGCATCGGATCCTGTATCGGCCGGTGATCCCGACATCGTTGTTTACCGAATTTCCGGCGTCTTTTTCTTTGGGGCGACGGCGGCCTTCGGATCGGTGCTGGATCGTATCGGTGATACGCGCCGCGCACTGGTTGTTGATTTTTCAGCCGTGCCTTTTCTTGATTCCACAGCCGCCAATACGCTGGCAAGTTTGGTTCAAAAAGTACGCAGCCGGGGCGGGCTGATTGTCTTTAGCGGCACGAAACACGATATCCGGCGCGATTTGTTTGTCCACGGGATGAAGCCGCCGGCAATCCATTACGAGGCGGATGTTGAGCAGGCTGTCAAATGGCTGGGCGATAAGCTTGGCACGTTGCGGGATTAACCGCAGTCGGGCGCAGCCAATTGGTCTTTTGTTGGCAAAACAGCATTTTGGGTTTATTCGGTATCGTTATGCCGATTTAAGCTGTGCCCAAACAGCAAGCCCCAAAAGGAAATGCCATGACTGATCAGACCGGACTGAATGTCACCATTGATGATCGCGTTGCCACCATCACGATCTGTCAGCCGGAACGCAAAAATGCCCTGACCAAACCGATGTGGGGCGCGTTGGCGACGATTGTTCACGAATTGTCGGATGATCTTGATCTGCGCAGCGTGATTATTCGCGGTGGCGAAGGGGCTGGTTTTGGTGCCGGGGCAGATATCCATGAGTTCGTGCGTGAACGGTCCGGGTTCGAGAAAGCACGCGATTACGGCATGCTGCATGCCGAGGCGCTTCAGACCATCCAGAACTGCACGCATCCGGTGATTGCCGCAATTGACGGCCCGTGCATGGGGGCGTCTTTCGTGCTGGCAGCGGCGTGCGACATGCGCATTGCCGCCGATAACGCAAAGTTCGCTGTGCCGCCGATGAAACTGGGCGCAACACTTGGCTATCCCGAGCTTGAAATCATGCTTGATCTGCTGGGCGAGGCGGCGTTGTTTGAAATCCTGCTTGAAGGGCAGGTGTTTGATGTCGTCCGTGCACGCGAGATCGGCTTTATCGCCCGTCATGTCGCGCTTGAAGTGTTTGACGAAGAAGTTGCCAGGACCGGCAAACGCATTGCCGGTGGTGCGCCACTGACGCAGCGGGCGCACAAAAGCATGCTGAACCGCCTGCGCCAGGGTGGTTCAATTGATATGCATGAATTTGATGAAGGCTACCGCGCCTTTGAAAGTGCCGATTTCAAGGAAGGCTACACCGCGTTTCTTGAAAAACGCAAACCGGTCTTCACCGGGAAATAGGCAGGGAGGGCTTTAACAGTCGGCCTGTTAAAGTCCCAAATCCGGTGTCAACGGCACGTCGGTGATGCCGTAATCAATACCCATCTTGTGCAATTCGCTGGTGATCTGGGAGCGGTGATGGGTTTGGTGATTGAAGAATTGCACCAAAAATAGCGGGCGGGGCAGGTTGCGGGTAATGCCGTCGACACCGGTGAATTCGCGATATCCATCCTGCCAGTCACGATCGTCCGAGGCGACAAAAGCCTCGATCTCGGCATCAAGATCGCGGCGGATTTGGCGCAACTCATCAAAATCACCGGCGACCTGGGTGTGGGCGTCATAGGCCGGGGCGTTTCCGGTTTTCATGATGCTGAGAATACGACGGTCTATATGCACCAGATGATTAAGGGTGGCATTGATCGACTTAAAGAACATGCCGCGATCACGACGGCGTTCTTCGTCGCCAATCTGATCGCAAAGATCATAAAGCACGCTGTTCTGCCACGTGTTGTATTTGGCCATTGCGCAGCCATAGTCGTCAAATGTCATCCGGGCCATTGAAGATATCCTGAAATGAGTGGTGGCGGGGTCGGTGTGATCAGCAGCTTGATCAGGTGGGGGATTCTGTCTGTTTTGCGTCGGCCATAAAATGGACCATCAGATTGGCAAAAATTGCAAAGCCCAGCATCGATACGGTCAGTGGCAACAAAGTGTTGTCATGAAAATGACCGATGACGATGCCTGCAACCGCGCCGGTGGCGAACTGGATCGTTCCCAAAAGGGCCGTCGCCGTACCGCCGATATACGGGAAATACTGCATGAAGGATGCCGTGGCATTCGGGGCCGTCAGACCGATCAGGCCGACCGAGAACATGATGAACGGCACCACTGTCCACAAGCTTGGCTCAAAGACATTTGTCGCAATGAACAAGCCGATGGTCGCGACAAGTTGAATGCCGGTGCCGATTTTTAGAATCTGATGACATTCGAGGCGTTTGAGCAACGGATTGTTGAGCCGGTTACAGATGATAATCACCGCAACATTGGCCCCGAACAGATAGGGGAAGTAAGCCTGCGGTACGCCAAAGAAATCGATATACATAAACGGGCTGTCGGTGACGAAACTGAACATCACCGCACTGGCCCCGGCATGGGTTAGCATAAAGCCAACCGCCTTGCGCGTGCGCAGGACTTCCAGATAAGTCCACCAGACCCGGCGAACCGGGCCGGGATGGCGTCGGCGCATCAAGCTTGTTTCGGGCAGTTTCAGGTAAACGATGGCAAGCATCAGGCTGCCATAGACAATCAGCAGCACAAAGATCGACTGCCATGTTGACCAGACCAGCAGTAACGAGCCGATGGTTGGTGCGACAAGCGGTGCAATCATCATGATCACCGCAATCAGCGCAAACATGCGCGCGGCTTCCTTGCCTTCAAACAGATCGCGCACCGACGCGCCGACAATCACAATCGAAAACCCGCCGCCAATGGCCTGGAAAAAGCGCATGACATTAAGCGAAAAGGCGCTGTCGACGGTGGTGATGATCGCGCTGGTGACGATATAGATTACCAACCCGACCAAGGCGATGGGACGTCGACCAATCCGGTCAGACAGCGGTCCTCCGATCAGTTGCCCCAAGGCAAATCCGATCAAGAAGGTACTGACGGAAACTTCGACAGCATGGGTGGCTTCGCCGAAGTCGCGTGCCATTGCCGGGATCGCCGGCAGGTAGGTATCAATGGCAAATGGTGCTGTCGCAACCAGTGCGGCAAGCAAGATGGCAAGCTTTTTCGGGTCAAGCGATGCGCTGGGCAGGGGCGTGGACATGCGCAATCAATTCCGTTCAGTGTTTGGCGGCGGGTCAGAGCCCCGATCAGAGGGCACGCGTTGCGCGGAGTATGCAAGCACGCGCAGGTAAGCAAGGTGACCAAGGCGCAGCAATGTGGGGCGTCGGGTGTGATAATCCCGAGCCCTGTATTATCCATAAAATTCAGGCTTCTGCCAGCGGTTGCTTGGATTGCGTCTTAGCTTATTGGCAGATCGGGCGTGTAGGGCACGTCCGTGTTGCCGTAATCAAGGCCCATCTTGTGCAGTTCGCTTGTGATCTGAGAACGATGATGGGTTTGATGATTGAACAGTTGTACCAGAAACAGCTGTCGGGGGATTTTGCGGGTGACGCCATCAGGGAAGGGAAGTTCGCGGATTTCATCCTGCCAGCTGTGATCGGTGCCTTCGACGAATTCGGTGATGTCGGCATCGACTTCGGCCCGCATGGCCTTAAGCGTTTCGAAATCGTCGGCAACGATGGTGGTTGGTTCGAACGGACCAGCTTCACCGGTGCGCAGGATGGTCAGAATGCGCAGATCAACATACAGGATATGGTTTAGCGTGTTGTGGATGGAGCCAAAGAACATATTGCGATCCAACCGCCGTTCGACATCGCCGATCTGATCGCAGAGGTCAAACAGCACGCCGTTCTGCCAACTGTTATAGGTCGCCATGCAGCGGCCATAGTCGTTGAAATTCATCTTGGACATTTTGAAACCGCTCCTTCCAGAGGCGCAAGCAGGCCTGGTTTTTCTTGGTTGTCATGGGTTTAACCAATACTACCGCATGTCGCGGGCCGAGGCACTGAAATACAGCAAGGGCGGCATCCGATTGAATGCCGCCCTTGATTTTTGTATGTATCCGATCAAACCTGGTTAGTGGGTCATGATCCGTTCCGGCCCCATGAGGGTGGTCGGAAGCCAGGTCGATATCACCGGGACATAGGTGATCAGGACCAGGAAGCCCAGCAGGATCAGAAGCCACGGGAAGGCGGCCTTCACGACCTTAAGCAACGGCATGCCGGTAATCCCGGATGTCACAAACAGGTTCAATCCGACCGGCGGCGTAATCATGCCGATCTCCATATTGACCACCATGATGATGCCCAGATGGATCGGATCAATGCCCAGCTGCATGGCAATCGGGAACAGGATCGGCGCCATGATCAGAAGGATCGCTGATGGTTCCATGAAGTTGCCAGCAATCAGCAGAACAATGTTGACGACAATCAGGAAGCCCCAAGCCGGAAGACCCCATCCAATGATGGTTTCGGCAATGGTGTGCGGAATGCGTTCAGAGGTCAGAACATGGGCAAACAGCATCGCGTTGGCGATGATGAACATCAGCATGATCGTGACCTTGCCTGCATCGAGCAGGACGTGACGGACTTCCTTGTCAAACGGGATCAGGACCAGTGCCTTGCCCATTTTCGGAATGTTGTGCGCCATCAGGCTGCCAATGCCGGTATTGCCGTTTTCCGGCACCCACGAAAGTTCCTTGATCGGGCCCATGTCGCGGTAAAACAGCACGGCAACAAACATGGCATAGAACGCGGCAACCGCCGCGGCCTCGGTCGGGGTGAAGACCCCGCCATAAATACCACCCATGATCAGCAGAACCAGCAACAGGCCACCCGATGCCGAAAACAGCGCGCCGCCCCATTCACCAAGGGTCGGGCGGGGCTGGCTTGGCAGTTTCTTGATGCGTGCGACGATATAGATCGCAATCATCAACATCAGGCCGACCATGATCCCCGGAATAACGCCAGCAAGGAACATGCGCCCAACCGAAACCTCGGTCGCGGCGGCGTAAACAACCATCACGATGGATGGCGGGATCAGAATGCCAAGCGTACCGGCATTACAGATGACACCAGCCGCAAAGCTTTGCGGGTAACCTGCGCGCACCATGCCGGCAATCACGATGGAGCCGATGGCAACGACGGTTGCCGGGCTTGAGCCCGAAACAGCCGCAAACAGCATGCAGGCCAGAACCGATGCCATGGCAAGACCACCGGGGAACCAGCCCACGGTATCAATGGCAAAGCGGATCAGGCGGCGGGCAACACCCCCGGTCGACAGGAAGGCCGATGCCAGAATGAAGTAGGGAATGGCAAGAAGGGTGTAGTGCTCCATCCCGCCAAAAAGCTTTTCTGCCAGGGTGGCAAGGCTGTCGTCGCCAAAAAGAAGGATGGTCGAAAGCGACGCAACACCCAGCGAAATGGCAATCGGTGCGCCAAGCGCCATCAAGCCAAACAGCAGGATAAACAGGAATGCGATAGTCATTTGAATGTTCCCCCTGTCCGGCTTACGATTTTGGCGTCGAAGCGGTGGCGGACTTGTCGTCCTCCACAGTGCTTGCGCCAAGCTGGTCAATCGCTTCGCGTGCTTCGTCAGCCAGATTGAAGCCGACCTGTTGGCCGGTAATGATGCGCCAGCCAACCTGTGCCAGACGGAACGCCAGCAAAGCGGCACCCACCGGCATGATCAGATAGACGATCCACAGCATGATCGGGCTGTCTTCGGCTTCCATTTCAAGCATGTGGTTGAAGCTGACCAGCTCCCAGCCGCCAATAATCAGCCAGCTCGAATACAGAATGCCGGCCGCGACGACGATCAGACCGATGACGCGCTGGGCATTCTTGGGGAACAGGCGAACGAGGGCGTCCACCCCGATATGCGACCCAACCTTGACCCCATAGGACATGCCAAACAGGATCAGCCAGGCAAAAAGAAATTCCGTGGTTTCCAAGGCCCAGGTCAGGCCGGAATTGAACACGTAACGCATGACGACGTTTACAAAGGTAAGCGACGTCATAGCGGCGAGCAGGAGGGCAATAATGCCCTCCTCCAGCCGGTTAACGACCGTTGAGATCATCTTGAACGGCCCTTTTCCGATGATGTTGGAAAAAAAGTACGGATCAGTTGCACGCAGCAGCGGCGTCGATGATGTCCTGGCCGATATCGCCAGAGAACTCATCCCAAACCGGTTTCATTGCAGTCTGCCATTTGGCGAATTCTTCGCCGGAAAGCTGCAGGATTTCGGTTTCGCCGGAGTCAATCACTGCCTGACGCTGTTCAGCGGTCAGTTCCGCCGACAGGCCGTTTGCGTAATCGCTGGCTTCTTTCATCGCCTGGGCGAGGCCGTCGCGGATTTCCGGATCCAGACCTTCCCACCACTTGGTCGAGGTGACGACCATGTAGTCAAGCAGACCGTGGTTGGATTCGGTGATGTAATCCTGAACTTCGAAGAACTTCTTGGAATAGATGTTCGACCAGGTGTTTTCCTGACCGTCGACAACGCCGGTCTGAAGGGCCGAATAGGTTTCCGAGAAGGCCATTTTCTGCGGAACCGCATCAACAGCTTCGAACTGGGCGGCGATCACGTCAGACGACTGAATACGGAATTTCTGACCAGCAGCATCTTCCGGTGCGCGCAGCGGCTTGTTGGCCGAAAGCTGTTTCAGGCCATTGTGCCAGTAACCAACGCCGGTCAGGCCTTTGGACGACATCGCGTTCAGCAGTTCCTGACCTTTTTCGCCGTTCTGGAAGCAGGAAACCGCATCCATGTCCTTGAACAGGAACGGAAGATCATAGACCTGAAGTTTTTTGGTCCATTTGCCGAATTTCGCAAGAGACGGTGCGCCGAACTGAACGTCACCACGCAAGATGGCAGCAAGAACCTTGTCGTCATCAAACAGCTGCGAGTTCGGATAGATTTCGATCTGGACCTTGTCGCCAAGAATTTCTTCAGCGCGTTTTTTAAAGAAGTCGGCACCCTGGCCTTTCGGGGTGTTCGGCGCAACAACGTGCGCGAACTTGATCACTTCCTGTGCCGACGCGGCAAAGTTGGACCCCAGAAGTGCTGCGGCAGCAACGCCAGCAGCAAGAATGCTTTTGCTGATAGGACGCATCAAAACGTCTCCCTTGATGAATTAAATCTGTTTTCCCGTTAGCGCGCCATTTTTGGCGTCGTTCTAAAACGCCGTTTGGCGCTGTGCCGTAATCAGCAAGCTCTGGGCCAGTTCGAAATCAGTTGGATTTATGTAATTATATCAATGAAGTAAGGTGAATTTCATGTTGCTGCGATGCGGCAAATTTGGGCTGTTTCGTGTGTGAAGGCGCACACGAATTTCATGCCAGTGTGCGGACTGCCGCACACGATGCCGGGCGCGGATTTGACGGGGCGAGACAATAAAAAAGCCCGTCTAACTGACGGGCTCCTGATCGGTTGATTAGCGCGGGCGTCGGAATTCGGCCGGGACAATGTTGTATTTGGTCAGCTTGTCGTAAAATGTCTTGCGTGGCACGCCAAGTGCACTGACCGTGGCCGTAACATTGCCGCCATGTTCGCGCAGGGCTTCGGTAATCAGGCTTTTTTCAAATGCCTCGACTTGCTGGGGCAGGGGAACGGCATAATTGTCTTCGCCATCCTCGCTGTTTGTCAGGGGATCAAGACCAAGCACCCGCCGTTCGGCGGCATTGCGGAGTTCGCGCACATTGCCCGGCCAGTCATAGGCATTGAACCGTGCCAGTTCCGCCGCACTCAAGGCGGTGACGGTACGCTCAAACCGCTTGGCAGCGTCACGGGTGAAATATTCAAACAACAGCGCGATGTCATCCTTGCGATCACGAAGCGGGGGGATATGCAGTTGCACGACATTCAGGCGATAATAAAGGTCTTCGCGAAACTCACCGCGTGCCGATGCGGACCGCAGATCGACCTTGGTGGCAGCAATAACCCGCAAGTCGATCGGCAGAACCCGGTTTGATCCAAGCCGTTCAACCGCGCGTTCTTGCAAAACACGAAGAAGCTTGATTTGCAGCGCCAGCGGCATGCTTTCGATTTCATCAAGGAACAGCGTGCCCTTGTGGGCAAACTCGAACTTGCCGATACGTTTGTGATCGGCCCCGGTGAAGGCGCCGGCTTCGTGGCCAAACAGTTCTGATTCAATCAGATGTTCTGGCATGCCGCCGCAATTCACAGCCACAAACGGGCCGGGACGACCCGACATTTCATGCAGGTTGCGCGCGATCACTTCCTTGCCCGATCCGGTTTCGCCGTTGATCAGGACATGGGCGTTGGTGGCCGCGACATTCCCGATGAGGGTGCGGAGCTTTTCCATCGCCGGATTGCGGCCGATAAAGTCCGATGCGTTTTTGGAATGGCGCGCCAGTTCGATCTTGAGCGTGCGGTTCTCAAGCACAAGGGCGCGGTGGCTCATTGCGCGGCGGGTAATGTCGATGAACAGATCCGGGGCATAGGGCTTTTCGATAAAGTCAAAAGCCCCGTCATGCATGGCCTGAACGGCGGTTGCGACATCACCATGCCCGGTGACCAGAATAACCGGCATTTCCGGATCGATCTTTTTGACCTCTGTCAGCAGATCAAGGCCGTCCATCTTCGGCATGCGAATGTCGGAAATCACAATGCCCGGCCAACCTTTTTTCAGGCGTTCAACCGCAGACGCGGCGTCCGAGAAGACTTCGACTGGGATGTCGGCAAGTTCCAGCGTTTGCTGTGCGGCTTCACGCACATCTTCGTCGTCGTCAACAAACAGAACGCATTCGGCACTGGTTGGCACTGGCTTATCCTTTGACCTGATAACTGGATCAGAGGACAATTTGCGTGTCAGCCCTGATCGTGATGGTTTGCAAGGTGTGTGCGGGTTTCTGAAGGTGTTTTAGCAGCCGTGAAGGCGGGCGTCGAGATGCTGTTTTTCGGCTCCGCATCGCCGGGGCCATCATAGCGGAGCTCGACAATGAAGGATGCGCCGCCTTGCGGGCGGTTTTCCGCACGGAGCGTTCCGCCAAAGCTTCGAATGATGCCATAACAGATCGAAAGCCCAAGCCCCAGACCATCACCAAACGGTTTGGTGGTAAAGAAGGGGTCAAAAAGCTTGGGCAGGTTATCTGGCAAAATGCCATGCCCGTTGTCATTGACCTTCACAATCACCCGGTCTTCGCCGCCGGTGATCGCGATATCAATTTCGGGGTTTGCCATATTCTGGCAGGCATCCGCCGCGTTATTGATCAGATTGGTAAAGACCTGGGTCAGCTGATTGGCTTCGGCAATGACGTGTTTGACATCGCCGTGCTGGTGCAGGGTGATGTTTTCGACACCTGCGCGCCCGCTTTCAATCGCAAGATCAATTGCCATTTGCATCTGGGCCGGGACATCGACCGGATGATTATCCTGTTCCGGGCGGCGCGAAAATGTTTTGAGATTGCCGGTAATGCGCCCCATGCGATCGGTCAGTTCTGAAATCCGTTGCAGGTTGCGGTTTGCCGTTTCCTTATTGTCGCGTGCGATGAACTTCATCGCGTTTTCCGCATAGTTCCGGATGGCGGTCAGGGGCTGGTTGATTTCATGGGCGATCCCGGCGGACATCTGACCAAGGGCGGCAAGCTTGCTGGTTTGGACCAGCTCGGCCTGGGCCGTGCGAAGCGCGTCTTCGGTGCGTGACCGTTCGGTAATTTCTTCTGCAAGTCGCTGGTTGGTGTTCATAAGGTCGGTCGTGCGCAGGCGAACCTGTCGTTCAAGTTCGCGTTGCGACCAGTCGCGGATTTCAAGCTGTTCAAGCATCGCGCGCCGGCGTTGCAGGATGATGAAAATCAGACCGGTCAGAATGATATGCGCAGCGCCGCCCATTGCACCGGCACTGATCACGGATCGATCCAGCACGGATTTATCGGTCAAAAGAAACATTCGCCAGCCCTGTTTGGGAAGTGTGCTTGCCGTCACGAGATAAGTTGTCTTGTTTGGCGTGGTCTGGCGCGTTTGCACTTTACCGGTTGCTTGTTCGTTGGCAGATCTTGCTTCGTCTTCGCTGGCAACCGGGCCGAGGCTGAGGATTGCCGGGCTATCATCAACAGGCCATGCCCCATCCAGCAACGGCATGGGTTCAAGCGGGTAGTCACCATATTTGCGCGACGCGATCAGGCGGGGGCGATCATTGTTGCCGAGCCCGGCAAGGTCGCGAAACCGCCAATCGAGATTGGATGAAATGATAACGACGCCGTTCTGATCGGTGACCAGAACGCTTTCGCTGCCGCGTGCCCAACGCTGCACAAGGGTTTCAAGGTGGGTCTTGACCACCACGGCACCGGCAAAACTCGTCCCGTCCGGGCGCACCGGGTGGGAGATATAATAGCCCGGTACGTTCGAGGTAATCCCGAAGGCAAAGTAATGACCGGTCAGGCCGCTTTTGGCCTGCTGGAAATAGGGGCGGAATGAAAAGTTGCGTCCGATAAAGGACGCATCGCTGTTCCAGTTGCTGGCAGCCAGGGTGTCGCCATTTTGATCCATGAAATAGATGTCTGAGGCGCCGCTGTCGGCTGCCAGTTTTTCAAGGTAAATGTTGACGGCCTTTGCAATCACCGGATCGGCATGGATTGCAAGATCGATGATGCGTTTATCCGATGCCAGCGTAATCGGCAGATATTCGTGTTCCTTGATCGCGCCCTGAAGGTTGGATCGATACAGCTCAAGCTTGTTGCGGCCATCTTCGGTGATGTCGATCAGCTTTGCCTCATGCCAGAACGTCGTGACCAACCATACTGTTACCGGCAGCAGTGCAAGCAAACCGCATAATACGATCCGGGATATTCTTTTGATTGAAACCGAAGAGTTCAGCATTCTGTCCACGTTGGCGTTGGGCTTTGATCTACCCCTTCTTAAGGGTGGGAAGTCTTCCCTTAAAGGTGGGGCGTCGGGATTAGATTACAAAAAGATTTCAAAGCCCAGCGCAAATTTTACCGATTCTTCTCGTGCTTGATAATCGTTGGATCAGGCTGTACCTATCAGGAAAGCATCCGCGGGATTTTCAGACCACATTTATGCACGGTTGATCAAGCCCGAACAAACCTGTCAGGAAAGTTCCCTGCATGAGCGACGAAGACACACACCTGATCTGGGTTCTGGCCGATGACCGGACCGGCAATGTCAATCAGTGTTTGGGGGTTGCCGAGGCTCTGGCACAGCCTTTCAAGCGCATTGATATCGGGTTTACAAAATTTGTGCGTCTTCCGAACTTTATCCGCCGAACCAGTCTGATCGGGATTGATGAGGCATCGCGCAGGCGACTGGTGGCGCCATGGCCGGATCTTGTCATCTGTTGCGGGCGGCGTTCCGCGCCCGTGGCGTGCTGGATCAAAAAGCAAAGTCGCGGCCATACCCGCATTTGCATCATCATGCGCCCGGATGGCTTCGAAAGTGCCTTTGATCTTATTGCCGTCCCGGCACATGACCGTTCTGTCATTCGTGAAAATATCGTCGAAATCCCGGGTGCGCCGCACCGTGTGACCGAAAGCAGGCTTTTGATCGAGGCCGACAAATGGCGCCCGCATTTCAAAGGTCTGCCCGAGCCAAAGTTCGCCCTGATCATTGGCGGAAGTACCAAGCGCACGACCTTTACCAAAGACATGGCAGAACAACTGATCGACAAGGCGGTTGAAGCCGCAAGTGCGGTCAACGGGTCTTTGCTTGTCACCACCAGCCGCCGTACGGGTGTGGAAAACGAAGCCCTGATCGCCGAGCGGTTGGCAGCGTCCGGCGTGCCTTATCACCTGCATGACTGGACATCCCAGGCCGAAAACCCGTATTTCGGCTATCTCGCGCTTGCCGATGTGAAGATCGTGACCAGTGATTCCGTTTCGATGTGTTGTGAGGCGGCCGCGGCACCGGGTGGTGTCTATATCTTTGATCCCGATGGTCTGGCCAACAAGCGGCATAAACGCCTGCATCAAAGCCTTTATGAAGGCGGCTATGCCAGACCGCTTTTGCCCGACACCGAACTGGTGCCATTCAAGCATCCGTCCTTGCAGCCGGCCCGCATGGTTGCGCAGCGCTGTCTGGAGCTTTTGGGGGCTCCCTGACCTGAAAGGTCGATAACACCTTGTTTTGTTGTGGTGTATCGGGTCTATTCACCGGGCACCACCACCAAGGAATATCGCCCCGATGTCTTCGTCCCCGACCGATCCCACAGCTGTGCGTGTGTTAAATGCACCGCAATTGTTTCCACGCCACATTGCAGTTGCGATTTTGGCCGCTGTTGCCTGCTTTTTTGCGGCAAACCATGTTGCCGCACGCCTGACTTTTGAAAACGGGACAGGGCTGCTTCTGGCTGTTTTATGCCGCTCGGCTGTTGCGCTTTCGATCCTGATTGCGATCGTCTATTTCAAACGTCATTCCATTCGTTTGCCGCGGGGTCTGGTGCGCTGGCAATTGGTGCTTGGCCTGATGATCACGATCCAGAGCCTGTGTCTTTATTCCGCTGTGGCCCGTGTGCCGGTCGCCCTGGCGCTGCTGACGGCCAATACCTTTCCGATCATTCTTGCCTTGCTGACATGGGGGCTCGGCGGTCCGCGCCCGACATTGCGTGCGGCAGGTTTGATGTTGTTTATCCTGTCGGGTCTTGTGCTTGCGCTTGATCTGCCGGGTATTCTCGGCGGCGGGGCTGAGGTGACATCAAGTTGGTGGATGGGCATCGGCTTTGCGCTGATGGCAGCGACCGTTCTTTCGGTGGCCTTCTGGGTAACCGATCACAAGCTTGCCGGGATCAGCGGGCCGGTACGCTCGATGTTCACCATGCTGGTTGTTTTTGTTTCGATGATCATTGCCGGGATCGGCGATGTTGTGCCGGGTGGTATGGGGCTTCCGAATGCCATGCCGGGATGGATGGGGCTTATGGCCTTGATGCTGCTGTACGGCGGGGCGTTCGCGGTTCTGTTCATCAATGTGCCGCGCCTTGATATGGCGCGCAATGCGCCGGTGATGAATATGGAGCCAATCGCTACATTGCTGTTTGGCTGGGTCATTCTGGGGCAGATGATCAGCCCGATCCAGATGCTGGGCGGTCTGGTCGTCGTCAGCGGTATTGTCATTCTGACCCTGCGCAAAGGGGCCTGAGTCGAATAAAAAAAGGGAGCCATTTGGCTCCCTTCATGCAGCGTGTTTGTTTATCAAACGGCTTGTGAATGACGCCCGTGCGCGTGGTTCAGATAGGTATCAAATGCTGCGCAAACCGCGCGCACCAGCGGACGGCCCAACTCGCTCAGTTTAATGTAATTTCCCTGAACTTCGACAATGCCATCCCGGGTCATTGCCTTGATGCGCTCAAGCTCTGGCGCGAAGCGATCGGCCGAAATGCCGTGGCTGGCGCAAACCGGGTCAAGGTCGACGGCAAGATTGCACATCAACTCATTAATGATGTCGCGGCGCAATTTGTCTTCGCTGGTGAGGGCAACACCCTTTTCAATGGCGCATTTGCCACCTTCGACTGCGCGCTGCCAGCGGGCCAGTGCCGGGTCATTTTGCGCATAGCCCTGCGGCAGGGACGAAATTGCAGACGGGCCAAACCCGATCAGGGCTTCTGCCCGGTCGGTGGTGTAACCTTGGAAGTTCCGGTGCAGCAGGCCATCAGACAGGGCGCGCGCCATGCTGTCGGCCTGATGGGCGAAGTGATCAAGGCCGATGGCGACAAAGCCATGTTTGGCAAGGCGGTTCTGGATTTCCTCATACTGTGCCCAGCGTTCCCCGGTATTTGGCAGGGCCTCGGTCGGGATAAGCTGTTGATGCTTTTTCATCCATGGCACATGGGCATAGCCAAAGACCGACAGGCGATCAGGGCACAGCTCCACCGTCTGATCAACCGTTTCGCGCAGTGAGTCCACGGTCTGGAACGGCAGGCCATACATCAGATCGACATTGATGCCGGCAATCCCGTGCGAGCGCAGTTTGGCAATCACATCACGGACAAGCTGCATGCTTTGAATACGGTTGACCGCCGTCTGGACCTGTTGGTTGAAATCCTGAATGCCGATGCTGGCACGGTTAAAGCCGCACTCGACCATGGCTTCCATGAAATCATCGGTCGCAGTGCGCGGATCCATTTCAATGGCGATTTCGGCATCATCAAGGATATCAAGGCGAGAACGGATTGCGGCCATGATGGCGCGCAGGTCGTCGGCCTTGAGGATGGTCGGGCTGCCGCCGCCAAAGTGAATGTGCGACACTGTGAATTTCTGGTCGGCAGGCAGTTTGCCAAGCGTACCTTCGATCTCGGTCAGAAGGGCTGTGACATAGCCATTCACCGGCTTGTAAGTTTTGGTGATCTTGGTGTTGCAGCCGCAGAACCAGCACATTTCCTCGCAATAGGGGACATGCAGATAAAGCGATAACGGTTGCGCGGGATCAAGATCACCCAGCCAGCCTTCAAACACCTCGCCATTCACATCGGCATGGAAATGCGGCGCGGTCGGATAGCTGGTATAGCGCGGCAGTCGCAGGTCGTATTTTTCGTAAAGGGCAAGCTGCATGACGGACATCCCGAAAATTCGTTCTGTCCGTCTTTTGCATTATTCCAAACTTGCCTGCCTTGATATGCGTCAAGGGTGGGGAACAGGGAAACCGTGTCGTTCGCTTAACGCCAGCAAAATGTTGTCCTTGCCATCAATGAAGGTATGACCATTTGCTGTGCCGGTTTGAAGCGATGATGTATCGCCAGATTTCAGGATCATTACCGGAAGTGACTGATGATCTTCGCCCAGAAGCGCAATCACATCGTGCCGTGGGCGAGGCCAATTGATATGGCGAATATCAAGTCCGGCAAGCAAGTCCGGGAAAGATCCCAAAACCCCGTCAATCAACGCACAATGCCAGCAGTAAAAGCGTTGGTTTGGCCAAGCAGGATCTTCAAAGTCGGGTTTGAGCAGGAATATCGTATCGCGTTCCAGATCCGGCATGGGGTTTGGCCTTTTTGGTGGTGGCACTCGGTTTGCGCCTTGGCGATGTCAGGGACGGCCTTCAAAGATGCTTGAAGGCCGATATCAGATCGGCACGAAGGGCGGCCAGACGGTCACGGCCTTCGTCTTCGTCGTAGGGTTCGGCGGTGCCAACGCCCCAAACTGGGCCTGGCCATGCGGCATCATCCTTAAAGCGGCCGATGACGTGGCAATGAAGCTGCGGAACCATATTGCCCAGCATCGCGACATTGGTTTTGAAGGCATCAAAGCGACGTTTGATGACGCTTGAAACCGCCGCGACCTCATCGCCAAGGGTTTTGCGGTCTACCGCACTCAGATCGTCATAATCGACAAGGTCGGGGCGTCTGGGCACCAGAATGAGCCAAGGATAACGTGCATCATTCATCAAAAGCACATGCGATAGCGGCCCGTCGGTGACAAGGGTGGTATCGGCGGCAAGCTGGGGATGAAGTGTGAATGCGTTATTCATGGTCAGTCCTTGTTATCGTGATAGCCCGATCAATGTCCCTGCTTATAACCTGCCGTTCTTTCTCTGTCTTGGTCTGTGGTGTGAAATCCGTCAGATGGCTGTGCGGATATGTGCGAAAATTGGCGGGAAGGTCAGGCCCTCCCGCCCGGTAAATCATGCGACCTTTACATCGCGGTGTTTGGCAAGAAGCAGATCAACAAGACCGATGACTTCTTGTTCGGCTGCGTGAATGGAGGCCTCGGTTCGTTCGTCGGCAAATTCGTCATATTCAATGGCCGCACCAAACTGATCGGTGATGCCGATATATTGCAGCGGGGTAAACAGCCCGCCTTCGACAAAGTTCAGGTGCGCAATACGACCATCCGGCCCATAGCCATAGTCGCCACGTGATGACAGGGCGACAATCGATTTGTTGCCGGTCACCATTGGCCAATAGGGAACGTCGCCACGCGTTCGGTCAAAGCCGAATGTCCGGCCAACGCGGACAATGTTATCCACCCAGGCCTTCATCTGTGACGGCATGCCAAAATTATACATTGGCACCCCGGCAACGATGATGTCGGCCGCAAGCAGTTCGTCGACCAATTGATCGCTTTCACTCAAGGTGTGGCGCATCCATTCTTCGCGCTCTTCGGGTTTGGTGAATGCAGCATGGACCCAATCCCCGGTCACCGGGCTTGGCGGATTTGCGCCGACATCGCGGTAGATGACTTCGGTTTCCGGTCGCCTGGCCAGCCAGTGTTCGATGAATTTGGCCGTCAAGCGGCGGCTGTGCGAACCATGTTGTTTCTGATCGGATCTGCCGGGCCGGGCGCTGCTGTCGATATGAAGAATTCTGGTCATCATGTTCTCCATGTGATGAAAATGGTTCATCTGTATTTTGGTTTGATAACCAAGGATTGACGGAATTTTATTCCCACGGCAAAATCGAATTCCTCAGCAAACAGATGAGTTGAATTCATTCATATGTCGTTGCCGCCACTTGCGACGCTGCGCGCCTTTGAAGCCGCAGCACGCCATCAAAGTTTCAAGAATGCCGCATCCGAGCTTGGCGTCACGCCGACTGCGATCAGCCATCAGGTTCGCCTTCTTGAAGAAACGCTGGGTGTCCGGTTGTTTGACCGCAAGCCACGGCAGGTTGTTCTGACCGATGTCGGGCAGGAGTTGTATCCGGTTTTGCGTGATGGCTTTGCCGCCTTTGCCAAGGCGGTTGATCGGGTGCGGAACCGCCCCGTATCGCGCAGCATGACGGTTTCAGTCATTCCATCCTTTGCGGCAAAATGGCTGTTGCCACGCCTGCCCCGGTTTCAGGCAGAATACCCCGATATCAATTTGCGACTTCATACCTCGCCAGAGGCCGTCGATCTGGCCGGTGGTGTGGCGGATGCAGCCATTCGATATGGTGTCGGACCCTATCCGGGATTGGTTGCGCACAAGATGTTTCGCGAACAGTTCGTACCACTTTGCAGTCCGGCATTGGGCCTGAAAAAACCGGAAGACTTGCGCAATGCGACTTTGCTGCATTTTGACTGGCTACGCCCCGATGATGCGACCCCGACATGGCAAAGATGGGGGCAGGTGGCAGGCGCTGCAGATCACTTGCCATCCGCCGGGATCAGTTTTTCCGATGACAGTCACGCCATTCAGGCGGCGATTGCAGGCCAAGGTGTTGTTTTGGCCAGTCCGGTGATGGTGCGCGCAGAAATTGATGCAGGATTGCTGGTGATGCCATTTGGCCCGGAAATCAAAGGGCATTGCTATCACTATGTGCATACGGGCCGGGGCGATAACCTTCGCGAAGTTGAAGCATTCGGGGAGTGGATCAGAAGCGAAGTGGCATCTTCGGTGCCAATTCCCGAGCAATCCGACGATTGACGATTGACCTTGCGGGCTGCATCGGAAACCATATGCGATTGTTAATCACTCGTGTGGATGGATCATGCCCCGCTTTGCTGCCAACCTTTCGTTTCTGTTTGCCGACTTGCCGTTTGAAAAACGGTTCGCCGCGGCGGCAGATGCCGGCTTTGTCGGGGTGGAATATATCGGCGCCTATGACATGCCGCTTTCCACGGTCAAATCGCTTTTGAATGACAACGGTCTGGAACAGGTTTTATTTAACCTGCCCGCCGGTAACTGGGAGGCGGGTGACCGCGGTCTTGCATGTCGCCCAGGGCGCGAGGAAGCTTTTCGCGATTCTGTCGTAAAGGCGCTTGATTACGCGGCGGCAACCGATTGCAAGATGCTTCATTGCATGGCCGGGCTGATGGGCAAGGGCGAAGATCCCGGCGAACTTGCCCGGCTTTATTGCGACAATCTGCTTTATGCTGCGGACCTTGCCGATCAGGCCGGGGTCGATATCCTGATCGAGCCGATCAATCCGCTTGATATGCCGGGTTACTTGCTTAATTCCGTTGAACAGGCGGCCGTGATCCTTGAACAGCTTGATCACCCGCGGCTGAAACTGCAGTTCGATATCTATCACGCCCAGATTGTTGGCGGGAACATCGCCGCGCGGCTGGATAAACATATCGACAGCATCGCCCATGTTCAGGTCGCCGGTGCACCGGGTCGGCATGAGCCTGACAGCGGCGAACTTAATTACCCCTTCCTGTTCTATATGCTGGATCGCATTGGCTATGAAGGCTGGATCGGCTGTGAATACAAGCCGCACGGCAAGACCGAAGACGGGCTTGGCTGGGTCCGTCCTTGGATGCCAAAACCCGGTGCCTGATTCCCGAATCTATTCGATCAGAATGGCCCGAAAATCGTTGACGTTGGTCAGGGTCGGGCCGGTCACCAGAAGATCATCGATCTTGGCAAACGCGCTGTACGCATCGTTGTTGGCAAGGTATTCGCGAAGGTCGATACCGGTCTTCTGGGCGGTTTGCCAACTTTTGGCGTCAATGATTGCCCCGGCATTATCTTCGCTGCCATCAATGCCATCGGTGTCAATCGCCAGTGCTGTGAAACCCGGCTGATCGCGAAGTTGCAGCAAAAGTGACAGCAAGAACTCGCTATTGCGGCCACCTCGGCCACCCTTGCCGCGCACGGTGACGGTTGTTTCGCCGCCCGACAGCAGGACACAGGGCTTTGCCGCCGGTTGGCCATGGTTGGCAACCTGATGGGCAATTCCGGCATGGACGATGGCGACTTCGCGTGCCTCACCCTCGATGGCGTCACCAAGGATGACGGCATTCAGCCCCATGTCACGCGCAACCGATGCTGCGGCCTCAAGGCTATCCTGCGGGCGGGCTAGCATGATGGTTTCATGGCCGTCAAAGCAGGGATCATCGGGCTTTATTGTCTCGTCCTCTGCACTTTGCAAAAGGTCCTTGGCGGCCTGCGGAATGTCGATCTGATAATGGCGGATGATATCAAGCGCATCCTGCCCGGTCGTCGGATCGGATACGGTCGGCCCGGATGCAATGATCGCCGGATCATCACCGGGCACATCAGATACAAGATAGGTCACCATGCGCGCCGGTGCCGATGCCTTGGCCAGGCGGCCCCCCTTGATTGCGGAGAGGTGTTTGCGCACGCAGTTCATTTCCGAAATCGTTGCGCCACTGCGCAAAAGCGCCTTGCTGATGGCCTGTTTGTCTTCAAGGGTCAAACCCGGTCCGGGCAGGGCAAGAAGCGCCGATCCACCACCGGAAATCATGCAGACAACCAGATCATCGGGGCCGGCATCAGAAACGATATCAAGGATGCGTTTGGCGGCCTTTTCGCCCGCAGCATCGGGGACCGGGTGGGATGCCTCGACAATTTCGATTTGGTCACACTCAACCGCATGGCCATAGCGGGTGACGACCAGACCTTCGACATCGCCTTTCCAAGCCTTCTCGAACGCACGTGCCATATTGGCCGATGCCTTGCCCGCACCAATGACGATGGTTTTGCCCTTTGGCGGTTCGGGCAGGTTGCGCGGGATCTGAACCCCGGGGTCGGCAGCCTTTAGTGCCGCATCCATCAAAGCCAGAAGTTTTTCGCGCGAAGTCGTCATATCGGGTTTCCCTGATTGGATTGTGGCCGGTTTGGTCCGGGTTTTTAGGTCGCCTGCTTGTCAGATGCGGTCTTGAAGAAATCAATCACGGCCTGCAGATGGTTTGACATCGCCTTTTCGGCGGCGTCCGGGTCGTGGGCCGCGATGGCTTCGATAATGTCGCGGTGATGTTCCTGCACCATGCGATCAAAGGTCGGGCCGACCATTCCATTGAAGCGGATTTCATTGAGTGCTGCCTGCAACACATCATGCAGCATTTTCATCACGTGATAGTAAATGATCGAGCCCGTCGCCCGCCCGATCATCATGTGCAGGCGGTGGTCATCATCCGCACGGTATTTGGCGGCCCGCCGTGGGTCATGGGCCTGACGATAGGCCATGCGCAGAAGTTTGATATCTTCTTCGCTGGCATTGATTGCGGCCCGCCGTGCAGCCCAGGTTTCAAGCGTGCAGCGAATTTCCTGAAGATCGCGCAGATTACTGATCGAATCGCGCACCAGATCGGTCATCGCGGTGTCCATGTCGATCCCGGTGGATGACAGGATTTCTGTGCCGCCCCCCTGAACTGCGCGCAAGTAACCGCGGGTCTTGAGCTTTTGCAAGGCGGCGCGCACAGACACGCGGCTGACTGACATGCTTTCGGCAAGCTGGCGTTCGCCGGGCAGGCGATCACCGGGCAGAAAAATGCCATCCGAGATCTTTTCAAGAATTTGATCGGCAACCTGATCAGCAATCCTTTTGGGGCGCTTGGTTTCCGCGTCGTCTTGTGCCTGAAGCGTCTTGGCAGACGGCATGTTGGGTTGTCTCCAATCGTGTTTTTCTCTACCAGTGCCGCGATGTCGATATTGGTTCGCGCAATGGTCATACCAGTTTACGGGATGTTTGGCGGCGACGCAAAGTGTCGATATGCGCCGCGCGCGCTTATTGCAGTGCAATCTTGTTTCGGTAGAGATAAATTGATAGTTCAACAGGGGATGATCGGCGTATCCGCCCCACTTTCACTGGCGCTTCGGCGGCAGTGATACCGAGGGATACCGCCATCAGACCTTGCAGATACCCAAAGACCACCAGATTTCAGGAGAACTCGCGTGCCGAACCAAGCCGGGACCCTTTTGGGCCATGATGATCCAGCCCCGTTTGAGATATTGAACGAAAACGGCAAGGGTCATTCGCTTTTTGTCTGTGACCACGCGTCCCGGGAAATTCCCAAAAGCCTTGGCACGCTTGGCCTGCCCGAGGAAGAGCGCAAACGCCATATCGGTTGGGATATCGGTGCGCGCAAGGTGACCGAAATTCTGGTCGAACGGTTTGATTGCCGCGCAGTTATGGGCGGATTTTCCCGCCTTGTCATTGATTGCAACCGCCAGCTTTGGGATCCGACCGGGATGCCTGAAATCGCCGATCAGACGGTGGTGCCGGGCAACAAGAACGTTTCGCCCAGCGAACATATGCAGCGCATCCGCGAGATTTTCCTGCCCTATCACTGGGCGATCGAAGAACAGATTGCCAATTTCCACGCCCATAAAATTGCCCCGGCGCTGATTGCCATTCACAGTTTTACCCCCGTGTTTCAGGGCTTTGAACGCCCATGGGAAATCGGCGTGTTGTGGGATCAGGATGATCGCATTCCGGTGCCTTTGCTTGAAACACTTCGGGCGCAAAACCCGGATTTGACTATTGGTGATAACGAACCTTATTCCGGGCGTCATTTGGCCGATTACACGATTGATCACCATGGCGAGGCGGCTGGTCTTCCCTGTGTGTCGATTGAAATTCGTCAGGATCTGATTGATACTGATGCAGGTTGTGAAAAATGGGCAAAAATCCTTGGTGATGCCTTTGCCGACATCCTTGCGGATCCAAACCTATACAAGATCAGGAGAGACTGATTTGGCAGGGGCCAGCGCGCGCGAACCGGGATTTTCCATCGGCATAGAAGAAGAATTCTGGCTCGTGGATCGCGAAACCCGCGACCTTGCCAAAGACCCGCCTGCCGAATTCCTTAAGGATGCCAAGGCAAAGCTTGGCGATCAGGTGTCTTCTGAATTCATGCGCTGTCAGGTCGAAACCGGAAGCAAGGTTTGCAACAGTGCACTTGAGGCGCGTGAGCAGCTTATTCATATGCGCAGTACGCTTTCCGAGGTGGCGGCAAAATATGACATGGCGCTGCTGGCGGCATCGACCCATCCCTTTGCCCAATGGGACGATCAGAAACATACCGATGGTGAACGTTACAACACCATCGCGCGTGATCTGCGTACGGTTGTGGATCGGTTGTTGATTTGCGGCATGCATGTCCACGTCGGAATCGAAGATGATGATCTGCGCATCGAACTGATGGCACAGGCGAGCTATTTTTTGCCCCATCTTCTGGCACTGACCACAAGTTCACCCTTCTGGCGGGGCAAGGAAACCGGGCTTCAAACTTTCCGGTTGTCGGTGTTTGACAACCTGCCGCGCACGGGTCTTCCGGAAGTGTTTGGCTCGTGGGCGGAATATCGCCGCCATGTCGATATGCTGATCAATGCCGGCGTGATCGAGGATGGCACAAAGCTTTGGTGGGATTTGCGGCCTTCTGATCGTTGGCCGACCCTCGAGATGCGGATCGCCGATGTTTGCACCGATCTGGAAGACGCGGTCTGTGTTGCATCGATTACGCGATGCCTGATGCGCATGCTGTATCGTTTGCGGCGCAACAATCAACGCTGGCGAATTTATGCCAACATGCTGGTGCGCGAAAACCGCTGGCGGGCATGTCGTTATGGCAGTGATCCGGGCGAGAAGGCCGGGCTGATCGATTTTGGCCGGGGTGAAATCGTGCCCTATGCCGATCTGCTTGAAGAAATCTTGGAGCTGATCCGACCGGATGCTGAATTCTTTGGCTGTGTTGATGAAGTCGAACATGCGCGCACCATCATAAAACGCGGCACCAGTGCGCGCAGACAGCGCGAAATCTATGACGCGGCAATCGAACTCGGCGCCTCGCCAAAGGACGCATTGATCGCGGTTGCCGACGTGCTGATTGAACGGACGGATCCCAACGCAAGATCGGATACCTAACGGTGTGAGAGCGTAAAGCCATTGTGACCAGCAGCGAGGCAAAAGAGTATGTCTCTTACCTTTTTGACAGGAATGTTGGTTTCACGTGCAATATCTGCATAGAGGAAAACGTGAGGCAGGTTAGTTACCTTCTGAGCCTCTTCGTTTACATAGTTCTCCAGAATTTCTGCTAAACGATTATATTCCTGTGCCTTGCGTTTGCGAGCTGGTTGAGCTCCACGATAATAATCACGCTTCACATGCATTGGATAAGCTACCACTTACTCGCCTCCGAGATTGTATGGGGAAGTGGAAAATGTCTATGCGGCAATTATAGCGTGTGGTGCGCAAATGTACCGAATGAATTTGTTGTGTTGAGTCCAGCAATGAACTTGAGTATCGTCGCGCCGAAACGGGTTTGGGCCCTTTGAATTCCGCGCATCGGATATCCGCTGTGCAATCCATCATCGGAGAAGAATTGATGACCGAAGTCGGTGGTATCGCAGCCGATCAGCTTGCGAGTTATGTCGAGCGTATCGAACGCCTTGAAGAAGAAAAAGCCAACCTGATGGCTGACATCAAGGAAGTCTACGGCGAAGCCAAGGCGCTTGGCTATGACGTGAAAATCCTGCGCCAGATCATTCGTCTGCGCAAAATGGAAGACCACGAGCGCACCGAACAGGAAGAAATCCTGGAAGTGTACAAACGTGCGCTGGGTATGAGCTGACACCATCCTGTCAGCAGACGTGCCGAGAATACCAAAAGCCCGCTTTCAAGCGGGCTTTTGCTTTTGTAATCTTGGTACATGACAACCGCATCCCGCCCCGAAATCACCGCTGAAGTCACCGAAGGTGTCTGTCGGCTGTTATATCATCATGAAATGGCCTGCCTGACGGAGCTTCGTCTGGGCAATGGCCGCAGGCTTGATGTGCTGGCGCTTGGCCCCAAAGGGGAACTTTGGGCGGTCGAGGTCAAATCATCGGTCGAGGATTTCCGTGTCGACCAAAAATGGCAGAGCTATCTTGATTACTGTGATCGGTTCTTTTTTGCCGTTCCGATGCACTTTCCCAAGGATCTGATCCCTGAGGATGTCGGACTGATTGTTGCCGACCGGTTTGAAGCCGCGATCATCCGTGCAAGTGCGGAAAAAAAGCTTTCCGCAGCGCGTCGAAAAAAGCTCCTGATCTCCTTCGGACAGACTGCAGCAGGGCGAGTAAACAAGTTTTCTTCAAAGGAAAATGTATTGGGATAGGCTCTCGAAAGGATAGTTTCCTGTTATTATTTCATATTTATGAATGACATTAAGTTATTGATATGTAAGTAATAATGTGGATTTCAACTTTTGATATACATCTGAGTAGTATCAAAACGTATAGGTTTAGGTGTGACGAAGCGCACTGGTCTAAGGGTTGTGTTTGTGCGATGCAATATAAGCATTGCGAGAACGTTTGGGCCAGACTGAGCAGTTTTCGATTTCTGTCTTTGACCTTTGTGTCGACTGGCCCGTGTTGGGTGTAACGCCCGGTTCCTTCGTCGGGGGACGATGACATGGCGGAAAAGAAACGTGCGATCGCTTTGGCTGGTGGCGGACCAGCAGTTGGTTTGAGCATCGGCGCCCTAAAAAGGGTGCGCTTGAACCCTGATCTCAACGAGGTGTGGGTCAGCCGTATCCTCGACATCAAACAGATCCGCCAACCCGAAAATCTTTATGACGCGCTGAACAATCTGGTGATGCTGTCTGCGGCAACCACCAGCAAAGATGACGTCAAGCTCTTCAATTACACGTTCGCCGAAAGCGGGCGCGATACCCGGGGCATCGAAATCCCGGTTGACGCCAATATCAGCTGCGACTGGACGTGGGAAAACCTCGATCAAAGCATCGAGGACGGTGATCGCGCGACCAGCGGTGTTCTTTCTGCATATCGAAATACCACCGGCGACGTGACTGTTGCCAAACTTCTGGCGGCAAGTAACGACGCCGCCTGATGTCATCTGTGAATGTCAATTTTGGATATCCAAAGAATGAAGACTTTTGCGAATCTGAATATCGGGACCAAACTTTCCATTTTGCCGGTGATTGCGGTTATTGCGATCATCGCTGTCAGCCTGATTGGCGGGCGGGCCATCATGTCACTTTCTGATGGTCTGGAATTCGCTGTCAGCAAGGCATATCCCGAGGTCAAGGATATTGGCGAGATTGATCGCAATGTGACCCGGGCGCACCAGACCCTTTATCGCATGCTTTCCTGGTCAGCCGCCGGTGTTGAAGGCGACCGAATGGAAGCCGTTTCCCAGGATCTTGAAACCCAGATCGAAGAAGCGCGTCAGTCCTTTGTGACGTTGCTTGAAAACGAAAGTCTCCCGGAATCGGGCCGTCAGATGTCGGTTGATGCGCAGGAACGCTTTGATGGTTACCTCGGCAAGGTCAATCAGGTCCTTGGCATGCTCGACATCGACTATACCGGGGCGCTCAGCTTTTCCTGGTCTGCACAGTCCGACTATGAAGCACTGATGGATATTCTTTCCAAGCTGCGCGGAACCGCAGAGCTTAGAATGGACAGTGCGAGCGGTGCGGCCATGGCAGTTGGCAGTTCTGCACAGGATCAGACAATTATCGCGGCTGTGTCGGCATCCATCGCCATGGCGGTGATCAGTTTTGTCATCGCAAGCCTGATCGGGGCGCCGGTCAAAAAACTGACCCATGTCATGCGCGAAATTGCCGAAGGCAAAACCGACATCTCGGTTCCCTATACCGCCCGCAAGGATGAGATGGGCAAGATGGCCGATGCGGTTGAGGTGTTCCGCCAGAACGCCGAAAGCCTTGAGGCCGCTGAAGAACAGCGCCTGAAGGATGAAGCTCGCGCGGTCGAGGAAAAACGCCAGATCATGCAGGAACTGGCGCGCGATATTGAAACGTCGGTACAGGGCACAGCAACGGCCGTCAGTGCCGCGATCGAGGAAATCGGCGCATCCGCATCGGCCCTTCTCGACAATGCCGAACGCACCGATCATCAGAGCGAGAACGCCTTTGATGCATCCGGCAAATCCAGCCACAACATGGGCGAGATCGCCCAGGCGGCGTCCGGACTGGCTTCGGCGATTGCCAATATCAGCGAGGAAATCCAGAAAAGTAGCCGTCAGGCACAGGAAGCCAGCGAACAGGCCCGCGACGCGGATGAGAAAATCCGCCGTCTTGAAGAAGCCAGCATCCGTATCGAGGATGTCGCTGCCCTGATTGGCAATATTGCCGAACAGACCAACCTTCTGGCCCTTAACGCCACGATTGAATCGGCCCGTGCCGGTGAGGCCGGCAAAGGGTTTGCCGTTGTTGCCAACGAGGTCAAAAACCTTGCCAGCCAGACGGCGAAATCGACCGAGGAAATTGCATCTGAAATTGCCAATGTCCGCGCCGAAACCGGACAGGCGGTCGAGGCGATCCGAACGATTGTCGAAAGCGTTCAGGGCATCAACGAAATTCTGAGACTGACGGCTGAATCTGTCATGGAGCAAGGCAATGCGACAGGCCAGATCAGCACCAGTATCACCGAGGCTGCCGGTTATGCGGAAACCGTGTCAGGCGGCATTGGTGATGTGCGCGACATTGCCCGGGCGACCCGTGATTCTGCGGGAAGTGTGGGCGAGGCAACCGCAGAGCTTAGCCGCGAAATGGCAGGGCTAAGCAGTTCGGTTGATGGTCTTGTTGCACGGCTGCGCGCCGTCTGACGGACCTTTGTGTTCATTTGTTTCAACCAACCAATCGTCAATCACGACATCTATCTATGATCAACAAGGGAAATTCAGGATGAATAAGGTTTTGCGTTCTTTCGGTGCGGCTCTGGCGTCGTTGCTGATGGTTTTGAGTGTATCGTCGGCCATGGCCCAGGATAAGGAAGCAACCGCCAAGGATCTGGTGGATAAGGCAATCGCCCTTTATGACGACGTCGGGCAGGAGAAATCCTTTGATATGTTCAACGACAAGTCCGGTGAATTCGTATTTGACGAGTTTTACGTCATTGTTGCTGATGGCGAAAAAGGCACGTTCCTGACACACGCGATCAACCCGAAGCTTGTTAACAACCCGGGCCTTTGGGACCTTCAGGATGTGAACAGCAAGTTCATCATTCGTGACATGGTCGAAACCGGAAAGGCATCGCCGGATGGTGGTTGGTCCAACTACACCTGGACTCATCCGCAGACCAAAAAACTTGCCGAAAAGAAAACCTGGGTGAAAGCCCATGACGGCAAGATTTTCATGGTGGGTTATTACGACTAAAAAGTAATCATATCCAGAAAGCAAAAACCGCCTTCGGTCGGTTTTTGTGTTTCAAGTAAAATGAACCTATTTGTAAAATATTTGTTAAGTTAAATGGGTGGGGTTTCGGGCGAATAATTTAGAAAATACTTAACATAAATCTGTTCAAAAGTGCGATTTAGTATATGAATCACCAGATTTAATATATCTAAGTATATGTAATCGCGTGTTTTGTCACATCACTATTGAAGAATTGTCTCAAATGTAGCGGCTTAAAATCATTATAATGATGGCTGTATCTACAGGTCCGCAAAGACGGACTGGTATCTCCTGGGGGTGAGCGGTGGTGCACGCGATGGCATTTTTATCGTTTGCGCCATGTTGTTTGGACCGAACCATTCGGTTTTCAACAAGGAGATCGCGACGTGGAAAAGATCAAACGAGCTATCTTTCTTTCAGGCGGCGGGCCTGCTGTTGGCTTAAGCATCGGGGTGCTTAAGCGTCTGCAGCAGGAACCGGATATAAAATTTGATATCTGGTCGTCTGCCTGTATCGGCGCTTGGCTCTCGGTTGCCTGGCATCAGGCCGACGAGGGTCAGGAACTTGACCAGACCATCGCCTTCTTTCGTAAAATTTTCCGGCCCGCAAGTGTCTATGAACGGTTCCCGATTGCATCGGCCTTTGCACCGGATTTCTTTTCTGATTTCACCAACAAACTCAATTACTTCTTTAACCCCAACAGCTATCAGGGGCTGATCGTGCCGGACGCCATCGGCGAGGCCGTTGAACATGTGCAGCATTTCATGGGCAATCCGAAATACTGGACGCCGCACAATTTCAACGATGTTTTGTTAAACGGTTTTCTTGCGGCAAATCCCCTGTCACGTCTTCTGGTTGGATCGATCTATCAGACCCAGACCAAGGGACTGGCCAAGATCTATTCACCCGACAGCATGTTTTTGGACCGGCTGAACTTTGATCGGCTGTATCAGCCCGACAAGCCGGCCATGTTCCACAACGCCTATAACCTGTCCAAGCAGCGGCTTGAACTTTTCACCAACAAACCCGATCACTACGACCTGCCACAGATGAACGCGCAGACGCTGTGTGCCTGTTCTGCCTTGCCGTTTATCGAAGAGCCGGTCGAAATCAACGGCGATACCTATTGCGAAGGGGCGACTGTTGATACGGTCAACTTCTTTGACTTCCTGCGCCTGCACCCGGATGTTGACGAGGTCTGGGTCAGCCGTATTCTTGATCTTAAGCAGGTGCGTCAGCCTGAAAACCTTTATGACGCACTGAATAACCTGATCATGCTGTTTGCCGCATCGGCCAGCGAAGACGCTGTTGCAGCCTTCAAACGTGAAGTCGCCGAAAGTGGTCGCAAGATCGATATCGTTGAAATCCCGGTTTCCCCGCACATCAACTATGACTGGACGTGGGAAAACCTTGATCGCGGGATCGAGGACGGCTTTGAGTCAACTGATCACATGATTGCGGATTACCGCCAACGCAAACGTCAGGAAAAGTCTGTTAAAAGTTTGCGAGAAGGGGCGATGCGCATTCTGCCTGAATTCCAAAGCCGCTTTCCGCGCTTTGTGTGAGTAACAAAAAAAGGGCCGCATGATGCGGCCCTTTTGATTTTTGGCTTACTCCGCCGCCTTGAGATGTTCGGGTGGGTTGCGGAACTGTTCAAGCAGTTCGGCTTCGCGCACCTTGACCTTTTTGATGTGGTCTTCCTTGACGTGGCCGTAACCGCGGATGTGTTCGGGCAAGGCCAGCAATGCCTTGGCGATGCGGGCATTCTCAAAGCTAAGGCCATCAAGGACCTCGGTTACCAGTTTTTCGTAATCCGTGATCAACTGGCGTTCGATCTTGCGTTCCGGGTTGCGGCCAAACGGATCAAGTTTGGTGCCGCGCAGGAACTTCAGTTTCGCCAGCATGCGGAACGCCGACATCATCCACGGACCGTAAACCGATTTTTGTGGCTTGCCACTTTCCGGATCGGCATTGGCAAGTGACGGCGGAGCAAGATGGAAGTTGATCTTGTAATCCCCCGTAAAGGTCTGGGTGACCTTTTTAAGGAACGCAGGATCGGTGTAAAGACGGGCAACCTCATACTCGTCCTTATAGGCCAGCAGTTTGAAGTAGTATTTCGCTACTGTCCGGGCCAGATCATCTTCATCACCAAGGCGTTTCTCGGCCGCTACAACCTTATCAACAAGCGCTGTGAAACGATCGGCATAGGCCGCGTTCTGATAATCGGTCAGGAACGCACGGCGCTTGGCAACGATATCGGAAAGCTCGGTCGCAATCGGGTGGGCTTCTGCCTCGTTCGGGCCGACAATCCCTATCACGCGGTCGCGGTCATGGGCATACAGGCGGCCCCAATGGAAGGACTGCTTGTTCATATCGATCGACACGCCATTAAGCTCAATCGCCTGCATAAGGGCTTCTTCACTGATCGGGATCAGACCGCGCTGCCAGGCAACACCCAGCATGAACAGGTTGGTCGCAATCGAATTGCCCATCAGACGGGTCGCAATGTCACTGCCTTCAACGAAGTGAACCGCATCAGATCCACAGGCATCACTGATGACCTTCATGTGCTCGTTGGTTTTAAGCTCAAAATCCGGGTTGTGGGTAAAGGCGCCGGTAACGGTCTCATGGGTGTTGATCACCGCCTGGGTAAAGTTCCGGCGCATTTTGGCAAGCCCCTCATAGCTTGCCGCAACCAGAAGGTCACAGCCCAGAACCACATTGGCTTCACCGGCCGGAATGCGCGCGGCATGCAGCTTGTTTTGGTCATTGGCAAAGCGGATATGGCTGACAACAGCCCCGCCTTTTTGTGCCAAGCCCGCCATATCAAGGCCGACAATACCCTTACCCTCGATGTGGGCCGCCATTCCAAGCAACGCACCAATAGTAACAACGCCGGTGCCACCAACACCCGTGACCAGAACCGACCAGGGTTCGTCAATTTCAGGCAGGGTCGGGCGTGGCAGGCTGGCAAAGACTGCGTCGGTACCGGTATCACCCTTGGCGGCGGCATCAGGTTTGCGAAGCTCGCCGCCTTCGATGGTGACAAAGCTTGGGCAGAAGCCCTTGAGGCAGGAGAAATCCTTGTTGCACGCCGACTGGTCAATCGCGCGTTTGCGGCCAAACTCGGTCTCGACCGGCACAACGGCAAGGCAGTTGGACTGTTCGCCACAATCACCACAGCCTTCGCAGACCAGATCATTGATAAACACGCGTTTGGGCGGATCGACCATCAGTTTGCGTTTGCGACGGCGGCGTTTTTCGGCCGCACAGGTCTGATCAAAGATCAGGATCGAAACGCCTTCGATCTCACGCAGTTCTTTCTGTGTGTCTTCCAGCGTATCGCGATGACGGATATCAACGCCCGGCGCGAAGTCCGCGCCCATCGGGTATTTTTCGGGCTCGTCTGACAAGACGATGATGCGTTTGGCGCCTTCGTCAAACATCTGGCGTGTGATTTGCGGCACGGTTAGCGGGCCGTCAACCGGCTGCCCGCCGGTCATGGCGACCGCGTCGTTAAACAGGATTTTATAGGTGATGTTCACACCCGATGCGACCGCGGCCCGCACGGCAAGGGAGCCTGAATGGTAATAGGTACCATCGCCCAGGTTCTGGAAAACGTGCTTTGTATGGGTGAAAGGGGCCTGTCCGATCCATGTCGCCCCTTCGCCGCCCATATGGGTAAAGGTTTCGGTGGATCGATCCATCCAGTTGACCATGTAATGGCACCCGATACCGGCCATGGCGCGGCTGCCTTCGGGGACCTTGGTTGAACTGTTATGCGGGCAACCCGGGCAGAACCACGGAATGCGTGCAACATCCGGGCGCGGTTCGGCAATTTCTTTTTCTTTTTCGGCAAGCCAGTCGATGCGTTCATGAATGGCCGGGCTGTCATAGAACCGCTTGATGCGTTCGGCCAGAACCACGGCAACGCGGGCCGGGGTCAGTTCGTCCATCGATGGCAGGATCCATTCGCCCTTTTCATCGAACTTGCCGATCACGGTCGGGCGGACGTCTTCGCGCCAGTTATAAAGCTGCTCCTTGACCTGGTTTTCCATCACCGCGCGCTTTTCTTCGACGACGATGATTTCCTCAAGCCCCAGGGCAAACTCGCGGACATCCTCGCGGTTCAGCGGCCAGCTCATGCCGACCTTAAGCACGCGAATGCCGATCTTGGCGGCGTCTTCTTCGGAAATGCCAAGGTCATCGAATGCCTGCATGACATCAAGATAGGCCTTGCCGGTGGTGATGATGCCAAGCCGCGCATTCGGGCTGTCGATCACGGTTTTATTCAGCTTGTTCGCCCGCGCATATGCCAGTGCGGCATAGAGCTTGTATTTCATCAGGCGATGTTCTTGCTCCTTGGGCGTGTCGGGCCAACGGATATGCAGGCCGCCCTCGGGCATGGGGAAATCGGTCGGGATGACGGGGGTAATGCGATCCGGGGCGACATCGGCCGCGGCCGAACTTTCCACCGTTTCGGCGATGGTTTTCATCGCCACCCAGCAACCGGAATAGCGGCTCATCGCCCATCCATGCAGGCCATAATCGAGAATGTCCTGAACACCGGACGGGTTCAGAACCGGGATCTGCGCATCGATAAAGGCATATTCGGTCTGATGGGGCAGGGTGGATGATTTGCAACTGTGGTCATCACCGGCCAGAACCAGAACACCGCCATGCTTGGACGTGCCGGCATGGTTGGCGTGTTTGAAAACGTCACCGGACCGGTCAACACCCGGGCCCTTGCCGTACCACATGCCAAAGACGCCATCATATTTGGCATCCTTGTACATATTGACCTGCTGACTGCCCCAGACGACGGTGGCGGCAAGGTCTTCGTTCACGCCCGGCTGAAATTCGATCTGTTGTTTGGTCAGGAATTTTTGGGCGCGCCAAAGCTGCTGATCAAGTCCACCCAGCGGCGATCCGCGATATCCCGAAATGCAGCCGGCGGTATTTAGCCCCGCGCGCGCATCAAGCTGGCGCTGCATCAGGGGCAAACGGACCAGTGCCTGAATACCTGTAAGGTAAACCCGGCCTTCCTCAAGCGTGTATTTGTCGTCGAGTTGGACTGCCGCCAATTGTTGTGCCATGACCGGTCTCCCTGGGATCTCTCTGATATGCGGGGTCATTTCGGGCCCAATGCACTGCTTTTATTGATATGGGTGTTTGTGCAGTGTTTCGGTATGACCTTTAATTTATCTGTCAGGTCTGGTGTGCGGGACCTGTGCCTGACCTTGAAATGGTAATAAAGACTGACCTTTTTTCAAAGCGAAGTCGCATCGCACTATGCAAAACGCCTGATTGCATCTGTTGACGTAAGGTCAACTTATTATTTACTTATTCCGGTACCGATTTACGCGCAATAAAATTGCGGCACTGTTGCGCTGCGAAATTGCCAATAGGGCCGAGTCTGTGCTCGGCGGTGAAAATCTGGCGTGTTAAGTTTAGTCGGGTTTCGGGTGCGCACAGCAAGGAGCGTGAAATGGAACAGCGTGTTTCGCTGATTACCCTCGGTGTTGCGGATCTGGATCGATCGCGGCGTTTTTACGAAGGTGGCCTCGGCTGGCAGATGACCGAAATGGTCGAAGGGCAGGTAGTGTTTTACCAGCTGTCCAATGGTTTGGCCCTTGGTCTGTTCGGGCGCGAAGCGCTTAAGGAAGACGGGCACTTTGATGACGACACAGGTGCCAGCTTTGCCGGATTGACGCTGGCCTATAACGCGCGCAGCGAAGAAGAAGTCGATCAGGTGATGGCCGAGGCTGCGAAGGCCGGGGCCAGAATCCAGAAACCGGCTGAGAAGGTCTTTTGGGGTGGGTATTCCGGTTACTTCCGTGATCCGGATGGCCATGCGTGGGAAGTGGCGTTTAATCCGTTCTGGGAAATTGACGAGAAGGGCAATCTGCACATCCCGCCACAGAAAACCGAGTAGGGCGCATCCATCCCGCCATCACGGCATCGCTTCATACTTACACAGCACGGGCAGCAATTGGCTGCCCGTTTTCATAGATATTCCAAAGTACAGTTGCATCGGGGATAATTTACTTTTACATCGAACGGGATGTAGTTTTAATCCACGCTTTCAAGGGGGATAAGGTTTTGAGTTGGATCGACCAGTTTCCGGGTCTGTCACGTTTGCCCGATGCCATCCGATCCTACCTTGTCGAAGAAAGCAAGATTGTCACCGTTCCGGCCAATACGGTCATTTTCGGACCGGGAAAATCGCCGGAACATTTGTTGCTGCTACTTGATGGCACAGTGCGTGTGCAGCAGACATCCGATACCGGTCGTGAAATCGTTCTTTATCGGGTTCATGCGGGCGAAAGCTGCGTTCTGACCACGGCCTGCCTTCTGGCCTATGAGGATTACTCGGCCGAGGGCATTGCCGAAACTGAAACCCGCGCAGTGGCGATCCCGCGCAAGGTGTTTGACAAGCTTGTCTCGGACTCAATCGAGTTCCGCCAGTTTGTCTTTACCGCCTATTCCAAACGCATCACCGACCTGTTCATGGTGATTGAAGAAATCGCGTTCCAGAAGCTTGATATTCGTCTGGCCCACAAGCTGATCGAACTGGCCGGGGACAATGATACGGTGTCAGCAACCCATCAGAAACTGGCCGTCGAACTGGGCTCTGCCCGTGAAGTGATTTCGCGCCAGCTTCAGGAATTTCAGCGTCGGGGCTGGATCGAACAATCACGTGGCACCATCCGGCTGATTGATCGTGCGGCGTTGGAAAAACTGGCACAGAGCTAGAATTACAGCCGCAAGCACGGCCGCCCTGCGACTTTAGAATTATTAGGTGTTAATGTTTTGATGTTTGGTGACTTCATCACTGAAGTGCCCATCGCGAACTCCTAAAATAAAGACCATAGCCAGATGTTTTGCCCGCAAACAAGGCGGGCAAGGGACATCGCAAATCCATCCGGTGCGCGCCAGTCATAAGGCGGCACGGAGGCAGTTGTTTAGGAGGAATCCATGTCTGCATACCCGGTCAATATGTCCGTAAAACCCGAAGTTACGGCCTTTTTCGACGAAGACACCAACACGATCAGCTATGTGGTCAAGGACCCGGAAAGCAACGCCTGTGCGGTTGTCGATTCCGTGATGGATATCGATTATGC
>NZ_DGMR01000013.1:0-9343 GCF_002388495.1 Thalassospira sp. UBA4513
CGCCGATATACATGCCCGGACGTTTGCGCACAGCTTCAAGGCCCTTAAGAACCTTGATCGATTCTGCGCCATACTCCTGCGACTGTTCACCAGTGTTCGGCGTTTCGGTTTCGTTGGTCATAGGGTCAGAACCTCGGCATTCACTAAGTGGTTTCAAGGGTCAGTGTGGCATCTTCCACGCGGAAGAATTGCGCACGACCGTCCAAACC
Organism: Thalassospira sp. UBA4513; assembly: GCF_002388495.1. Lineage (NCBI taxonomy): Bacteria > Pseudomonadati > Pseudomonadota > Alphaproteobacteria > Rhodospirillales > Thalassospiraceae > Thalassospira > Thalassospira sp. UBA4513. The sequence goes on from NZ_DGMR01000013.1 coordinate 210, forward strand.
TTCAAACAGCGCCCGGTCCGTGCCTGTCATCCAGGCCTGGACGCCAAGCGCCACGATTTCATCAAACAAGTGGCTGCGGCGTTCTGCATCGAGATGCGCAACCACTTCATCAAGCAACAAGAGCGGGCCAGCCCCGCGTGCCTTTGTCTGCAGGCGGGTATTGGCCATAATGATCGACAGCAACAACGCCTTTTGTTCCCCGGTGGAACATTGATCCGCCGACTGGCCCTTTGCATCGTGCCAGACCAGCAAATCACTGCGTTGCGGGCCGACCACCGCCCCGCCATAGGTCGCATCACGTGAACGTCCGTCGCGCAATGCGGCCCGCATTTTATCTTCGACCTCGACTGCTGGCAGGTTTTCCAGCCAGTCTTCAAGGTCCCCGGTCAGCGCCAGACGGGCGGCCGGAAATGGTCCGATGGCCATGGTCCCGGCACGACGCAACCGTTCGAGCAATTCTGCACGTGCGACCGCAACCGCAATGCCATGGCGCACCATCGAATCCTCGATCGAGGTCAGCCATTTATCGTCAGCCTTGCCTTCCTTAAGCAACTTGGCGCGTGAGCGCAGCGAATGCTCGTAGGCGGCAACGCGGCTGCTGTGGTCGGGATCAAGGCCATATACCAGCCGATCCAGAAAGCGCCTGCGGGCCGACGGACCATCCAGAAACAGTCGATCCATTTGCGGCGTCAGCCAGACCGCAGCACAAACCCGGCCCAAGGCGGCCTGACCACGCTGGGCCTGTCCATCGATGCGGACCGCGCGGCGTTCGCGGCCCTGTTCAAGGGCGGCCGGATCAAGCCCGGTGCCCAATTGAAACGCCCCGTCCGGCGTATCGACATCTGCGGCCACGGCCCAGGCCCGAAGTGCGCCATTGGCGGCTGGCGGGGTGCTGCGGGCAATTTCGCCCAGCTTGGCCCGGCGCAATCCACCGCCCGGCGCCAGAAGCGAGACCGCCTCAAGCAGGTTGGTCTTGCCCGCCCCGTTTGGCCCGGTCAGCACGACCGGCGAGCTGTCGAGCGACAGTCGCAGGCCTTCGTAACAGCGAAACTCGCTGAGCTGGATGCGGGAAACAGCAAGACGGCTTGTCATCGACACCCCGTCTTTTGGCATGAGGTTATTGGCAAGAGCAGCCACAGCTTGATCGTACTAACCGTCAAACACGCATCGGCATCAGAACGTACAATGCCGAAAGGTCGTCGGTGTCACGCAGGATGGTCGGGCTGGATCCGTCCGACATCAGAAGGTTCAGGGTGTCGCCCTTTACCTGCTTGGCGATGTCGAGCAGATAGCGCGAGTTAAAGCCGATTTCGATATCCTCGGCGTCGTAGTTGATTTCAAGCTCCTCGGACGCGGTGCCATGTTCGGGGCTGGAGGCCGAAAGGGTCAGGGTATTGCCCGACAAAACAACCTTTACCGCACGCGATTTTTCAATCGAGATCGCCGATACACGGTCGACCGCATCGGCAAATGCCTTGCATTCGATATCAAGGGTCTTGTCATTGCCCGACGGAATCACGCGTTCGTAATCCGGGAAGGTACCGTCAATCAGCTTGGAGGTCAGAACCGCATCGCCGAAACCAAAACGGATTTTGGTATCAGACAGCGCGATATCGACGGCTTCGCCGGTTTCCTCGATCAGTTTGCGGAGTTCACCAACGGTTTTGCGCGGCACGATGACACCCGGCATGTTTTCCGCACCATCAGGCAGCGGGGCTTCGACACGCGCCAGACGGTGACCATCGGTTGCAACCGCGCGCAGGATCTTGGTGCCTTCGGCGTCGGTGGCATGGAAATAGATACCGTTGAGGTAGTAACGGGTTTCCTCGGTCGAGATCGCGAACTCGGCACGATCAATCAGACCGCGCAGTTCGGCCGCAGCCAGACCGAAGCTGACCGGAAGGTCGCCACCCGACATTACCGGGAAATCATCAACCGGCAGAACGGCCAGGTTAAACTTCGAACGACCGGCAGAAAGGGTCAGGCGGCCTGCACCCGGCTCAAGCGAGATTTGCACCTGGGAGCCTTCGGGCAGCTTGCGCACGATTTCATACAGGGTATGGGCAGGGGTCGTGGTCGCGCCCGGTTCGGACACCTCGGCCGTCGTGGTTTCGATGACTTCGAGGTCCATATCGGTCGCGGTCAGCGCAAGACGATCATTCTCTGCCCGGAGCAAAATATTGGACAGAATCGGAATGGTGTTACGTCGTTCAACAACGCTTTGAACATGGGTCAGCGATTTCAACAGCGCCGCGCGTTCGATGGTCAGCTTCATGCCCGTCCTATCCGTCTGTCAGTATTCGTTTAACAAATTGATTTTTAATCGGTTTTCTTACCTGACCCACACCCTTTCGGGTGCGGAAATCGCATTATAACATGCTGGCTTGGAAATCGAAGGATTTTTACGGCCTAAACCCAAGCAAATAAAAGGAGTCGGCGGACAAAAATACGCCCCGAACGCGCAAAGCGGCGCAAACCGTGCGACTCGCAGTTTCGACGATAAAATTGCAGCTAAAAATCCAGCTGATTCAAAAACAAAATCCGCCGGAAAACACGGCGGATTTCATCTTGAACACCAACATTTCGACGCGCTTTTACGCGCAATCAGCTTTCGAGCATCCGACGCAGCAGATCGATATCTTCGCAGAGTGACGGGTCCGTTCCGTGCAGTTCTTCGATCTTGCGCACGGCATGCATCACCGTTGTGTGGTCACGACCACCAAACTTGCGGCCGATTTCCGGCAGCGAATGGGTGGTGAGCTGCTTGGACAGATACATTGCCACCTGACGCGGACGGGCGACCGCACGCGCACGGCGGGCGGAATGCATGTCGGACACCTTGATGTTGAAATGCTCGGCCACGCGTTTCTGGATTTCCTCGATCGAAACCCGGCGCTCGGAAGCGCGCAGAACGTCATGGAGGATGTCCTGAACCATTTCCAACCCGATCTCGCGACCAACCAGCTGGGAATGAGCAATCACGCGGTTAAGCGCACCTTCGAGCTCACGTACATTGGCGGTGATCTTGTGGGCAAGGAATTCCATGACCCGCTGGGGCAGTTCGACCCCCTGACGCTCGGCCTTGGCCTCCAAGATGCCGAGACGCAGCTCGTAGGTTGTGGCGTGAATATCGGCCACAAGGCCAGAGCCCAGACGCGAACGCAGGCGTTCTTCGATATCTTCAAGATCGGAGGGCGACTTGTCGGCAGACACAATGATCTGACGGCCCTGATCGACCAGCGCGTTGAAGGTATGGAAGAATTCTTCCTGGGTCGAGTCTTTGCCCGAGATGAACTGGACATCATCAACCATCAGCACATCGACCGAGCGGAACTGGTCCTTGAAATCGACCGTGTTCTTGTCGCGCAGCGCCCGAATAAAGCGATACATGAATTTCTCGGCCGAGAGGTAGATCACCGTGCGGTGCGGCTGGGTGCGGCGAATATGCCAGGCAATCGCATGCATCAGGTGGGTTTTACCAAGACCAACGCCACCATAGAGGAACAGCGGGTTGAACGGCACCGATTCGGCCTCTGCCAGACGGCGGGCGGCGGCATAGGCGAACTCGTTTGGCTTGCCCAGCACGAAGTTATCAAAGGTGTAGCGCGGATCCAGGGCAGCCGAGATGCCGTCATCAGACATGCTGGCAATGGCGGTGCGGCCTGATCCATTTGACTGGGACGGCGCACTGACCACGGTGTTGTTCTCCGTGGAATGGCTTGGGGAATGACCCGAGGAATGGGAAGTGCGCGCGGATTTGGTGCGCGCGGTCGTGGCGTTTGCCGATGTCGACTTGGCTGAAGAAGACCCCGAAGCAGACGCATCGTTCTGCGCAGTCGCGCCCGAAACGATATTGATTTCAACGAAATGCACATCGGAATCTTCGGCGTGCCAGAAATTCTGGATACGGTCGAGATAGTGCTGCGTCACCCAGTCACGCATGGCACGAGTCGGCGCACCCAAACGGGCCACACCGGCTTCAACCGCCATCAGAGCAACGGGCTCCAGCCAATAGCGATAGGCTGTGGCGCCAAATTCGGCGCGCAGCTTTTCGCGTACGACTTGCCAGGTTGCCACTGCGTGATCATCAAGTGCTGCGTGCTGGTCACCCGCAATCCCCCCGTTGGATTGCCCAAGTGCCGATTGTGTGTCCCTCACGGCGTGCTGCACTGTAAGAACCTTTCCCCGATATCCCGATTTCACCACCACAAAGACCGCAAAAGACAAAACGATACTGTGTCGCGTTGATCACCGCAGTGACCAACACGTTGGCCTTCCACAAAATCAGGAAGTGTACTCGCGCCTTTTGTTTTTAGTTCTTCGTCACTGGTCGCTTTGCGCGGCCTGCGAAGTTCAAACACTGTACTGATGTGACCCACATCAGGCAAGGCGATCTTTAACAGAACGTTAAAAGGATTTCGCAACCAAAACGGCCCTTGTTTTCTGCGGTTTCTTGCACCCGCGCAACCAAGGAACAAAAGGTGATTCTGCGAAATCCGGGCAGCGAAAAGGCCGCACCCGAGGTGCGGCCTTCGACTCGCCATCCCGTAAGGGATAAATTAAAGCGCTTTGATACGCGCGGTCAGGCGCGAAACCTTGCGAGCAACGGTGTTCTTGTGCAGAACACCAAGCTGTGCGCCACGCGCCATTTCCGGCTCAGCGATTTTCATCGCAGCCAGAGCAGCATCTTTATCGCCAGTGTTCAGCGCAGCCTCGACCTTCTTAACGAAGGTACGAATGCGACCGATACGTGCACCATTAACTTCTGCACGTGCGGCGTTGCGGCGAATGCGCTTCTTGGCCGATTTATGGTGAGCCATTGCGAACCTGTCTCTTCAAACAAATGTTACGTAATTCGGAGCGCGGCTTATAGCTCTGTCCGAAACCCTCGTCAACCCCCGATGCCGCCAATTTCTGCGGCTTCGGACTCTTTTGCGCCGCAAGGCAGATATGCAGGCATGGAATCAGAGGTCAACTTGCCCTGATCACCCCGCAATCAGCGGTGCTTGAAGGCGGGCTTACGTTTCTCGCCAAAGGCTTTCATGCCTTCTGCGCGATCTTCGAGTGCGAAGGTCGAATGGAATTCGCGACGTTCGAACATCAGGCCTTCGGTCAGGGTCATCTCATAGGCCTTGTTGACCGATTCTTTGACCTTCATCGATACCGGGCCCGAGAAGGAGGCGATCTTTTCGGCCAGTTGCATGGCTTCATCAAGCAGCGAGTCGGCCGGAACGATTCGCGCGACCAGTCCTGCACGCTCGGCTTCCTCGGCATCCATCATGCGCCCGGTCAGGCACATTTCCATCGCCTTGGCCTTGCCAACCGCACGGGTCAGGCGCTGTGTCCCGCCCGCACCGGGAATGGTGCCGATGGTGATTTCCGGCTGACCGAACTTGGCGGTGTCGGCGGCAATCATGATGTCGCACATCATCGCCATTTCACAGCCACCGCCCAATGCGAATCCGGCGACCGCGGCAATGGTCGGCTTGCGGCAGCTTGCAACGCGGGTCCAGCCCTTGGTGATGAAGTCGTTCTTATAAACGTCCATATAGTCGTAATCGGCCATTTCCTTGATGTCGGCACCGGCGGCAAAGGCGCGATCCGACCCGGTAATGACGATGGCGCGGATGTCTTCATCGGATTCGAAATCATCGAGGGCGGCACCGATATCCTTGATCAGCGCATCACAAAGCGCATTGAGCGCCTTGGGACGGTTAAGCGTGATCAGGCCGACATTGCCCTTTTTCTCGGCGATGATGTTTTCATAAGACATGCAAGTGATCCTTTTATCGCTGTTCGGCCCATGGGACTCCGGGTGTGAGTCGCTTTGGGTTATCGGGCCGATTCGCCTGAAACCATAATTTGATACTGTTTTACCGATTTTGATCCCGGGCCGCAACCGAACCTGTTATCGCCACCACACCTTCCCCGACTTTCAGAGACGTGTACCGTCCATATTATTTCTGGCAGGTTGGACAGAAGAAGGTCGACCGTCCGGCCTGTACGATGCGCGCGATGGTGCTATCGCAGCCATCGGCGATGCAGGTTTCGCCTTCGCGGCCATAGACACGGAAATTGTGCTGGAAATAGCCAAGCTCGCCATTGCTTTGGCGGTAGTCCTTAAGGCTTGAACCACCGGCAGCAATCGCATCTTCAAGCACCAGACGGATTTCGCGATACAACCGTTCGATTTCGCCGGGTTTAAGATCCTTTGCCAGACGGTCCGGCGCGATGCCTGATCGGAACAGGGCTTCGCAGACATAGATATTGCCAAGACCAGCAACCAGCTTCTGATCGAGCAGCACGGTCTTGATCGGGCTTGCCCGTTTGGCGATTCCCGCTGCCAAAACGTCGGCATTAAACGCATTGCCAAGTGGCTCGGGCCCGATACCGGCCAGCATTTTGTGGCTGGCGACCTCGTCGCCCGCGATCAGGGTGATGACACCAAAGCGCCGCGGATCGTTGAACCGCACCACAGCCCCGTCGGCCATGACAAAATCGACATGGTCATGCTTGCCCGCTTCGGGCACCTCGACAGTTGGATCATTGTGGATGGTCATGCGACCAGACATGCCAAGATGGATCAGCAGCACCTGCCCGTCATCAAGGTAGCCCAGAATGTATTTTGCCCGCCGGGTCAGCTGATTGATGGTGCGCCCGGCCATACGATCAACAAAACCCTCCGGGAAGGGAAAGCGCAGGTTCGCACGTCGCTGTACCACATGATTGACCACCCGTCCTTCCATGACGGGTGTCAGACCACGGGTGACTGTTTCGACCTCTGGCAATTCGGGCATATCTGGAACTCATATAAACAAGGGTGTGTGACTTTTAGACTACGGCTTGCGCGCAATTCAACGACTGAAATCGATCCCACTGGACGCATGCACGCAAAGCCATATGATGTGCGCTGTTTTGAAAGACCGCATCGCCCCCACTTGTGCGGTCGCGCCCCAATTTGAAAGCGCCCAGATGGAATTTGGTTTAGATCTTTTAGTGATCCTGTTTGCGGTTGCCACCCTTGCCGGTTTTGTCGATGCGATTGCAGGCGGTGGCGGGTTGATTACCATCCCGGCCCTGTTGTGGGCGGGTGTTACCCCGGCCCAGGCATTGGCGACCAACAAGCTGCAAGGCAGTTTTGGCAGTTTCAGTGCGTCGCTTAATTTCATTCGCAAGGGGCATGTTGATCCGCGCGATATGGTTTTGGCGATTGTCCTGACCTTTGCCGGGTCGGCACTCGGCACGGTTCTGGTTCAGATGCTTGATCCTGGCATTCTGATGACCATTCTGCCGGGGCTTTTGATCCTGATTGCGCTTTATTTCCTGTTTTCGCCGCGTGTGGGTGACATCGACGCCCATCAGATGATCGGCAAAGCGACCTTTGCGTTTACCGCCGGGTTTGGCATCGGGTTCTATGACGGGTTCTTTGGGCCGGGCACCGGATCGTTCTTTTCCATCGCCTTTGTTGCCCTGCTTGGTTTCAACATGACCAAGGCCACCGCCCATACCAAAGTTCTGAATTTCACCTCGAACTTTGCATCCTTGGTGATGTTTATCGCCGGGGGTGAGGTTGTCTGGATTGTTGGCGGCGTGATGGCGGTTGGCGCATTGATCGGGGCACAGATCGGATCACATATGGTGATGAAGGTCGGCGCACGTTTGGTAAGGCCGCTTCTGGTCGTCACTTCAATCGCGATATCGATCAAGCTGATCTTTGATCAGTACGGGACCACCATCAGCCAAAGCTGGGATCAGATCCGCCACTGGGTAAGCTGAGCTCGACCACTTATCGACCGGACAAAGAAAAACCCGTCAGCCTCAAGCTTGACGGGTTTTGTTTTACTCAGGCGCTGGCACCGTTTTCGACAAGGACTTCGTCGCGGCGATCAAGTAAATGGCTCCAGACCGTTGCCAACAGGGCAAGAACGGCAATTCCGGCCCCCAGCCATGGGATATGCTGATAGGAAACGCCCTGGGTGATGGCAATACCGCCAAACCATGCGCCCGCCGCATTGCCAAGGTTAAAGGCACCCTGATTAAGGGTGGATGCAAGGTTGGGCGCATCGGATGCCTCGTTCACCACGCGCATCTGAAGCGGGGACACCAGGGCAAAGGCCACCACACCCCACAACATCACGGTTGCGACGGCCGGAATGACCGACGTCAGCGTTTCGGTAAACAGGGCAAGAATCGCAATCAGCAAAGCAAAGGCCATGATGATGGCGGGCATCAAACGCCAGTCCCCCAAACGCCCACCGATATAGTTGCCCACGGTCAAGCCAACCCCGAACAGCAGCAACACATAGGTTACCTGACGCGGGGTAATGCCGGTGATTTCCTGCAACATCGGAGTGATATAGGTAAAGACGCTGAACAAGCTGGCCGAGGCGAGAACCGAAATCAGCATCGCCAGCAGGACCTGTTTTTTGCCAAGCGACTTGGCTTCAAGCCACAGGCTGCCGGTCGATGCGGCAATCTGGCGCGGCAGGGCAACATAAAGCGCGCTGGCGGCAACAACACCAATCGCCACCACTGCCCAGAAGGTCGAACGCCAGCCAAGTTCCTGACCAAGGGCCGTGCCAAACGGCACGCCCAGCACATTGGCCAGCGTCAGACCGGAAAACATCAGGGCAATCGCCTGAACCCGTTTATGCGGCGCGACAAGGTTTGAGGCGACAACAGCCCCCAGCCCAAAGAACGCACCATGGCAGAAGGCAGTGACCACACGGGCCGCCATCAAAAGCCAGTAATCAGGGGCAATCGCACACAGGAGGTTGCCGAGAATGAAGATCGAAATCAGCAGCAACAAGGCCCGCCGGCGGTCCATGCGCGCGGTGGCAATCGCCAAAAACGGCGCGCCAAACGTCACACCGAGTGCATAGCCCGTCACCAGCAACCCGGCATCGGGAATGCTCACACCAAGATCAAGCGCCACATCGGGCAGAAGCCCCATAATGACAAACTCGGTGGTGCCGATCCCGAATGACGCAAGGGCGAGGGCCAGAATCGGCAGGTTCCCGAAAAATCCGGGGCGGGTGACGGTATCTGTCATGTCAGAATATCCAGATCAACTTTAGCGCAGGTGACGCGGGGGCGCGGGTGACGCGGCCAACGTTTTGTGCAACTGCGAGATA
>NZ_DGMR01000013.1:9407-99664 GCF_002388495.1 Thalassospira sp. UBA4513
CAAATCCATCGCGAAATTTGCATGGCAGCCTGTCTTGCCCGGATTACGGCAAGGCACAGGCATGATGCAGCGCAGGCAGAGATTGAGGATCGTCGATCAGGAAAGTTCGGCGACGATTTTTTGCGCCGCAGCAATCGGATCTTCGGCCTTGGTGATCGGGCGACCAATCACCAGAACGTCACTTCCCATGGCGACGGCATCGGCTGGGGTAACGATGCGTTTCTGATCGTCACTTGCCGCCCAGCTTGGGCGAATACCCGGTGTGATCAGCTTGAAGTCCGGGCCGAGTGCCTTGCGCACCGGGGTGATTTCCTGTGCGGAGCAGACAACACCGTCCAGACCGGCCTTTTGGGTTAGTTCCGCCAGCTTGACCACTCGATCTTCAATCGGGCCCTTGAGGCCGACATCATCAAGATCGCCCTGGTCCATGCTGGTCAGGATGGTTACGGCAATCACCCACGGCACGTCGACGCCGGCCTTGTCGGCGGCTTCGCGCGCCGCATCACCGGCACGTTTCATCATCTCCAAACCACCGGCGGCATGGACATTGACGATCCTGACACCCAATGGCGTCACAGCGCGAATGGCCCCGGCCACCGTGTTGGGGATATCGTGATATTTGACATCAAGGAAGATCGGCATGCCGGTTTTGGCAACCGCCCGGACCCCTTGTGGCCCGTGGGCCGCGAAGAATTCCTTGCCAAGCTTGGCCCCGCCGATAACACCCGACAGCTTCGATGCCAGATTGATTGCATGATCAAGATCGGTGGTATCAATCGCGCAATAGATGCGGTCTTTGGCGGCAAGGGTCTGGGTCATGGGGTCCTCCGACGGGCTGGAATTGGGTCATGGCCCAGCTTTTCGCAGCAAATTTCATAGCGGACCGGACATGGCTTAGCCGATTTGGCCACAAAGGCCAATGTCAAATCGGCTTTCGAACAGACATTGACGCCATGCGGCAAAAAGCAAAAGGGCCCCGAAACGGAGCCCTTTGACTTGATCAGCTTTGGCCGATGGCCTTTTGATCTGTATTTGGTGTGGATGGCGTGGTGTCATCCGTCTTGATGCGCTTGAGTTCGCTATCCATGCGCCGTGCGGCACGGCGGTGCTTGCCTTGCAGCAACCATTCAAAGGCAAAGCCGATCCCAAGTCCGATCAACAACGCAATCATGATCGGCAGGAACAGCGGCAAGTCGATTTCAAATGGCAAGGGCCAAAGCGAAATCGTGACCAATGCCCGGTTGGAAACTGCAAACACCGCAATCAGTACGGCAAGCGGGATGGAAATAATCCAGTACAGGAAGCGCATTACCTAGCTCCTTGTGCCGGTGCCTGTCCCATCCAGAAAACAGGATGGATCAAAACCCGGCAGCAGGTCTCGTTTGATCAATGTTCTGATCAGTATGGGGCAAGAACCGGACAAAAGCCATGGCAACAGTCACACAGTTTTTGTGTGTTGCATGCTGGTCGCATCGGGCGGGCTGCGGGTGGCGCAGGCCCGATTGCCGGTCAAAACAAATCAGGCAGGAATCAGTTCAAACGTTCGCGAAGCTGTTTGCCGGTTTTGAAATAGGGAACCTTTTTCTCACCGACAGGAACCGCATCCCCGGTACGCGGATTGCGGCCAACGCGGGCCTCACGCTGTTTTACGGAAAATGCGCCAAAGCCGCGAAGCTCGACCCGGTCGCCGCGCGCAAGCGCGTCTGTGATCTCGTCAAAGATCGTGGCGACAATCCGTTCAACATCGCGCTGATAGAGATGCGGGTTCATCTCCGCAAGGCGGGCAATCAATTCAGATTTTGTCATTTCCAGGCCCCATCCTGTTGGTGCTGACAGTCTCACTCAACCACGGATTAGATTATGTCTTAAAGAAGCTCTCACTCAGGTTGCCAGACCGTCAGCAAACCGTCAAGTTTAAGCCCCTCAGATGACAGCACTTTTCCAAGGCTTCCCTCGAGAACAGCACTCATCAAATCGTCTTCCGGGTATTCGATTTCAAGCGGCACTACCTGTGCATCCGTCGTGATACCGGCTTCCTCTTCGAGCCAGCGCAAGGCTTCACGGCGGCCTCCAATTTCATCAATCAATCCGTTGGCAACAGCCTGCTGTCCGGTATAGACGCGGCCATCGGCAAGAGTCGTAACTGTTTCGACCGTCATATCGCGGCGGGTCGCAACCATTTCAACAAACACGTCAAACATGTCCGAAATCAGGCCCTGCATGGCCGATTTTGCAACATCATCAACAGGTTCGAACGGATTGGGCGCAGCTTTAAGCGGACCGCTTTTTACCGTCAGCGGTTCAACACCAAGCTTTTCAAGCGTTCCATTAAAATTCATCGACTGGAAAATCACCCCGATCGAGCCGGTGATTGTCCCACGGCGGGCAATGATGTGGTCGGCGGCAATCGCGGTCATGTAACCGCCGGACGCCGCAACAGTCCCCATCTCGGCAACGATTGGCCGGGTTTCGCCAATACGGCGCAGCGCCTCAAACAGCGTTTCGCCACCAACCATGGTGCCACCCGGGCTGTTGATATGGACAATCACGCCGACAACGTCGCTGTCTTCTTCGATCGCGCTCAGCGCATCAAGAAGATAGGGGTCTTCGGTGATCACACCTTCGATGGTGACTTCAACAATGCGCGGACCCAGTCCGCCCAGAACACTGTCCTTAACACCCGTGCCAGACAAGCCAATCACGATCACCGCGATCACGGCAATCACCGCCACCACACGCCAGCGAAAGATGGATTTTTTCAAGCGGCGTCGATCCAGCAGGATATCGGCATCAAGTGCCATCGGCGTGTCCGTTTCCAATTGTTCAATCAAATACTTAGACGAGTGTGATCGCTCAAACCCGTCTCTTCAAATGGTTTTTATCGACCCGGAAGGCAAGAACAAAAAGCGTTTAAAATCAAAATTTTCGCGAAAAATGCCGATATCGGCAGAGTCGGGCTAAAATTCAGCCGCAAAAAGCAGATGATATACAATTTGGTGCCCTTTACAGGTCTGCCGGACATCAGCCGGATATATCGGCCATCCACCGCGCATCAAATTGCCAGACTGGAATCCGGACAAAAGAAAACGGGCCGCGCAAAGCGCGACCCGTCTTTTCGTTCTGCAAGACTGCAGAGCGTATTCGTCGGAGGGTGGCTTATTCGCCGCCTTCCTGTTTCTTGCGCAGAGCTTCGCCGAGGATGTCGCCGAGCGATGCGCCGCTGTCTGCCGAACCGTAATCCGCCATTGCTTTCTTCTCGTCAGCAACTTCAAGAGCTTTGACAGAGAGAGAAACCTTGCGGGTTTTGGAGTCGATTGCAGTAACGCGTGCGTCGACTTTTTCACCAACTGCAAAGCGTTCCGGACGCTGTTCAGAACGCTCACGCGCCAGCTCAGCTTTACGGATGAAGCCTTTGAGTTCGGTGTCGCCAACCGAAACCTCGATGCCACCGTCGTTAACTTCGGTAACTTCACAGGTTACAGCGTCGCCACGTTTGATGCCGACAACGGCGTCTTTGAACGGATCACCAGACAGCTGTTTGATGCCGAGCGAGATGCGTTCTTTTTCAACGTCAACGTCAAGAACCTTGGCTTTGACGATGTCGCCTTTTTTGTATTCTTTGATGACTTCTTCACCAGCGCGGTCCCATGACAGGTCCGAGAGGTGAGCCATACCGTCGATACCGCCCATGAGGCCAATGAACAGACCGAATTCGGTGATGTTCTTGACTTCGCCTTCGATCTCGGACTCGACCGGATGAGCTGCCAGGAAGGCATCCCACGGGTTCGAGGTGCACTGCTTGAGACCAAGCGAGATACGACGTTTCTGGGCATCGACGTCGAGCACCATGACTTCGACTTCCTGTGAGGTCGAAACGATTTTGCCCGGGTGGATGTTTTTCTTGGTCCAGGACATTTCGGAAACGTGGACCAGGCCTTCGACACCAGCTTCGAGTTCGACGAATGCGCCGTAATCGGTGATGTTGGTGACACGACCTTCGAATTTCGAACCGACCGGGTATTTGGCTTCGACGCCTTCCCACGGATCAGCTTCAAGCTGCTTCATGCCAAGCGAGATACGCTGGGTTTCGCTGTTGAAGCGGATAACCTGGACTTTAACAGTCTGGCCGATCTGAAGCGCTTCGGACGGATGGTTGATACGTTTCCAAGCAATGTCGGTAACGTGCAGCAGGCCATCAACGCCACCGAGATCGACGAACGCGCCGTAATCGGTGATGTTTTTGACGACGCCGTCAAGGATCTGACCTTCCTGAAGGTTCTGGATCAGTTCAGCACGCTGTTCTGCACGGGTCTCTTCGAGAACGGCACGACGCGAAACAACGATGTTGCCGCGCGAACGATCCATTTTCAGGATCTGGAACGGCTGCGGGTTGTTCATCAGCGGGGTGACGTCACGAACCGGACGGATATCAACCTGGGAACCCGGAAGGAACGCAACTGCGCCCGACAGGTCAACGGTGAAGCCGCCTTTAACACGACCAAAGATGGTGCCGTCGACGCGTTTGCCTTCGGAGAACTGTTTTTCCAGCTCAACCCAAGCTTCTTCGCGGCGCGCTTTTTCGCGCGACAGGACGATCAGGCCATCCTTGTTTTCATAGCGGTCGACATAAACATCAACGGTATCGCCAATGTTTACTTCGCCTGCGCCAAATTCTTTAAGCGGAACGCGGCCTTCGGATTTCAGGCCGACATCGACGATGGCATCATCGTCAGTTTTTTTAACGACCGAACCGGTCATTACGCGGCCAACAAAACCTTCGTCTTCAGAACCAAGGGTTTCAGCCAGCAGGGCGGCAAAATCTTCGCCAGTCGAGAATTGTGCTTCTTCAGCGGTGGTCATAAACCAGACTTCCTTTCGAGTATCGTCACTATATTCTGGCCAACCGGTTGTGTCCGGTGGTCTTTGCCGCAAAATCGCGGCGATTTGTCATTCAGTGTTCAAACCCGAACGCATCTGAAGGCGAACCTTCCATACACGAAAAGGTGAACGCACAAGTCGTTCACCTTAGGAACAGGCCAAAGGACCGGTACCTCGGGATCGTTCAACGCCTGACGGTTAAAACGCCTTTTGATCAGTCATCCGCACCCATATGGGTATGGATATGTGCCATGACGGCATCGAACACTGCGTTGGCATTCAGACGGTCCGTATCAATATGGATTGCGTCATCTGCCATCTTGAGCGGTGCGACATCGCGAGCACTGTCTCGGGCATCCCGTTCTTCAAGCTCTTTAAGAACGCGCTCGTATATAGCAGCGGGATTTTTTTCCTGCAACTGTTTGAACCGACGGTTTGCACGTTCTTCGACACTGGCTGTCAGATAAAACTTGATCGGTGCTTCCGGACAGACGACCGTTCCGATGTCACGACCATCCAATACGGCACCGCGTTTACCGCCCGGCGGGGTGGTGGCAAGGGTGCGCTGAAAATCAAGCAACACCTCGCGAACCCTTGGAATTGCTGCAACTTTTGAGGCAGCGGTCCCGACTTCCTCGCTACGAAGGGCCTCACCTTCGAGATCGGACGCGCTCAGATTTTCGGCCGCGGCCACGGCGGCGGCTTCATCAGCAGGGTCGCCATTTTCGGCCAGAACTTTCGCACCGGTCGCACGATACAGCAGGCCGGTATCGAGATAGGCATAGTCCATTGCTTCTGCGACTCGACGTGCCAAGGTCCCCTTGCCGGACGCGGCCGGCCCATCAATGGCGATGATCATGTGGGTCACTCCCTGTGATTATATCTGGTGCATCCATAAGTCCCGAATGGTGACTTATATATTGGTGGGCCCGATCAGGAATGCAGCGCAAATTTCGCGCCCATATCGCCCATCAGTTTTTCGAAGTTCGGGAAGCTCGTGGCAATCGGGTTGGCATCATCGACCGCAACCGGCTTTTCCGCGCCAAGCCCCAGAACCAGGAACGACATTGCAATGCGATGATCAAGATGGGTTTCCACCATGCCACCGCCCGGCACCACACCGCCAGTGACAATCAGATCATCGCCTTCGATCCGGTGAATGACGCCATTGGCTTCAAGACCAGCCGCCACAGCCGCCAAACGATCCGATTCCTTCACGCGCAATTCTTCAAGATCACACATGCGGGTTTCACCCTCGGCATAGGCCGCAGCCACGGCCAGAACCGGATACTCGTCGATCATGGATGGGGCGCGTTCGGCCGGGACAACAATGCCCTTGAGGCGGTTCTTGCCGGTCACGACCAGATCACCGATGGTTTCCCCGGCTTCTTCGCGCTCGTTGGTGATCGTGATGTCACCCCCCATTTCAATCAGGGTGGTGATCAGGCCGGTGCGCAGCGGGTTCAGGCAGACATCACGAATGGTGACACGGGAGTCGGGATTGATCAGGGCCGCCACCATGGGGAAGGCGGCCGAACTTGGATCGGTCGGCACGACAATATCCGCAGCCTTCATTTCGACCGGGCCGGTCAGGCTGACGGTGCGACCGCCATCGTCATTGACCTTCACATCGACCTCGACCCCGAAGTGGCGCAGCATGCGTTCGGTATGATCGCGCGACGGTTTGGGTTCAATCACCGTGGTGGTGCCGGTGGTATTCAACCCGGCCAGCATCACCGCCGATTTCACCTGGGCCGATGCCATCGGCAGGGTATAGGTCACCGGCTTGGCTTCGTCCGTTCCAATCACCGCCATCGGCGGGCGACCGCGATCACGGGTAATGAATTGTGCGCCAAATTCGGACAACGGATCAGCGACGCGGCCCATCGGGCGTTTGCACAGCGACGCATCACCAGTGAAGAACGTCGTGATCGGATGGGTGGCAACGATGCCCGCCATCAGACGAATGCCGGTGCCGGCATTGCCCATATCAATCACGCTATCGGGTTCACGAAGTGCGCCAACCCCAACCCCGGTGACGTGCCAGGTGCCATCTTCGTCGCGGGTGACGGTGGCGCCAAGTTTGCGCATGGCGTCCGCCGTTGCCAGAACGTCTTCGCCTTCCAGAAGGCCGGTAACCTTGGTTGTACCGATTGCCAGACCACCAAACATCAGGGAGCGATGAGAAATAGACTTGTCACCCGGAACCCGGATATCGCCCGAAAGCGGCCCGGCCTTGGCCGAGGAAAGCGGACGTTTGGTTTGCGAAGAACTCATGGGCTCGTACCTGCCAGTCACTGTTTTATCATCAACAAAAGGCTGATTGAAAAAGCGCTGCGCTGCGGCCATGTTTTCAGGCGCGCGCGGGCCTTTCAATCAGGGGACCAATGCTCTAGCACAAGCGGTTGGCAGGCACCAGTATCGAACCCGAAATTCGGTGTAGGAAATTGCACGAATGTGCGGCAGATTTGTCCCATCGCCTTGCCAAAGGGAAAAACGCGCAATTTCCTTTTGACAAGGTGCTCGCAAGATGGCAATTGGGCCTCTCGGACAAGACGCTGTGCGTAGCCTTGCTGCGCTTTTGCGACACAAAGTCTTTTTCTTAATTGATAACGGTAATTAAGAGGATTTGCCGTAATGTCAGCACGCGGTAAGAAACGTCACTGCCTCGCCTGTGGTACCAAGTATTACGACCTGAACCGTACCCCGGTTGTCTGCCCGAAATGCAAAACGCCGGACGGGGTGACAAAGGTCAAGAAATCCGCGGTTGCAAAACCGGCACCGGAAGAAGACGAAGACGTCGATGACGTCACCGATCTTGACGATGATGTCGATACCGATATCGACGATGATATTCTCGAAGATGCTTCTGATCTTGGCGAAGATGATGATGATCTTGGCGAAGTCTATGAGCATGTCGAATCAGACGACGACGATCGCTAAGAAATTTTGAAAAAGGGTCTTGCCAACATTTGGCGAACCTTCTAAATATGCGCCGCGCCGCAGAGCCTGCCATGCAGACTGCGTCGCGGACAAAGTGGGGCCGTAGCTCAGTTGGGAGAGCGCTACAATGGCATTGTAGAGGTCGTCAGTTCGATCCTGATCGGCTCCACCATTCAAAACCCGTTGCCTTTGGCGACGGGTTTTGTTGTTTCCGGGCGTGCTCAATTTGCCGGTTTCGTGAACATGCTGACGATATCCGCCCCCGGCGCCAGTGTTTCGGCCAGCGAAGACAGATATTCCGGCGACCATTTCCGATACACCCGCGTCACAGTTTCCCGTGTTGTCGCGGTCATATCCGAAATCTGATCGATCGAATGTCCGGCCATTGCCCGCCATGAAATTACCGAGTGTTTCAGAACGTACGGTGATACAAAAACCGCCCCCGAGACCCGAAAAGCGAAATAACCGCGTGTTTGAATGAGAATTTTCGACGCAAGCCGCCTATACTCGCGAGTAGATGAAACCCATCCACAAAGTCGTTAAGGTTGATTCATCCCACACCCTGACCTTGGAAAATGGAAACATGGCAAACCTTGACGAGTTCATCCTCCAGACATTTCGCGACATCCATCGCGCAGTGCAGTCGTTCAATGAGGAAGCTGGAGACAACATTGCTGCGCCTGCTCAAGATCAACGTAATCCGGACGTCAATCAGGCAATTCAACGAGCCGGCTACATGCACCTTGGCCGCAGTTATGCGATCAACGTCGATTTCGACGTTGCCGTCACAGCCGAGGACACGACCAGTGCCGATGCCGGTGCAAGAATTGACATTAAGGTCCTTAGCATTGGCGCGGGTGTAGATGCCGAAAACCGCGCCGAAACTGTGAGCCGCACAAAGTTTCGTATTCCCTTGAAACTCTGACACCCAAACCCAGCACAGTTGGCTTTGACCGCTTACCCGACTATGCCCGCACAACGAGGAGCTCAAGCAACCATGACATCCCTGAAAGACTTCATCGAACAATCGCTGACCGAAATTGTTGAGGGTCTTGAGGCATTTGAGAAAAAGACCGACAAAGCCACGGCAAATCCAACTCTGTCTAACGACAACCCGCCTGTTGAAGTACTTAAGTCTGCTGGTCTGATCTATTTGGGTCTGACTGATGAAAACACCCCGGACCTCGCTCGCAACAAAAAATTCCGTTACGCGACCATGCTCGACTTCGATGTCGCGGTGACCGTTAGCGCTGCTAAGGCAGGTGATGTTGGCGCCAAGGCTTCCTTGCAAGTCGTCGGTGTGAACATTGGAGGAGGTGCGAGTGGCACGGCCAGCCATGGCAACGCATCTGAACAACGCCTCAAATTCCGTATCCCTCTCGAATTGAAAATCACGAAAGACCCCGGCGTCGCGTTCTAAACCCATGGGGGCCTTGCCCCCAAACCCCCGCGTTTCGCCAACGGGCATGCTTGACATCGCCCTACCCATCCCTGAAGACTGCCGCCCAGCAAATCCAACTGGGAGAAGACCATGAGCAAGGTTTGGACCGTTTATTTGTCGGGCGAAATTCACAGTGACTGGCGCGAGCGCATTGAAACTGGCGTCAAAGAAGCCGGCCTTCCGGTCGAGCTGGTTGCCCCCATCACCGTGCATGAAGATTCTGATGATTGTGGCGTTGCCGTTTTCGGTGCTGAAGAAAACAAGTTTTGGCATGACCGCAAAGGCGCGCAGCTCAATGCCATGCGCACCAAGACCCTCCTGTCACAGTCCGACCTTGCCGTCATTCGCTTTGGCGAGAAATACAAGCAGTGGAACGCGGCCTTTGATGCCGGTTACGCGGCCGCCCTTGGCATTCCATACATCACGCTTCATCCCGCCGAGCATGATCACGCGCTTAAGGAAGTCGATGGCGCGGCCAATGGTGTGGCGCGCGAACCCGAACAGGTGGTTGCGGCACTGGCCTATATCATCCGGGGTGATATGCCCAAGGCATAACAAACGCCCAAGGCCGAGCCTTTACGCCGACTTCTCGGCAAAGGCCCGGATGCGTTTGATGGCTTCGCGGAGTTCTTCGTCTGGCACGGTCAGCGCCACACGGATCAGGTTCTTGGCGTTTTCGCCAAAGGATGCGCCGGGCATGACGGCAACGTTTTGATCATCCAAAAGCGCCCAGGCGAATTCTTCGCCGTTCATGCCAGTGGCACCGACATCAATCATGGCAAACATGCCGCCGGATACCTTGCCCGGTTTAAGCACATCGCATCCGGCAAGTTCCGTTTCGATCATGTCAACGCGTGCCGCATAGCTTTTGCACATGCGCGCCGCCGTATCGAAATTGCCACGCAGGGCGACCTCGGTCGCATCGGCGATGAAGGGCTGATTGCCAAACAGGATGGTTTCGGAAATCGGCAGGACCTTGGTACAGAGTTCCTCGGGGCCAACGGCCCAGCCACTGCGAAAGCCGGTGGCGGCAAAGGTTTTCGAGATCGAGGATGTGACGATGGTGCGATCACGCAGCTCTTCGATTTCAAGCGGGGAGGCAAAAGTGCCTTCAAACACCAGATCCTCATAGACCTCGTCACAGACAATCCACAGATCATGTTCGATGGCGATCTTGCCAAGTTCGACCAGTGTTGCGCGATCCAGAAGCGCGCCAGATGGATTGTGCGGCGTATTGAGCAGCAACACACGGCTGTCCTTGGTGATCGCAGCACGCAGATCACCCGGCTGCATGATAAAGCCGTGCTCAATCGATAACGGGACGGATTGCAATTCCGCACCGGATGCTCGGATTACCCCGGCATAGGTCGCATAATAGGGATCACCGACCAGCACGCCTTGCCCGGCATCCACCAGCGCCGTCATCACAGTATAAAGGGCGGTCTGCGTACCGGGGAAACAAAGGATGTTTTCCGGCGTAACATCCGGCCAGACGGGTTTGTATTTTTCGACCAGCGCATCAAGCAACCCGACCTCGCCCCGACCATTGGAATAATGGGTGCGGCCACGCCGCATGGAGGCCTCGCAAGCGTCGATCAGGGCCGGGTCGACGGGAATGTCAGGTTCGCCAATTGTCAGTTCGATGATTTTCGTACCTTGGGCCTCGCGATCACGGGCGGTGTTGTGAACGGCCCATTTGGCCCCGCCCAGTTCGGCAAGACGGTTGGTAATCTCGGCATATCTCATGACGGCTTACTTTGTTGTTCGGGGTGTGCACGGTGGCGTGCCGATTGAAGGGCAATATCGGGTGCGGACAACGCACCGGTGGGCAATTCAAGCAAGCGTTCGGCGGCACCTGTGATCAGATCAGGCAGGATATCCTGGGCGTAAAGGCCGGAATTCAGTGCCCCTTCCATCCAAAGCCCATCAATCAGGCCATTGAGTGCAATCGCATGGTTGCGGCAAATCGCCACTCTGTGCGGGCAGCCATGGGTGATCAGGACCGGCTCGATCAGCGTTTCCAGGACATTGAGAAACTCGCGATAGCCATCCCGGTGAATTTCGGCAAAGTCGGGATCATGACGTACCCGGCCGATGAAGGTCGCCCAAAGCGAGACGGTTTCTTCGTCCATGTTGGGCTTGGTCAGGTTGGCGCGCAGGAAGCTTGCCAACTTGGCCTCTGGCGTGCCTTCGGTGGCGCGTGCGCTTTCACTGGCCTGTGCCGTCAGCTGGCCGACCAGATAGGCATAGGCATTGCGGATCATGTCATCCTTGCTGCCGAAATAATGGCGCACCAGCCCGACGGTCACCCCGGCTTCTTCAGTGATCCGGCGCACCGATGCCCCATGCAGCCCGTCACGGGCAATGCAGGTCAATGTCGCCTCGATCAAACTGCGACGGCGGACATCAAGCGACAGGCGTTGAAATGTTTTTCGGCTCATTGTTATACAATTGAATAATTTTGATCGGGTTTCAAGCGTACAATCGGATGTGGGTATGCTGAGCCGTCCGCTCAGTAGCCTTGGCCGCGGCTGACAGCAAGACTGAGCGGTTTGCCTGCATGCAGTTCACGGGCTGATTGCAGGGCTTGTTCGGCAACAATGCGTGGCGTTGTATCACTGGCGATATGCGGGGTGATACGCAGGCGCGGATCCGCCCAGAACGGATGATCGGACGGCAACGGTTCGGTGCGAAACACATCAAGGGTCGCGCCGCTGAGCTGCCCACGATCGAGGGCGGCAGTAAAGTCATCCTCGTCCAGATGTTCGCCACGTCCGATCTGAATCAGCCAGGCGCCCTTGGCCAGTTTTGAAAACAGCGCTGCATTGAGGATATTCTCGGTCTTGGCCGTCAGGGGCAGGACATTGATCACCACATCCTGACCAGCCACAGATTGCAGAACCGAGTCGTCACCGGTGAAATAGCACACGCCTTCGACGGGATCCGCAGGATCGCGGCGGCAGGCAACCGAAACACTAAATCCACAGGCAGCCAAGGCCTTGACAACCGATGCCCCCATGGAGCCATGACCAAGCACGGCAACCTTGAGATCACGCGGCGGCCGGATCGCAGGCGGGGCCCATTCGGCGCTGCCCTGACTTTGCTGCATACTGGCAAAGCCGCGTTCGATATGGACAACTTCATGCACTGCATAACCCGCCATCAGGTCCGCCTGATTGGGGTCGCGGACCCGACAGATTGCGACGTCATCGCTCAAGCCCGGATGTTTCAGCAAAGCATCGACGCCGGCCCCGACCGACATCGCCATTTCAATATTGGGATAAGGCGAAAACGCCGCCGGGCCCGGCAGCCAGCACACCGCAAAACGGATAAGGTCGGGGTTGGTGACTTCATCGGGGTCAAGCAGGCGGACATCGGGCGCCGCATCGCCAAAATCAAGCGAATAATAGCTTTTGAGATCCATCGCATCGCTGAGAAGAACACCGTAAATCGGTTCTGCCACCGCCATCAGTCAAAGCCCCTTACATCATCTTCTTCTGCGCGCCTGATCCCTGTTGACGCACCCAAATTGCGGGTGCCTGCCCAAGAAAATTTGCGCTTTGGTTTCATCCTCAGTTAAACAAGTGTATATCAAAGAGTAAAGCCGTTTGATCAGATCAATGGAGGTCGGCATGCATATCGCGACACAGAAGGACGCCGAGACCAGCGTCATGAGTGATCCACAAATCAGCGACGGCGAAAAGCAGTGCCGCATCGAACTAGCCGCCTGTTACCGGCTGGCGGCCCATTACAGAATGACCGACACGATCTATACCCATATTTCGGCCCGGGTACCGGGTGAACCGGGGCATTTTCTGATCAACCCCTATGGCCTGATGTGGGAGGAAATTACCGCCTCTTCGCTGGTGAAGATCGATGTCGACGGCAACAAGGTTGCGGACAGCCCCTATCGGGTGAACCCGGCAGGCTTTACCATTCACAGTGCCGTGCATATCGGTCGCCATGATGCGGCCTGGGTGATGCACACCCACACACGGTCGGGATTTGCCGTCTCCTGCCTTGAAGAAGGTTTGATGCCGCTTAATCAGATCGCCCTGCAGTATTTTGGCCAAATCGGCTATCACGACTATGAGGGCATCGCGCTTGATCTTGAGGAACGCGAAAGAATCGTTGAAGCGCTTGGCGCCAACATCGCGCTGATCCTGCGCAATCATGGTCTTTTGACCGTGGGGGCAACCGCCGGGCAGATGTTTTCAAACATGTTTTATCTGAACCGGGCGTGCGAGATTCAGGAGTCTACCCTGGCGATGGGAAGACCGCTTCGGCAGATTGATGATGCGGTGATAAAACGCGTTTCCGAACAGTTCAGCCAGATGGCCTATGACGACGGTGATGTTGCCCTGGAGTGGGAGGCGCAAATGCGCCTTGCCGACCGTCTGGACCCCGGTTTCCGCGATTAGGACATCACGCCAGAAGCGCGCATTCCGCCCCTTCGCAAGCGCGGTAAATACTTGCTGGTTTTCATATTTCTGGAGCCATCCTCCAGCCTGCTCAAATCCCTGGGCGGGAAAGAGGGACATTTGTGATTAAAATTTAATCTGTTCGACTTATTGCGTAAAAGATAATCAAATCCTTCCTTGACACCCATCTGCCGACTGCTACGATTGAATTCAACAAGGTCGGGCCGGAGAATTTTCCGGTGTGTTTTGGTCGGGGTTCGGAGAAAGCCACTTTGATGGCGCACCCAATCCCAACGCATTGAAAATCATAACTTGTGCTGATGCGCGACAGTCGCGATGCGAAACGAGTTTGATGACCAAAACGGGTTGATTGCAAAAGTTGACCCTTATGACCGCCCAGCTGACAGAACGGGTCTTTGGATCGGGCCTTCTGTCATTCCGATGATGCCACCGCGTGGTGGCTTGATGCTGGGATCGCGCAAAGGTCGAGAGTGTTTCTATCAGGTTGCCCGCAGATCTTGTCGGGCATCGGGAACACGTCATGCTGCGGCATCCTTAACCGTCCCCGGCGGTGTGCCGAAGCTCCTGCTTGCCAGACAAGGAGAAGACGACATGCAAGTATCGAACACAATTGATTGCAACGGTTTGTCCCCGGCACCAACCCTTCTGCGGATCATGCAGGCGTTGGTGGGCCGTGAAGACAGCACATCCCCACTCAATGTTCTGGTCGGCGCGGACTGCAATTGTGAAAGTCTGGCAGTTTCGCTTGGCCCGCTTGCCCAAGACGTTCAGTTGGCCAGCGACGCAAAACAGTTTGCCGCCGTAAACTGAGGGGCGCTTTTGCCCTGCCCATGCCGGTGCCATTGCCGGCAATCTTCCCGTTCATGATGCCTGTATGGCGTCACGTCGCGCTCACCTGACCGCGTCAAGAATAAGATAAAACGCTGCGCATCGGCACTGGCTTGTCGATCCCGGTACCGTTTATGCGGGCTTGTCGCGCCAATTCCATCCGGTTGCCTTGTCACCGGATTCTATGGCGCTTTTTGCCATGCCTGCAGGGTTCCGCGACCGGCTGATGCGCAAGAAAACAGGAAGCATTATGCTAAAGCATGTTGCATTTAATCTGCCCCATTTTGCCGGAGATAACCATCTGTCCGGCGAGGAAGGGGCCGCAGGACGTAGCGGGGCTACGTTCAAGGGTCTTTACGCTGCGGGGCGGAAGGTTATCCCGGCCCGAAGGGTTTGTTTTTGGCGGCGTTTCGCGGCGTTACACCGTTTGACCGATGCGCCGCATCGCTCTGCACGCTGTGCCTTGCCAAACGGCACGCCAAAAACAAACATAATGGAGCAGATTAAATGCAACATGCTTTAGAAGAGAGCAGCGACACATCCAGCCCATACGCCAGTGATCCCGAAACACCAGATTTTGCCTTTGATCCCGATGATCCCTGGACACAAACATTCCAGGAAGGCTTGGCGCGCGCTGATCTGAACGGCAAAACCGTTTACGAAGTCGGTGTTGGTACTGGCATCAATGTCGCCTTTATCTTGCAAAGCTGCGGCGCCAAACGCGTTTATGGCAGCGACCTTGACCCCCGCCTTGTCGTTCTGGCAGAGCGCAACATCAAAATCCTTTCCCCCGAACATGCCAAACATTTCGAACCTGTTCACGGCAGTGTCAGTCTTGTCGATACCGATGAGGCACACGAAAAAATCGCAATGACCGATGTGGTGATTGCCTGCATTCCACAGGTCGGCGAGCCCAGTGATGAACGCCTGACAGCCTTTCGCGAAGCCCAGTCCATCGAACTGGCCGAAGGGGCCGGTGACGAGGCCGAAGACCATATCGCGCATTATTATCCCTGGAGCCTGTTTGACCAGTACCCCTACAACTCGGTCGGGCTTGGCCTGAACGAGGCGCTTATGCGCCGAATTCGCGAACACGCGCCAAAGGCCGAACTGGTGATGAATTTTGGTTGCCGCATTGGCACCGAGATTATTTGCGAATGCTTTGAGGCCAATGGCTACAAACCCGAAAAGATCGCGTCAAAGATCGTTCTGCAACATTCAGGAACGGATATTTCGTTTTTCGTGTCACTGGAAAAGGCACTGAACGGGACCGAATATGAAAAGCAGCTTGTCTGCAAATTCTATGGCGACCCGGAAGGAAAACAGCCGCTTTCGGCCACCAAGGCCCAAGAAATGATCAATGATGATCCGAATGTGCCGCTTTATCACGAGGTGGCGGTCATTCGCGGCACACCGGTCTAGAGCAATACCAAACAAAAACACCCCGCAGCCACAGGCTACGGGGTGCTTTGGATTAAGCAGTTCACAACTGCAGGTCAGTGAAGGGTTTGACCCGATGCCTGATCGGGATCGCCCGGAATGATCAGATCGCCCGCCATCAGCGCCAGTGCATCACTTGCACGTGCGACGATGACCCGACCTTCGACCGGATTGCCCTTTTCCTGACGCAGAACACCCAAAGTGTCTGACAGAACATTAAAACCACACTCGACCAGCCATTCGCTGATCGCGCGCTGGTGATGGCGGAAGCGTTGCCCGGGACCGAGATCGAACGGGAAGTTATCGCCGTGCTCGAGCGTGAATACCAGCAACCCGCCGGGCTTCATCCGGTCATGGGCGGCGCGGAGCGCAGGTACCAGATCGCCAAGATAGTTCAGAACGTCCGCCGCGATGACAACGCTGTAATCCGTTCCGATATCGGCGGGCATATCGGTGATATCGCCCGCGACCAGCGTGCGATAAAGCCCCTTGGCGCGCGCACGGTTGATCATGCGCGGCGACAGGTCGATGCCATCAATCGCGTCAACATGACCAGCGAACACTTCGCCCACAAGCCCGGTACCACAGCCAAGATCAAGCACATCCATCGGACGCAACATTTCCGGCAGGTGAGTCCGGATGGCTTCGAACAAAAGTTCCGGTCCGCGATAGGCCAATCGATCACGCAGGCTGATTTCAAACCGTGGAGCGTAATCGTCAAACAGGGCCCGCACATAATCGGGCGGCAAGCGATCACGCAGGGCAGCCGCACCAAGCAATGTCAGGCGGACCTCTGCCCCCATGCGATCCTTGGGATCAAGCATCAGATATTGACGGAAAGCCTCAACGGCGTTTTCGGTTTCACCGGCACGTTCATAAATATCGCCCAGCGTAAAATGGGCTTCGTCCCAGTCACTATCAGCGGCCAATGCGGCACGCGCCACGTCAATCGCAGCGGTGTAGTCACCCTGTGATACCAGCGCCAATGCGACATCAAGACGCCGACTGGCGGACAGACGATCTTTGCTCATGCATGAAATCCGAAAAGGGGGTTTGGGCAACACGCCGAAACCACAACCAAAGATACTGCTATATCTTCCTATTTTCGGTGTTTTGCAAGATAGATAAAATATCGAAAAATCAATTGCTTATCTGTTTTGTGGAATCGGACACCAATGCAAACAGTATCTTGACCAATAGTTGGGCGCATCCGGGTACGTCTGCTTCGTTTTTAGCAACAGTTTCTACAAAGAAATTTGGCACAAATTTCCACTGACCCATTGATAAAATCAATTAATTATCATACATTAATATAAATTCTGATTTTGATGGATTGAATGATGGAAAACTTCACTCCGATTTCCGCCCTGATTGGCGGTGGACTTATTGGTCTGGCCTCTGGCCTTTATCTTTTGCTCAATGGGCGCATTGCCGGGATCAGCGGCATTCTTGGCGGTTTGTTGACCCCGACCAAGGGTGGTTCTGCTGTTTTTGAACGGCTGGCCTTTATCATCGGGCTGATTGTTGGTCCGTTCATCCTGATGAACGCAACCGAGATCGAAGCCCAGAGTGTTGTGACAAGCTCATTACCGGTCATCATCGTTGCCGGTCTTCTGGTTGGTCTTGGCACCACGATTGGCAGAGGTTGCACCAGTGGTCATGGCATTTGCGGCCTGTCGCGGTTTTCACTGCGATCGCTGGTTGCGACCCTGTCGTTTATGGCAGCGGGCTTTGTCACGGTTCTTGTCACCCGCCATCTGATGGGAGGCATGTGATGCGGATAATTGTTTCCCTGATTTGCGGCACGATTTTCGGCTTTGGGCTTTACATTTCGGGCATGATCGACCCGCAAAAGGTTCTGGGCTTTCTTGATATCTGGGCGATTGCCGATGGGGGTTGGGATCCGAGCCTTGCGTTTGTGATGGGCGGTGGGCTGGCGGTTGCCATTCCAATCTTCCAGTTTGCAAAGAACCGGACCGAGGCGGTCTGTGGCGGCGAGATGAGCCTGCCGACCAACCGTGCCATCACCACCAAACTGGTTGTTGGCGGCCTGTTGTTTGGTACCGGTTGGGGACTGGTTGGGTATTGCCCGGGTCCGGCCCTTAGTGCACTGGCCTTCGGCCATACAGACACAATTATTTTTGTGGTCGCGATGATTGCCGGCATGGGCGGCGCGCGTGCCATGGGTCTTAACAAGTAAACCCGGCCGATGCCTGAACCCGATAACCTGCGGCCGGTTTGATCCCCCAGACACTTGCCGCAGGTTTTGCAACCGCCCGTGCTTTACGCCGGGCGGTTTCGCATTTCCGGTCAAAATTTGACTAAAATCTCGCAGCACCGGGCTTGTCTTTGGCGTTAAAATCCCATAACTCAGCTAAGGGTCAAAACTCATTCACATGACCGGCCCGGCAACTGATATGAGAGAAAAAGCTAGGAAAATGCCGCAGAGCGGGGTGATCCCCGGTCAAGGGATTTGACGCAGAGGCTTTCTCCTATATCAGTTGTCCTTCGGATCACCCGGATTTGCACGGGCTATTTTGTCGCAAAATCTTGAAAGATGCATATCTTCCTATGATTTTGCTCCGCATATCCGCACAAATCCGGGCGACCGGGGCGATCATGTGAATGAGTTTTGACCCTTAGCGCCACATTGACGTCCATAAAGGTTTTTGCATGAAGATCGGCATTCTTGAGACCGGATTCGCCCCGGAAAAACTTCGCGACGATTTCGCCTCCTACCCCGGCATGCTCGAAAAGCTGCTTGGCGACGTGGATCCGAGTCTGGAGTTCGAAACCTGGACCGTTCTGGAAGACGTTTTTCCGGACTCAATCCGTGATGCCGACGGCTGGGTGATCATGGGGTCCAAACATGGCGTTTATGAAAACTTGCCGTGGATGATCCGCCTGCAGGACTTCCTGCGCGATGCCGTTTCTGCCGGTCAGCCGGTCTTTGGCATCTGTTTCGGTCATCAGATCCTGGCAACAGCACTTGGCGGCAAGGTCATCAAGTCCGACAAGGGTTGGGGTGTGGGCGTGCATGAATACGCGGTTGATGCACGCAACAGCGACTGGCTGTCTGACAGCCCGGCAAAGATCCGCATCAATGCTTTCCATCAGGATCAGGTGGTTGAGCCACCAAAGGGTGCGACTGTCTGGGCAAGTTCCGACTTCTGCCCCTATGCCGGTTTGCAATATGGCGATAATGCAGCCTCGATCCAGCCGCATCCGGAGTTCATGAAACCTTACGAGACCGCCCTTTTGCAGGCCCGTTATGACCTGATCCCCGATGATGTACATGAAGCTGCCATGAAGTCACTTGAAACACCGATCACAAGTGTTGATTTCGCGCGCTCGCTCGTGAAGTTCATGACCCGGAAGCGTATCAAGTCCGCCGCCTAAGGCCGCAGATCATATCACCATCACGCAGAAAATCACAGAAAGCCACCGGAAATACTGGTGGCTTTTTTCGTGCCTGAAGATGCAAAACACTTTATCAACCAAAGGTGTTGCATGATCCTGTTCAACCATGGACGTACCAAAATGATGTGATCGACCGCAGAATGTCGACGTTCAAGTGTGGACCACCGAGAGACCGCGCAAATGAAGAATAGGCACCCGAAGCGATGATCCAGAATCTGCGGCTGTATTCCGGCCTGACCATGTTTGCCTATGTGTTGACGCATCTGCTGAACCATACGGCAGGCATCGTTTCACCGGAACTGATGGAAAAAGCCGGGGAATACACCACAGAAGTCTGGCAATTTCCACCGCTTGAGATCCTATTGGTGTTGTCACTGATAACACACTTTTTGTTGGCAACCGCACGCCTGACCAGCCGCCGCACCTTGCGCCTGCGCAAATCGGAATGGGCACAGATGATCCTTGGCCTGTGCATTCCGTTCCTACTGTTTAGACATATCATTGCGACCAGGATTATCGATCTGGGCTTTGATGTTGATTCACCGTTTGAGCGCGTTCTTCTGGATCTGGCCGTGTTTATTCCGCATCAGGGCATCTTGCAGGCGATCACGGTGATTGTTGTCTGGGCGCATGGCTGCATCGGCATTCATTTCTGGCTGCGGGTCAAACCGTTCTATCCGAAATGGCGCAATACGCTTGGCACGCTGGCAATTCTGATCCCGACACTTTCGCTTGCCGGTTACTCAGCCGCGGCGGCCGAGGTGATCCGCCGCGCAGAGGAAGGCGGACGCAAATATGTGTTTGGGGTGATTGATGCGGCCAATGTCAATCAGGACGCCATCACCTTCTATGAAAACGCGATTTTGCCCTTCACGATCCTGAGTGTCGCCCTTGCGCTGGCACCTTTTGGTGTGCGCCAGATCCGACAGACCTTTGATCGGGTCAAGCGCGGCCCGATGTTGAGCCTGCCAAACGGGCGTTTCGTGCGTGTACCGCCCGGTGCAACAGCGCTTGAAGCGCTGCGCGATGCCGGCGTTCCGATGGCGTCGGTTTGTGGCGGTCACGGGCGCTGCACGACGTGTAGGATCCACTGTGGATCAGGCAGTGATCACCTTGCCCCTCCCGGTGATATCGAGGCCGCGGCACTCAAAAGCATCCAGGCGCCCAAAGGCATGCGCCTTGCCTGTCAGATCAGGCCGCATAATGATCTGGCGGTCGCCCCGCTTTTGCCGCCCAACGCAACCGCGCGTGACGGCCGGCGTCCCGGCGGACTTTCGGGCAGTGAAAGACAGGTTGTTTGTATCTTTATCGACTTGCGCGATTCGACCAAGCTTGGCGAAAGCAAGATGCCCTATGACGTGCTTTTCATCCTCAACCAGTTCTTTGCCGAGATGACTGAGGCATTGCGCGGCACAGGTGGTTATTACGCCCAGTTTACCGGCGATGGCCTGATGGCGCTTTATGGCCATGAAAGTGACGATACCGAACGCACCATCCTGCAGGCCTTTGAGGGAGCCGCCGAGATGCTGCGCCGGATCGAAGGCCTTAACCTGCATCTTAAATCCGAACTTCCCCATGCGTTGCGCATTGGAATCGGCATCCATATGGGCAAGGCAATTGTCGGTGAAATGGGCCCGCCCGGCCGGGAAAACATCAGTGCAATCGGCGATACGATCAACACGACCGCCCGCCTTGAAGCCCAGACCAAGGGGCATGGCGTGCCGTTGGTGATTTCCAAGACGCTGTTTGATCACGGGCCGATACCCTTGCCGGAAAACGCCGTGATGCACGAGGTTGCGCTGCGCGGTAAGGATCAGTCGGTTGCCTATTATGCGCTTGAAACGATGCCAGATCTGACACAAACCAAGAATTAGTCGATGTCTTATGTCTGTGCCGCAGGCAAGGCTTGACTATTGGCGGGAAAACCACATTTATTTGAATATATGAAACGTTCGGTGCCGAATGCCTCGGGTCGAACAATTAGATGCCCGAAACGCAGGATGCGTGGGATCTGAAAACAACCACACTCGCTCTGATGGAGGAGGTGCTGCAAATGTCACGAATTTCAATGTTCAACAGCCCGTTGCTTTTGGGTTTTGACCAGATCGAACGCGTTCTTGATCAGGTCTCGAAAACCAAGGCCGAGGGCTATCCGCCCTATAACATCGAACAGATTGGTGAAAACAAACTGCGAATCACTGTCGCAGTTGCCGGATTTGCCGAGGAAGACCTGTCGGTAACCACTGAAGACAACCAGCTGATCATTCGCGGCAAACATACCGACGATGACAGCGAACGTGTTTATATCCATCGTGGCATTGCGTCACGACAGTTCCAGCGCTCCTTCGTCCTTGCCGAAGGCATCGAAGTCGTCGGTGCCCATCTGGATAATGGTCTGCTGCATGTTGACCTGAACAGACCCTTGCCGGAACCGGTCGTTCGTGAAATCGCGATTGGCTCGAACAAGAAAAAAGCTGTGCCGTCAAAAACCATCGACATGAATGTCGAGGACGAGGATAGCAATGCTGATCAAATAGACGGCAAAGCCTAACCAAGGAGTGGTTCAAATGACAAATCGAACAAATAACCACGATACCGAAAGCGATCAGCGGATCGGCCAGGATACCGGTCTTCTGTCAAACGGTGACTTCGCCCTGTTGGGTATTCATGATTTTGCCTATGTGCGTCCGGTTCCCAACACAGAGAACGACAGTGACGAACTGGTCTATGGCGTCTTCACCGCCGACGGTACCCATATCGCGTCGTTCGAAAACCATGCCGTCGCGGATGCAGCCATCCGCCAGCACGACATGGAGCCACGCGCGGTTCACTAAGTCGCCTAAAATGCTAAGATGCTTTTGAAGTACCCGGCCCGCCGGGTACTTTTTTTCAGTTCATTCGGAGGTTTGACCAAGTTGACCGACACGTCGAACGAGAAAGCATCGAAAACACTGTCAGAGCTGCATAACTGGCGCCTGATCCGCAATGCTCGCGGGCGCGCGGATGCCCCTTTGATGGTGCTGTCGCACGGGTTCGGGACCGATCATCGTAGTTGGCGACTGTTGTTGCCAGACCTTCTCAAACATTACGATATCGGGGTGTATGACCTTGCAGGGGCAGGCCCGAACAGCAGGGCAACATTCGAAGACGGAAGACATACATCCATTACCGCTTTTGCCGATGATCTGATAGCGATCCTTGATGAACAAGGCATTTCATCTGCAAAAATACTGACGCATTCCGTGAGCGGTATGGTTGCCTTGATCGCGGCCTGCAAACGCCCCGAGATATTTGATCATATTTCCATGATTGCGCCTTCACCACGCTATCTCAATGAAGGTGACTATCACGGCGGTTTCTCGCAAAATGATCTTGATGGTCTTTTTGGCGCAATGGAAGCAGGTTACGAAGATTGGGCAAACGGGTTTGCCCCGGTGATTGTCGGCGACGAATTTCCTCTGTTCGTTCGTGAATTTGCGTCCGGCCTTCTGGCCATGCCAACCCAAACCGCACTAAAGATAGCACGGTTCATTTTTCAGTCTGACTTCCGCGATATCCTGCCAAAAATTACTATCCCAACCACAATCATTCAACCCGCACGAGATCCTGCCGTACCGCTGGAAGTTGGTCATTATTTGAATGCTAAACTTGCCAACAGCACGTTACACATCATCGATTCATACGGCCACCTGCCACAACTTACAGCGCCCTATGAGGTGCTTTATTGCCTGAAAGAAAGCATGCCCGAATAAATAAGGTGCTCTCAGATATGGTCTAGCGGATTTCGATGACTTCGCCGGGTGCGGCGATGCGGACCTGCTCGTTCCCACGCAGCATCTGGGCCATTTCCACACGCACATTGCGTTTGATGTGATAAAGCCAGAATCGCGCGCCGGGCATGTCGGATGCCAGTTTCAAAACCGTTTCCAGATCACAATGGGCGGCATGTTGCGGATCATGCTTGATCAGATAGGTTTCCTGAAACACGAGATCGGCACCCGTAAACAGGGCGGCGGTTTCTGCTGTTACATTGCCATCACCGGAATAGGCAAACCCCTTGTCCGCGTAGCGCAACAGGATCGCGTGATTCTGCACACTGTGATCGGACCGCGCGAAACGGCATTCAAACGGACCAATTGAATTTGTCTCGGCAATCGAATGCCAGATGATGGTAAACGGCCAGGCTGATCCAAGTCCGGTAAAGCCGAGCTCCATCAGTTTTTCAAGATGCGTGCGCAATTGCGGGCTGCACAGAATGCGCAACGGCTTTGAACGGCCATCATCGCGCCAGTTCAGCATGACCGGCACAAGACCGAAAACATGATCGGGATGCATGTGGGTGAAATAGATCGCATCAATCGCATCCGGATCGGGAAACTTGGCCATCAGCCGCCCGGCCGCCGTTGCCCCGCAATCGATCAAGAGGCGAAAGTCGCCCGCAGACACCACGACCGACGAATTTTCAAAGTTCGGATCAAAGGCCTCGCCCACACCAAGAACATCAATGCGCAGATGATCGCTGTTCATTCCTTATCGCCCCGTATTTCCCCTGCAAGCCCGGAGTATATCAGCTCCAAGTGTCTCAAGCCGACATTCTTGTGACTTCCCCCTGCTTAAGGCAAGTGGTTCCCCGCAGGATACCTTGATCATCTTCAAACTGTCATATTCCATGACAAAAGGGCGGAGCCGTTTGGCTCCGCCCTTTTAATGGCAGCTTTCGATCGAAGAAATCGGCCTGAATTAACGTGTCAGCACTTCGGCCGCTTCGCGCGTGCGCTGTACAGAGGATGCGACCGTATCTGTAGTCGTGCGAATGGCTGCAAGGTTATCTGACATGTTTTCGACAGACCGGGCCATGTCACGCACGCTGGTGCTGACATTTTCGGTAACCGCTGTTTGCTCTGTCACCGCCGAAGAGATGTTGGTGACATCGTTACGGACAGTTTCAACCGAACCGCGGATGGTCTCCAAAGCACCGGCGACCTCGGCGGAAATTTCCTGAATACCGGTAATTTCCTGGGTAATGTCTTCGGTAGCACGCGCTGCCTGATTGGCAAGGTTCTTGACCTCGTTGGCAACAACGGCAAATCCCTTTCCGGCTTCACCGGCACGGGCACTTTCAATCGTCGCGTTCAGCGCCAACAGGTTGATCTGCCCGGCAATATTGCGAATGACTTCAACGATATTGCCCATCTCGTCAACCACGCCCGTCATGCGCTGGGTCATTTCGTTGGCGGTGTTGGTCTGCTCATAGGCGCGTTCGGTTGCGCCCTGTGACTGGGCCATGCTTTGGGAAATCTCGGCAATCGAGGCGGCCATCTGCTCGGTGCTGGCAGCAACGTTGCGGGTCAGTTCCATCGTGTTGGTTGACGCATCAACGCTTTGAACCGTGCGCATGTTAAGCTCGGTGATATTGTTGTCGATCTCGGTAAAGTTACCGTCGATCATTTTTTTAAGGTCGATCAGAAGCTTGGTTTTTTCGGTGATATCGGTGGCAAACTTGATCACCTTGATCGGTTTGCCAACAGCATCAAGCACCGGGTTATAGGTTGCTTCGATCCAGACTTGCTTGCCGTTCTTGCCCACACGGGCGAACTGACCGGCCTGGAATTTTCCCTGGTTCAGGCTTTGCCAAAAAGCCCGGTACTCTGACGAATTTTTCTGATCTTCAGGCAAGAACATGCTGTGATGCTTGCCCTTGATTTCATCAAGGCTGTAGCCCAGCACAGACAGGAAGTTTTCATTAGCGGTCAGAATCGTGCCATCGAGGTTGAACTCGATCACCGCCTGCGAGGTGCTGATCGCATCAAACACGCTTTGCAGCAACGCACGTTCGTTGCGACGTTCGGTGATGTCGGTCGCAAACTTCACGACTTTGGTTACATTG
The DNA here is from genome assembly GCF_002388495.1 of Thalassospira sp. UBA4513. Classification (NCBI taxonomy): domain Bacteria; kingdom Pseudomonadati; phylum Pseudomonadota; class Alphaproteobacteria; order Rhodospirillales; family Thalassospiraceae; genus Thalassospira; species Thalassospira sp. UBA4513. The sequence goes on from NZ_DGMR01000013.1 coordinate 34,687, forward strand.
CCCTTCGCGTCGAGGATCGGGTTGTAAGTGGCTTCAAGCCAAATCAACGATCCGTCACGACGTTTGCGCGGGAAGGCCCCGGTCAGAAACTCACCTGACGCCAGTCTCTTCCAGAAAGTTTTGTAATCTGCCGAACTGGTAAGCTCTTCGGGGACAAACAATGAGTGATGTTTGCCGATAAGATCGCTGGCCTTGTAGCCCATCGTCTTTTCGAAGTTTTCATTCAGCGAAAGGATCTTGCCTTCCGCGGTGAATTCGATGCGTGCCATTGAGCGACCGAGCGCAGCGGTGACTTGTTGTTCATTACGCGCCTCGACGTCGCCCTTAAAAAATCCAATACCCACTTTTATACCCTTTGCGTAAACGGGTTTATCCCGTTAATTCCCGTCAGCCTCGCGGGGTTATTGACCGTTTGGTCAAAATTAAGAACGCGCAACAAGATCTCTCATACATACGCATGATAAGACCCAAGCCTGCGAGCGTTCACTTCTCATGCGAGAGGATACGGTAAGATCTTCAACACAGATCATTCCCAGTTTTCAAACGGCTTGCGTTTGATGAGTCAGATGTTCGGAAATTCTTGCAGTTTTTTCAATCTTTGCATCGGAAATGCTGCGTTTTACGCCATACCGAACGAAGTTTGAAAAATTTCTGCTGATGAATAATTGATCCCACCTTGAACAACTGATCATCGATACCCAACCATATACCTTTGACTAGCGCAAGCGAATTTGCATACTCGCAAAGGGAAAAACAATCCTGGATAAATTTCGTTTAGTATTATTGATTGTATTACAATTGATTGTTTCAGTTTTTAGCAGAAATCAAAATACCAGGTCATCATTCAAAAAGCATGCTTATGAAAATCCAAAAAACGTTCCTGCGCTGCTTCACAACCCTTTGGTATAGCATTGAAAGATTGATGAACAGTTCGTTCAATGCCGATCTGGTAGGGTCGGCAAAGCGGCCTTTCAAATGAAAGCACAAAGTCTGCGGAGACCGGTTTGACGATATCCGGTTAAGCAGGCCACTTCACGATGTAGCGTGTCAAATCAGGATGGGCTTCGTCTTCGGGGATGGCCATGCCGCGCACGGACATGCCTGCCATGATGGCCGAGTCTGCTACACCTGTCTTAAGCGGATGCCAGTCGGGTAGTGGCTTTCCCTCTGCCATCAGGCGATAGGCACAGGTCGATGGCATCCAGGAAAGGGTTTCAACATTTTCCTTGGAAAGCTGCACACAATCAGGAACATGCTGTGTCCGATTGGGATAATCCTTGCAGCGGCACGTATGACAATCGAGCAAACGACACGCGACCGAGGTGTAATAGACAAAATCGTCTTCTTCGTCCTGCAGCTTGTGGAGGCAACATTTGCCACAGCCGTCACAAAGGGATTCCCATTCCGCTTGCGTCATTTCAGCAAGAGTCTTGGTTTCCCAGAACGGTTCAGGTGGCAATGCGACGCGGTCTTTATTATCCATGATCTCTCTCAGTCGGGCCGTCATTGAGACATAACACAGTCTAACCCGCGCGTAATCCCCGTCGCATTCAAGTCTGACAACGGGTTGATCAACTCTCTGCGATCATGTGAAAGAAGGATCCAAAAACACTTCCATCCACCAGACCGGCAGGACCAAGATCAAGGCCCGTCGCCGTTTTCATCCTGCATAACGGCATGCCATCTTCGGACAGCGTAGTCGCATAGTGGAATTCATGACCACGCAGCTTCATGCCTGCCGGACCAAACGGCGTCGGAATGCCCAGCTGTGCCTCGCGATAGCCAAGATGCAGCCTGCGGCTGGCAAAGCTGGTTTCAAGCGGCAACAGACCAAGCATTTCGTGGCGCGTACCACTGGCATCAACAAGGCCGTTGCCAAGGGTCATGTAGCCGCCGCATTCGCCGTAAATCAAGATGCTTCGTTGGGCAGCATCGTGCATGCCGGCCCTGAAAACCTTGGCTGCGGCAAGGGTTTTGGCATGAAGTTCCGGATAGCCGCCGGGCAGATAGATGGCATCACAATCCGGGTTCGGGGCCTCGTTCGCCAGTGGCGAGAAAAAGGAAATTTTCGTCCCCGCCGCACGCCAACCATCCAGAAGATGGGGGTAGCTAAACGCAAAGGCCGCATCACGCGCCACAGCAACATGACGGCCAAGCGGGGCAATCACGGGTGCGGTCGGCGTGGAATTTGCAGATTTTTTGGTTTTCTTGGCCGTTCCGGCCTTTTTATCCACCAGTGCGATCAGGGCATCAAGATCGACATCTTCACTGATGATATCGGCGGCACGATCGAGAAACGTCTCAAGCTCGGCATGTTCGCCGGCCTGCACCAGACCAAGATGGCGTTCTGGCAGGAGCAGGTCTTGGCTGCGCCGGACTGCGCCAAGAACCGGCAGATCCGGCAGATGTTTGGCGCAGGCATCAACAATCATCTGCTTGTGGCGGTCACTTCCCACCCGATTAAGGATCACACCGGCAACATTGATGTCATCGCGGAACTTGGCAAAACCGGAAATCACCGCCGCGGCAGAGGCCGACTGGCCTTTCACATCGACCACAAGAACAATCGGCCACCCGGCAAGGGCGGCAAGATCGGCGGTCGATCCATCGCCGTTGGCGGCACCATCGAACAAGCCCATGACGCCTTCGCACATCAAAAAGGCTTTGCCGTGCGTGTTATCGCTGGCCAGACCGTTGATCTGGTCTGGCGTCATCGCCCACGGATCAAGATTGATGCAGGTATCGCGACAGGCAGCTGCCTGAAAGGCGGGGTCGATATAATCCGGCCCGGTTTTGGCCGCGGCAATTTTATGGCCCTTGCGGGTCAGCGCGCGCAGAAGCGCCAATGTAATGACGGTCTTGCCACTGTTTGACGCGGGGGCCGCAATCACGATCCCCGGAATGGTGTCAGGCATTTTGGGCTGTTCTCCGAGCCGAATTTATTTGCCATGATCATGGCATTACGCGACGGAATAATCAGCCGTTGTTTTTGACCGCCTCGGTCACGCCCTTTGCCATGTCTTCCGGGCTGGTGCCGTAATTGAAGTGGCGGACGAATTTGCCTTCGCGATCCATCAGATACACGAAGGACGAATGGTCCATCAGATAGGTATCGGTATCCTCAGGCTCACCTTCCGGGATCGCCTTCGCGTAGTAAACACGAAACGCCTTGGCGGCCGCCGTTGTCTGTTCGACGGTGCCGGTCAACCCAACCATCCGATCATGGAAATAGGGAACATATTCAGCAACCGCTTCGACCGTGTCGCGTTCGGGGTCGACGGTGAAAAAGACGGGTGTGATTTCATCTGCGATGTCCTGGGGCATCATATCAAGTGCTGTTCCCATGACCTGCAATTCGGTCGGGCAAACATCCGGGCAGAAGGTATAGCCGAAATAGGTCAGCATATATTTGCCCTTGAAGTCATCCTGAGTGACAGTTTCGCCATCCTGGTTGACAAGTGTGAAGGGACCGCCAATCGATGCCGTACCGGACGAATTTGTTTCAGTCCCCATCATCATCAGGCGATAGGTCAAACCGATCCCGAGAACCAGCGCAATACCCAGAATTGCCAGAAGCGTCTTTTTGCTCACGCGTCCATCCTTATGTCTTTGCCGGTTACGGACAACCGATCCTTGTGCGTCACAACCTGACCCGGCACTATAAATATCCCGGCGATACTTGCAAGATCAGCACCTGTGGGAAAGCTCACACTCAGTCACAATCCCATTTAAATGCCGACCTTCTGCAAACAGTTCGAAGCGCCGGTATCGCTTATGCAATCGTGGTCGCTGCCAGTGCGAACAGGATTATCCCGTTAATGATCATAAGCCCGCGCCCGACCGGCACCATCAGGGCCCGGAACCGCTGTGCGGCATATTGGCCGACAAAGCCTGTGACAAACAACATCGGCACCGTGCCAAGGCCAAATACCAGCATCACCGCCCCACCATTAAGTGCTGCTCCGGTGGCGGCCGCCATCACAAGCGCGCCATAAACCAGACCACAGGGAATAAAGCCCAGCATCACGCCCAGCAAATATCCCCGCCAGCCATAGGGGGCCTGGAAAAGCCCACGCGCATGATTGCCAACCAGCTTGTTCCACCAGCGTGATTCGCCGGTCGATGGCAGCAACCCGCCAAGATGAGGCATCAGGCCCAAAATACCGAAAAGAAGGAAAAACACACCGGCCGCAATCAGCAACACCGGCCCGATCCACCAAACTCTGGTCAGGGCACTGATGCTGTCGGTGAAATAGCCGGCCAGCACGCCCAGCAAGCAGTAGGTCGACAAACGCCCGAACTGATAGGGCAGGAGTGCGGCACCGGTCAGACGGCGAAACTCGCTCATTTTCTCGACCGGGAGCTGTTCCATCCGGCTGGTGACCTGACTGATCACGAACGGGCCGCACATGCCGACACAGTGGGTCGCACTGCCCACCAGTCCCGCCACCAACGCAGTCAGAAGCACCCCGCCATCCGTGCGTACGATATCGGCACATTGCGCCCAACCGCTTTCAAGGATGCGTATCAATACCTGCTGTTCGTCCATGATCCATCCAGGTCAAAACCTTTGCGCGCGATTGTACAGTCGCGCGTACCACCGGCAACGATATATATCAATCTGTTGCCGCCTTTTCGGGCGGGACCGACGTTCAGTTTTTGAGGGGATCTGCCGGTGCGGTGATCAGATCAAGCACCTGTTCGAACGGCACATGGCGCACCGCGGTCACATCGTCCTGCGGCGACAGCCAGTTCAGGCGATCCCGCAGACCGACAACCTTGCCCAGAATACATACCGCAGGCGGCTCAACACCTTCGCGTTCGACATCATCAGCCGCCTTTTCAAGGGTGGTGATCAAAATGCCCTGTCCCGGTGTGGTCGCCTGACTGATCACGGCAAGCGGTTCATCCGCGGCCCGGCCATTTGCCATCAGTTCCGACGAAATCCGGCGCAGATGTTTCATGGCCATATACATGACAAGAACCGGTGCACCCTTGGCGAGGGCCGCCCAGTTGATGTTGTCTGGCACTTCACCACTGGATCCGTGGCCGGTGACAAAGGTGACCGACGAATTGCAGTCGCGGTGCGTAGTCGGAATACCGGCATAGGCCGCACCGGCGATCCCGGCGGTAATGCCCGGCACCACCCGGAATGGCACATTGTGATCAACAAGGGTCATGCCTTCTTCGCCGCCGCGTCCAAACACGAACGGATCGCCGCCCTTGAGACGCAAAACACGCAGGCCCTGTTTGGCCAGTTCAACCAGCTGCAGGGAAATATCGGTTTGTTTCGAAGATGGACGGCCACCGCGCTTGCCCGCATAGATGCGTTTGGCATCGGGACGCAAAAGGTTCAAAATCCGTTCATCGACCAGTGCATCAAAGACAACAACATCGGCCTGTTGCATGGCGTTGACGGCATGAAGCGTCAGAAGACCGGGATCACCAGGTCCCGCCCCAACAAGCCATACCCAACCCGGTTCAAAAACCGGAAAATCAACACCAAGGTTCGTCATCGCGCGATACTTCTACTTAAATGAAATGCAGCCATCTGTGCAGGACCGCATCAAGAGGATATGTTAAACAGCAATCAAACGATACGCACAACATATTTCCGATATTTTTTCGTATAACTTTTTAAATCACATAAATATTGATGTTTAATTGAATTTCCCAATCGGATCTCATCCCCGCCCTCAATAGCGAAAACACCGACAGGATTAACAGGAAAAAAACCGACTGATGGCAAGAAAACCGGAAGGACCACTGCGCAAGGGATGGACGACGGGGGCCTGTGCCACCGCCGCAACCCGTGCCGCGTGGCAGGCATTGCTGTCCGGCGACTTTCCCGATCCGGTCACTATTACACTGCCTGGCGGAGAAACGCCGTCCTTTCAGTTGATCAAGGCGGAAAAGGGCAATGGCTGGGCGCGCGCCAGCGTGATCAAGGATGCCGGCGATGATCCCGACGTCACCCACGGGGTGGAAATCATATCGACGGTGCGTGTCGGCAAACCCGGATGCGGCATCACATTCCAAGCTGGCGACGGGGTTGGTACGATTACAAAGCCGGGCCTGCCATTGCCGCCGGGTGAACCCGCGATCAATCCCAAACCGCGCGAAATGATGGTCGGACAGATCGAAGCACTTTGTGACCAGTATGGCGCAAGCCCCGATGTCGAGATCGAGATTTCCATTCCCGGGGGTGCTGAAATTGCCACCAAAACGTGGAATGGGCGATTGGGCATTGTCGGCGGTTTGTCGGTTCTGGGCACCACGGGGATTGTCATCCCGTTTAGCTGTTCGGCGTGGATCCATTCGATCCATCGCGGGATTGACGTCGCCCGTGCGACCGGGCGCGAACATGTTGCCAGCGCAACCGGCAAAACGTCCGAGGCGGCCATTCGTGCATTCTATGGCCTGCCGGAAGAAGCCATTCTTGATATGGGCGACTTTGTTGGCGGGATGCTGAAATATCTTCGCAAAAACCCGATTGCCTTTGTCAGCATCGCCGGTGGCTTTGCCAAACTGGTCAAACTTGCCCAGGGGCATCTCGATTTGCATTCAAGCCGATCACAGGTCGATTTTGATCGACTGGCAGCAACGATTGCAGCGTGTGGCGGCGATGAAACGCTGCAAGACCAGTGCCGCACGGCCAATACCGCCAAACAGGTTCTGGAACTTTGTCAGGCGGCGGACGTTAAGATTGAAGATGCTATTGCCCGTCAGGCCTGCGAATCCGCACGCGCCACATTGGACGGCGCATCGGCCGTTGAAGTCGTTATTACCGACCGCAACGGCACCATCATTGCCCGCCACGGGATTGGCGAATTTGATCAATTCCGACCGGTGGCATCGTAAGCAGCAGTTCGTTAATCTGTTCCTGTGTCTGCGCAACAAACAGGCCATCCAAGGTCATAAAGCAACAACAAGGTTCTTTGCCCATGTCCCTCTCCCGCCCCGCCGAACGTCCAAAACGCATTCTTATTTTTGGCGGGACCGGAGACGCAAATCGCATTGCAGAGGACCTGATGCATGAGTTTGGCCGGGATGTTCGTTTGCAACTCTCGCTCGCCGGGCGCACCAGCGCGCCCAGCCTTCCTGATGGCGTCCCTGTTCGCATAGGCGGTTTTGGCGGGCCAGAAGGCATCATCACCCATCTCAAAAACGAACAGATTGATCTGGTGATTGACGCGACCCACCCCTATGCCACCGAGATTTCACACAATATCGCCAAGGCCAGCCATGCGGTTGCGATGCCTTGCATTCAGTATCACCGTCCGGCCTGGGAACAGACCGAAGATGACAACTGGATCATGGTAAAATCGATTGAAGAAGCGGCCAAAATCCTGCCTGACGTTGGCAATCGCGCGCTGATCGCAAGCGGTGCCAAGAACCTGCATGCCTTTGAAGGGCTTGAAAAAACATGGTTGCTTGTACGCACTGTTGATGCCCCGCGTGATCCGTTTGATCTGGAATTTGGCGAATGGCTGTTTGCGCGCGGCCCGTTCAGTGTTGAAAGCGAGACCGAGCTTCTTGAACGCAACGAAATTGATGTGATCGTCAGCAAAAATAGTGGCGGTGATGCGACCTTTGCCAAGATCGAAGCCGCACGGAACCTTGGCATTCCGGTGATCATGATTGAACGCCCCGGTGGGGAGCCGGTCATTCAGGCTCCGTCGCGTTCTGAAATCATCGATACCGTTCGTGAGACCCTCAAGAAGATCTGATCGCGGCTCGTGTTCTTGGCACCTTCGAGACAAGAAAAAACCCCGCCAAAAGTTTGGCGGGGTTTTCTTTTTGATCGTCTGATCAGCCGTGCGCCTTAGACGAAACGGCGGAACTCACCGGATTTACGCGGCGGGCAGAACCGTTTGAGGTATGACGGCGCAATTGCTTCGAGGCTGTTGGGCGTAATGCCAAGTTCGGCAAAACCGTCCGCACCTTCGGAAACGACGTTATCGGTCTTGAGCAAACGCACCTGATCCGGGGTCAGCGGCGGGACCGGCAAGAACTGCAGGAAGAATGCCTTGATCGACGCCAGCCAGAACGGAACCGGCATCAGAATGGCGCGCTGACGGGTAATGCGCAGCATGTCCTGCAAAAGCGCCATGAAGGAATAGGTTTCCGGCCCACCAAGTTCATAGGTTTTGCCAGCCGATTTACCTTCGGTGAGTGCGGTGACAAAGGCATCGGCAACATCGCCAACATAGACCGGCTGGAATTTCGGACCGCCTTCGCCGTGCAGATCTACCTTGCCTTCACCCAGATCAACTTTCGGAAGGCCCGGTGCGCCAACAACCGGCAGCATCGGCGAGAAACGCGCCATGGTGGCAAACTTGTTCAGGAAGTTATCATTCGGGCCAAAAATCACCGACGGGCGGAAGATCACCGCATCCGGGAACACTTCGCGCACGGCCTTTTCACCGGCCAGCTTTGACGTCGCATAGTTGGCAGAGGTGTTTTTATCCACACCCAGTGCCGACATATGCAAAAGCGTCTTTACACCGGCTGCCTTGGCTTCCTCGGCAATGCGTTTGGCGGCCTTGACGTGGATATTGAGAAAATTCTTGCTGCCGCGTTCATAGAGAATGCCAAGCAGGTTGATCACCGCTTCGGAACCCTCGAGCGCGCCCTTGATGCTGTCTTCGTCGCGCACATCGCAATGGACCGGCACGACCTGCCCCAGATTGCCCATCGGTTTGAGTTTTTTGACGCGTTCAAAGCTTCTGGTCGGGACGCGAACGATAAAATCACGCTCCAGCAGACGCTTGACGATATGACGTCCGACAAATCCGGTGCCGCCAAAAACGGTTACGATACGACGATCCATGCTTGCTCTCTCCTTGCCGGTCGGGACTATGCGGACGATGCCCGCATCAGATGCCCGTGCTCGGTGGCCTTGGGGTCCGGAACGCCAAGACGATCCGGTCCGAAACTGATCCTGTGGAAAATCATATGGTGCCTGAACATACGGTGTCCAAACAGACGACAATATGATTTTCCGCAGGCTCTTGGGTTATATACGACCCGCTATTGTGGTCAACAATGCGGTTTTATGAAACGTTTTCGTCTCTGCCCTGCAATTTGGCCAGTATTTCATCATGCAGGGCCAGCAAACCGGCCCGATAATCCGGATAGCGCAGCTTAACACCCAATTCCTGTTTGATCCGCGCATTTGAAACGCGTTTATTGTCTTCATAGAAACTGGCAGCCATCGGGCTTAGCTTTGCAGTAGCAAAATCCTGTTCGGGTGGTGGATCGATACCCAGCAAACCGCAGGCATGGGCAATCACATCCTGCGGCGGGGCCGCATCATCATCACAGACATTATAGGCCGCCCCGCAATTGGGCTGTTTGATGGATGCCAGAACCGTCTGGGCGATGTCATCAACATGGATGCGCGAAAAGACCTGACCGGGTTTGACGATCCGGCGTGCACGACCTGACCGGACGGTTTCAAGCGCATTGCGACCGGGGCCATAAATGCCCGCCAGTCGGAAGCTTTGCACACACAAATCATGACGACGGCCAAGATCAAACCATGCCTTTTCAGCCGCCACGCGTCTGCGCCCGCGCTTGCCACTTGGCAAAAGATCATCATCCTCGGTGACTTCGGCACCATCCCGATCACCGTAAACCCCGGTGGTCGACAAATAGCCAATCCATGTGCCCGCGGGCAGTGCCGCAAGATCACTGCCATGATGATGGATCACCGGATCGCCCATCCCGCCGGGCGGGGCAGATGAAAGGACATGCGTCACGCCTTCAAGCGCGCTGGCGATATCGGCAATCGGTTGACCATCGGAAAAAATGAAGGGTTCGATGCCTTCAGATTTCAGCTGTTCGGCCTTGTCCGCGCTTCGCGTGGTTCCGGCAATTTTCCAACCTTCTGCCTTAAGCTCGCGGGCAACAAGGTGGGCGGAAAATCCCAATCCGAAACAGAACAGCTTATTGGTCATCAAGGCACCTTTTGTGACGGCAAATTCGTGTGAAGGGCACAGTAACGGCCTTGCCACACACAAACAAAGTCTTTTGGCAAAACCTTTTGGACCATGATTTGTTCCCGCAAACTGTGGCTTTCGGGAACAACAATCATCTTGTTGCCGTTTTCATGGTGTGAGACTTCACGAATATGCGTTTTCAGATATGCGCATTCAGCCATGGTGGATTGATCATGTGATCTTCTATGGTGACTGCCAGAAACTTTGCCAAAGACGGAGCTTTTTCATGTCACGACTTTTCGCGACCTCGTTCCTAGCGCGCGCCACAGGCTTGCTGTGTCTGGCGGGGTTTGTCGGCATCTATGGCGCAGGATTGCCTTCCGCCAAGGCCCAGACCGAAAGCAACGGTGGCATGACACAGGAAGAAAGCCAGCAATATCGTGACTGCATCAAGCTGGCCCAACTCAAACCCGAAGACGGATTTGAAAGCGCGATTGCCTGGCGCGATCTGGGCGGTGGGGAGCCAGCCCGCCACTGTGTTGCCGTCGCACTGATATCGCTTGGCAAATATGAAGAAGCCGCCACCCGTCTTGACGCACTTGCCAAGGACAGCACGGCCGGACCGGGTGTCGTTGCCGGAATGCTGGCCCAGGCAGGCCAAGCCTGGATGATGGCCGATAACCTTGAATTCGCCTGGCGTGATCAAAGCCGCGCGCTTGAACTGGTGCCCAACAACCCGCAGCTTTGGGTCGATCGTGCCATGGCGCTTGGCCTTGCCGGGCAGTATTGGGAGGCGATTGACGACCTCAATGCCGCACTTGATCTTCAACCCGATCATACCGAGGCGCTGATTTACCGGGCATCGGCCTGGCGACTACTTGAAAGTTACGATTTGGCAATGACTGATATCGAACAAGTTTTGAACCGGGAACCCCAGAATGTTCAGGCACTTTTCGAACGCGGCAAGCTCCATCAGATTGCCGGTGATAACGATCTTGCACGGCAGGACTGGTTAACTGTCATAGAACTTTCAAATGGAACCCCTGTTGCTGACGCGGCAAAAGCGAATATAGAGAAGATGGATGTTCGCACCGGATCGAACTGACGGGGACCGTCAGTTTAGAAAACAGGTTCACGGTGACCGATTTCCTTGTATATGACCGGTAGAACCATTTGCCGGACCATCACCGGATACGTTTTGGGGGACGAAATGCGTCGCACGTTTGCCTTGGCTACCCTTGCCGCATCGATGGCACTTCTGACATCACATGCCGCAATGGCCCGCGATCAGATCAGGATTGTCGGATCTTCGACGATCTTTCCGCTGACCACCAAGGTCGCCGAACATTTCGCCAAAACCACCGGCGCACCCGCCCCGGTGGTTGAAAGCACCGGTTCAGGCGGCGGCTTCAAGTTGTTTTGTGGCGGCATTGGTGCAGAGTTCCCGGATATCGTTGATGCATCGCGCCCGATCACCGGGTCGGAAACCGCAATTTGCGCGGCAAATTCTGTGCGCGACATCAGCGAAATCAAGATCGGCTATGATGGCATTGTCATGCTGGGTTCCCGCGAAGCACCGGGTATGGAACTTACCGCCCGTCAGCTTTATCTCGCCCTGGCGCGGACCGTTCCCGTCAATGGTGCCAGTGTGCCAAACCCGCATGAAAAATGGTCCGATATCGATCCCAGCCTGCCGGACCTTAAAATCCGCGTTTATGGCCCGCCGCCGACTTCGGGTACGCGCGATCTGATGGGGCAGCTGTTGCTTGATCAGGGTTGTGCGACGTTTTCTGACATCGCAAGCCTCGAGGCAACCGATCCTGACAGCTTCCGCCTGTTGTGCCGGACCCTTCGTGAAGACGGGGTCTATATTGAAGCCGGAGAAAATGATCGTCTGGTGATCAGCAAGCTTGAAAAAGACCCGACGTCTTATGGCGTGATGGGCTTTAACAATCTGGAGCGCAACCGCGAACGTCTTCAAGGTGTTCCAATCAACGGCATTGAGCCGGATTATGAAACCATCCTTGATGGCAGCTATCCGGCATCGCGTGCGCTTTATCTGTACGTCAAGGATGACCATCAACAGCTGGTCCAGAGCCTGGGTGACTTTATCTCGACCTATGTTTCGGAAGCGGTGATTGGCGAAGAAGGTCTTCTGGCTGATAACGGTCTGGTGCCGCTGACCAATGAGGAACGCGCTGAAACCATGACCAGTGCCGCGAAATTCGCCGGTAACTGAACAGCTGACGGATCAACACCACTAGACGCAATTGAGCGGCCGGGCATCAGTCCGGCCGTTTTGCCATCCAGACCTGGTTGCTGGCATATTTCGGGGGATTGCCCTGGAAATCCGAAAATTCCGATATCGAAATGAAACCGGATAGCTCCAACATCAGCCGCATTTCACTGCGATGAACCCAGCGCAGATGATGCCAGCAATCCTCGCGCGTAATCACATCGCCCTGATCGTTGATTTCTTCAAACCGCCAATGTTCGCTGAACTTCTGGGTCAGGGGATCATTGGTGCGTTCCATCGCCGTGATGCGAAGCCGACTGCCCGGCTGCCCAACACCATCAGGCATCGGAAAGATCGGCAGTTCGACGTGCTCCGGGTCACCTTCTGGAAGACAATAACGCAAATCCGGATCCATCAGATCAAGGGCGATCGCCCCACCGGGTTTCAGATGGGCAAAGGCCCGTTCAAGGGCGCGACGCTGACCCTTGGCATTGGTGACTTCCTGAAGGCCGCGAAACGGGATGATCACCAGATCAAACTGCCGCCCCAGATCAAAGTCGCACATATTGCCAAGATGCCATATCAGATCAGGGTAATTGGCGCGTGCCTGACCCAGCATGGCGGGTGACAGATCAAGGCCTTCGACCGCGACACCAAGTTTGGCAATCGCGGCACTGATCCGGCCCGTGCCGCAGCCCAGTTCAAGCACGCCGTTTTGATGCGCAAGGCTGGTTGCCAGACGGGTATAAAAGGGAATGGGGTCTTCAAAAATCTTGCGATCAAGATCAGCGCGAAGATCGTAACTGGCAGTATTTAAACCGCCTTCAGGGTAGAATTCATCAGATATGGATGAATCCTTCATTCAAAATCCAGTTCCGCGTAATGGCTTGATGGTGGGAAACTTGCCTGCCGATCCGCCAGAATATCGCGCATGGCAGGGCGGCTTTTGATCCGCATGTACCAGTCCTTGGCACGTGGATGTTTTGACCAGTTGATATCGCCCATATAGTCGATCACGGACACCTGTGCGGCAGCTGCCAGATCGGCCATGGTCAGATGATCACCGGCAAGCCAGTTCCGGCGTTCAAACAACCAGCCGATATAATCCATGTGATAGGCGCCATTGGTGCGCCCGGCACGCAGGACCTTGGTATCGGGGGTGCCGGTCGAGAAGAAGCGTTTCAGGAGCTTCTCACCGAGCAGATGGTCAGTGACCTCGCGATTGAATTTGCCATCAAACCACGCGACAAGACGGCGGATTTCGGCGCGTTCCTTGGGGTCGGATCCAAACAGTTTCGGCTCGTCCTCGTACACCTCGTCGAGATACTCGCAGATGACGCTGGAATCACACAGCACCGTCCCGTCTTCTTCCTTAAGCACAGGCACTTCACCGGCCGGATTAAGCAGCAGGAAATCGTCACGCCGTTCCCATACCGGTTCAGCCGTGAGTTCGAAATCGAGCTTTTTCTCGGCCAGGACCAGACGGACCTTGCGCGAAAAAGGTGAAAGCCAAAAATGATATAACTGACGCATGAGCGTGAAGATACCCGACCAAGATGAACGTTTCGCAAAGACCCGGCATGGGGGCGCAAACATTCCATAAACCGCAACGAAGCCGGTTCGTTTCCAACCCGGAACTGCAAGATATCTCAAACCATGCAACGCGCACGAAGTAAAGACCTTCAAGTGCGCGAAAGTGCAATTTTGCTATACGTAACGCTCATGCCTGACAGAAAGCTTAAACACGCCCTGTCAGGCCCGGCTTTTTGCCAGTTCCAGCATACCATCGAGATCAAGGCAGGCTTCAAGATGATCGGCCAGTTCATCAAGGGCCGCGTCAATACTGGCCTCAAAATGCGTCATTTTATGTGCCTCGTCCGATCGCAATGCCGCCAGAAAGGCATGCCGGAAATCATCACTGCCAAACAGCCCGTGCAGATAGCACCCCAAAACCCGCCCATCACCACTGATCGCGCCATCCACCACACCATTCAGGTCAAGCCAGCTTCGCGCCCGATCCGGGCCATCGGTCCGGCCCATATGGATTTCATAGCCATCGACGGGTGTTCCGGCGGCAAGAACAGCATGATCGCCAACCGTCAGCCCGGTTGTTTTGCGCAGCGTCTTGTCGCCCGCCATAATGGTTTCAACATCGAGTAAACCGAGGCCAGCCTCGCTTCCCGGCGCGCCTTCGACCCCGTCCGGGTCATGGACCATACGGCCCAGCATCTGATACCCGCCGCAAATGCCGATCACATGGCCACCCCGCCTGTGATGGGCCAAAATATCGATATCCCAGCCCTGATCTTTGACGAACCGAAGGTCTGCCATGGTCGATTTTGACCCCGGCAGAAGCACCAGATCACAATCCGCCGGGATCACTTGCCCCGGCTTGATCACCAGCAATTCAACATCATCCTCGGCGGCCAGCGGATCAAGATCATCAAAATTGGCAATACGGGGCAGATGCGGTACCGCAATGCGCAGGACTGCGTCCCCCTCATTCCCGGCATTGCGTTGATATTTCCCGGCCTTTTCAAGCGCCACGCCATCTTCGGCAGGCAGCTTATAGGCATTCGGCCAGTATGTTGCGATACCGTAACCTTTAAGACCACAGCGCTCATGAATGATGCCGGTGGCCGGTTCAAACAGCGACACATCGCCACGAAACTTGTTGATCACATAACCCTTAAGCCAGCAGCGATCATCGTCGGACAGCAACGCATGCGTACCAACGATCGAGGCAATCACCCCGCCACGATCAATATCGCCGACCAGAATAACCGGAACGCCTATGGCCTCGGCAAAGCCCATATTGGCGATGTCGGAGGCCCGCAAATTGACCTCGGCAGGTGAGCCGGCACCTTCGATCAGGACAAGGTCGGCATCACTTGCCATGATCTCGAAGCTTTCGACCACCTTGGGCAGCAGATCACGTTTGAGGCGATAATAATCACGTGCCTTGGCGCTGGTCAGGACCTTGCCCTGCACCACGACCTGCGCCCCAATGTCGCTTTGCGGTTTGAGCAAGACCGGGTTCATATGAACTGATGTGGCAACGCCCGCCGCACGTGCCTGAAGCGCCTGCGCGCGGCCAATTTCGCCACCATCATCGGTAACGGCGGCATTGTTGGACATGTTTTGCGGTTTGAACGGACGCACCCGAAGGCCACGACGCGCATAGGCACGGCACAATCCGGCGACCAGCAAGGATTTCCCGACGTCGGAGCCGGTACCTTGCAACATCAGGGCGGGGACGGATTGCGCACTCATTCCGGTTTCAAAACTTTCTTGTAAGTGATCCGCTAAATGATCAAGGCCGGATCAGAACTCGACACCAATCTGTGCCTTGATGCCCTGTTCGCGGAACGGGTGTTTGACCATGGTCATTTCCGTGACCAGATCGGCCGCCTCGATCAAGGTATCCGGGGCATTGCGCCCGGTAAGCACGATATGCTGATCAGGCAGTTTGTTGGCGAGTGCTTCAAGCACATCTTCAAGCGGCAGGAAATCATAGCGCAGAACGATATTGATCTCATCGAGGATCACCATCGAATAGCTTGGATCACGCAGCATTTCCAATGCCTTGTTCCAGGCTTCACGGGCCAGGGCGACATCCTGTGCCCGGTTCTGGGTTTCCCAAGTGAAGCCCGCCCCCATGGCGTGAAACTCACAAAGATCGGGGAATTTTTTAAGAAGCTTTGCCTCACCAGTTTCCCAGCCCCCCTTGATGAACTGGACAACGCCGACTTTCATATCATGACCGACACAGCGCATCGCCATGCCAAAGGCCGAGGAAGACTTGCCCTTGCCTTTGCCGGTATGGACAATGATCAGGCCCTTTTTATCGATCTTCTGGGCCATCATCTTGTCGCGTGCGGCCTTGATTTTCTTCATTTTTTCATCATGCCGCGCATTGATATCGACGTCTGGCTGGCTTTTGTCGGTCATTGTTTCTTCCCTTTGAAATGCCGGCCCAGAATGCGGCGAAAGTCCTACCGGGATCAAGGGCAGTTTTGCGGAGTTTGATCAAGATCCAAGTGGGCGATCACACCCTGAAATCCATGCTGCTTCGCCGCCGGGCAAAAGGCGTTGGCATCGGCCCCTTCGTCAAGATATTCGACGGCGAAAACCGGCTTATCTTGAGAGACATAAATATCAAACTCATGCATGAAGCGAAGTCGATGGGCCGATTCCAACAGGGCGAAATCCATCTGATCAACAAGATCGGGCACAAGATCGGCAACATTTTTCTGCCCGATGGCAAGACCGCGCTTATGAGCCTCTGTGATCAGCCAGTTCACATATCGCAGCTGATCATCGCGCGTGATGTCAAAACCGGTTGGCTTACTGCTTTGGTCGGCTTCAAAGGCATCAATGTTATCAGGCTCGACCGCCAGAAACCCCTTGTCACGGCAAAGATCAAGACGGGCGCTGATCACATTGGCAAAAAGCTCAAACCGGCTGATATCAAGCCACTTTTCCCCATCCCACCCCCAATAGGGCGCACCGATCACATCACTTGGAAAAGCCTTCGCGTCATCCCGCCAATTTTCGACAGCCCCGACATTGATATAACAAATCGGATACTGCCCGGCCGCGCGCCAAGCCGCGACCTGATCGGCGGACACATCAAAAAGATCGGCCCCGACAATGCGGATGGCGTCATCGACATCAAGCGTGCCTTGAAGCTGCCAGAGAAACGGACCGTTTGGGACGGGTGTCCATTCTTTTGTGGTATCCGCCTGTGCGGTTTGCCCATGCAATAGCAGGCCGAGGAGGATGCCTGCCCACAGACAAAATGATTTGGGAATTGAGTTTTTCACGCGATGCATCTGCCCTGAAGTGTTGGGCAGTGAGTTTGCCCGCGCAAGCAAACCAAGACAATCCCGCAAACAAAAAGCGCGATCCAAATGACCGCGCCTTTTGCTCTTCTTGATCAATCAGGTCTTACCAATTGGCGCTTTGACCTGTTGTCAGGCCAAGGTCACTGGTCACCAGATCCGCCCATTTATCGGGTTCGCGCATGTCGATATTGCGCAATTCCGGGCGGCGCATCCGGGCCTTGTTAAACAATTGCAAGCGATCCCCGGGCGACATGCGGCGCAGGCGGTCCAAGGCCTTTCGCACGGCCTCGTTGCGCGCGCCGGCCGGGCTTTGGAAGCTTTTCTCGATCACCTCAAGGCGCTTTTCCAGCCAGTCACGGCTGATCGCGACCTGTTCGATCAGGGTTTTGAATTCACGCACCACCGGGAAATGATCCAGACGAAGATGGGCCACCGCAATAGCCGTGCGCCAAACCTGACGTTCGACCCCTTGCAGGTAGCGCCAGTAAATCTTCACCTTGGCATTGATTTCGAACTTGGTTTGGTCCGGACCCGGAAGGTGATGGGCAAGCTCTGTCATGCCGGCATGGAATTCATCAAACGTTACCGGCCGATGCACGCCGTTGAAACGTTCACGAACATCCAGAACTGCGCGAATGGCACCGCGCGCCGGGCGATAGCGCCCGTTGCCGTGCAAATCTGCACGCAACCATTCTGGCATGTTGAAATCAGAAAGCAGGGAGTTGACGATATCTGCATGCCTGTCATGGGCAGGCATTGGAGTTTGCAGATAATCTGGCAAACGAACGTTGGTCTTGATATCCATCGCGGCCTCCGATCTGTTCAATCAACCTGCTTCCCATGCAGGCGATCCGATAGGGGTGCCCCGTCCCTCACAACTTATTAACAGTTGGTTAATTGAGATATGGTGCGAAAACGTAACGTTTCAACTGCCCGGTTTGTTCCGACGGTAAAATTCCCGTGATTCCAATAACAAGCAACAGTTGACGCGTTAGCGTCCCAGATCGACGGAAACACTGTTGCGACGCGGCTGCCAAAGGCCGCGCTCGATCGCCTCATTCAGGCGGTCCTTGATGTCTTGCAACGCATCGGGATTGTGATCGGCGATAAATTCGCGCACCTCGGCATCGCCGAGATAGGCATCATAGACCAGATCGAAGTGATGATCGGCAACGCAGCGCGCGGTCGCGGCGAAAGCAAACAGATAATCGACTGTTGCCGCCATTTCGAACGCGCCCTTGTAGCCATGGCGCATCACACCCTTGATCCATTTGGGGTTCACGACACGCGCCCGAACGACACGGGCAATTTCCTCCTCCAGGGTGCGGATTTTCGGGCTTTCCGGGCGGGAATGATCACTGTGATAAACTGTGGGCTGTTTGCCGGACAGACTGCGCACAGCAGATGTCATTCCGCCTTCGAACTGATAATAGTCATCGGAATCCAGCAAATCATGTTCACGGTTGTCCTGATTGTGGACAATCGCATCGACCTTGGCGAGGCGGGTTTCAAACAGATCGCGTGCCGCCGTGCCCTCGGCGCCATTGCCATAAGCATAACTGCCCCAGGCAAGGTAGGCATCAGCAAGATCGTCTTCGTCTTCCCAGAGTTTTTCGTCAATCATCGCCTGCAAACCGGCCCCATAGGCCCCCGGCTTGGAGCCAAACACCCGGAAACCGGCCTGCCGCGCCGCCTGATCCGCATCCATTCCCTTAGCGCGAAGTTTCTCGGTTTCGGCCCTGATCCGCACGGCAATCGGATTGAGATCATCCGGCTCATCGGTTTGCCCGGCCACCGCCCTTACCGCACTGTCAAACAGGTCAATCAGACCGGGAAAGGCATCGCGGAAGAAGCCAGAAATACGCAGGGTGACATCAACACGCGGTCGGCCCAGAACCGATGCCGGCATAATCTCAAAGCCAGTCACCCGGCGTGACGCACTATCCCAGGTCGGGCGCACCCCCATCAGGGCCAATGCCTGTGCGATATCATCACCGCCGGTGCGCATGTTGCTGGTTCCCCAGACAGACAAACCAAGCGCGCTTGGCCATTCGCCGTGATCCTGCACATGGCGTTCCAGCAATAGCTCAGCCGATTTCCACCCCAACTGCCAGGCGGCTGGCGTCGGGACAGTACGGGTATCAACCGAATAGAAATTTCTGCCAGTTGGCAAAACATCCGGGCGGCCACGGGTCGGCGCACCGGACGGGCCAGGTTCGACGAACTTCCCGGCAAGGCCACGCAAAAGACCCTCGATCTCGGCCAGACCGCAACCAACAACGGCCGGGCGAATAGTCGTTTCGATATCAGAAATAACTTCACAGACGGCCGACCACGCCGGATCGGCCTTCACCGTTCCGTTGACCAGATCACGTGCCAAAAGCTCGATCCGTTCCACAGTATCGCCGGTGGTGCGCCATGGTCCGATATCTTCGCCGTCATAATGCGCGAGAATTTCGGGCTTGGATCCCGGCCAGAATTCGGCAAAGGCACAATCAAGCGGATCAAACGCCGGATCATCAAGGATATCCTTGGCAATCGCGCGATGCAGGGATGCCTTGGGCCCACTGTCCGACCCGCGCGGCAGGCGTGCCAATGCGACCAGAAGATCGGTCAGAAGGTCACCCTCAGGCGCCTTGCCGTAAATATGCAGACCATCACGGATCTGAAGTTCCTTGAGCTCGCACAAATAGTTATCAAGCTTGGCCAGTGCGCTTTCTTCGTCCTCGTCGGGCTCGATGCCGCAATCACGGTCAAGGCCGATGCGGATCGCCAGTTCAAGGATGTCACGTTTCAGGATCACAAGGCGACGGGGATCAACCGCGGCCGCGTCATAATATTCATCGACCAGCGCTTCGAGATCCTTAAGCGGCCCATAACTTTCCGCCCGGGTCAAAGGCGGGGTTAGATGATCAAGGATCACCGCCTGGGCGCGGCGCTTGGCCTGTGTGCCTTCGCCCGGGTCATTGACGATAAAGGGATAGAAATGCGGGGTCGGGCCAAAGACCGCCTCCGGGAAGCAATCCTCGGAAAGCGCCAGTGACTTGCCCGGCAGCCATTCCATATTGCCGTGCTTGCCAAAATGAATGATGGCATCGACGCCAAACACATGGCGCAGCCAGATATAAAAGGCGAAATAGTTGTGTGGCGGCACCAGATCGGGCGAGTGATAGCTTTCAAGCGGATCAATGTTGTAGCCACGCGCGGGCTGTAACCCGACCACCACATTGCCAAGCGGCAGGATCGATAGCGCAAAGGCATCCTGACCCGCCAGATAAAACGGATCGTTCTTCGGGTCGCCCCAGGCCTCAAACACCTGATCCCGGATGGCCGGTGGCAGCGCATCAAACGCCTTTTGATAGTCTGCACGCGGTAAAGTCACGCGAATTTTGCGACCGGCAAGGGATTTGAAATCATTGGTCGGCCCGACCTTGATCGCAGCAATCAGCGCATCGCCATCTTTTGGCAGATCACTGACCCGGTATCCTTCGCCCTGCATGGCGCGGAGTGTTTCGATCATGCCGGCCGGGGTATCAAGCCCAACGCCGTTGCCAAGGCGAGCATCCTTGTTGGGATAGTTCGCCATAACCATCGCCACCTTGCGCGCGCTGGTATCTGATTTGCGCAAGCGCACCCAATTGGCGGCAAGTTTGGCGGTAAAGGCCACGCGATCGCGCACGGGGATGTATTTCACCAGATCAATCTGGGTCAGGTCATCCTTGCCAGCCGATCCCTTGAACGACACCGCACGTGATAGGATACGGCCATCAACCTCGGGAAGCGCCACATTCATCGCAATATCGCGCGCGGCCAGACCATTGACACCGTCGCGCCAAGCGTCCTCGCCACCGCCTGACAGCACCACCTGAAAGACCGGGGCATCGACCGCGTCAAACGGACCATTTTTTCGTTCTGATCCCGGAACAGATATCGCAAAGCCGGTGGTATTCAGGATCAAATCTGCACTGGTTTCTGCCAACCAGTCCTCAACCAATGCCGCTGCCAACGGATCCTTGAGACTGGCAACAAAAATCGGCAATGGATTCAGTCTATTGGCAACCAATTCCTCAACCAGCGCGTCAATAACATCGAGGTTGGCGGCCTGCACCAGAGACCGATAGAAGACAATCGGCGTAACCGGTTGATTTGCAATCCAGTTAACCCGGATTTCATCAAGGCTTGCCTGCGCCTTGCCGGGCCAATAGCCCCCGGCCTTGACCAGGGGGGCCGCTGGTGACCAGTTCCAGTTCACGCTTGAATTTAAGTTTTCGCATATAAGACGAAGTAAATTCTCGGAATTTTGCGGTCCGCCTTCGATCAGGTAACGCCAGATATTCTGATATTCGCGCCCCTTGACGGTCGAAAGCGTCAGAAGCTCCGCATCGGGTTGATCATCACCGGGCAACAGGACCAATGGAATGTCCTTGGCACGTGAAAGCGCAACCAGTTGTTCGATGCCATAATCCCAATAACCGCGCCCGCCCAGAATGCGCACGATGATGAATTTGGCATCGCAAAGTACATCGTCGATATAAAGATCGACCGACATGTTGTGGCCAAGCTGCAGCAAACTTGCCAGACGCAGTGACGGGGTTTCGTCGCCAAATGCATCGACCAGACGCCCTTGCGCCCCTGCAAGACAGGCAAGTTCGGACTCGGCCGCAGACAGGATCACCACATCGCCGGGTTGCTGTCCAAGGTCGACGGCCTCACTGCCATCTGTGACCATTCCGGGCTGGGCTGCCAATAGATGCATCGCGGGATCCGTATCCTTATGCGTTTGGTCTTAAAACAGGCTGAAACCGGATGATTTTTAGCATCCGGTTTCAGGTGGCTTGATCAGGTTAACTTGGATCAGGCGGCTTTGATGGCGGCCTCGATCGCAGTGCGGTCCAGACCATGCAGGCCAATCACCACCAATTCCGAGCGGCGGGTTTCGCCATCCGCCCACGGACGGTCGAAATAGCGCTGAAAACGTTCACCAACCCCCTGAACCACATGGCGCATCGGTTTGCCCGGCACATCAACGAATCCTTTGATGCGCAGCACGTCAAACTGACGCACGACATCAATCAGGCGCTTCTCAAGGTTGGCCGGATCACTGATCGCATCAAGCGATACGACAAAACTGTCGAAATCATCATGATCATGTTCGTGGCCATCGTCATGATGGCTTGGGCGACTATCAAGGTCATCCTCGGCGGCAGCCCCCAGACCAAGCAGGATGGCGTTTTCAACCCGTGAATGTTCGGTCGCGATAATCTTGACTGACGGCTTTTTCAGCTCTGCACGGATATCGGCTTCGACCTTGCTGCGTTCGGCATCGGTCAGAAGGTCCGTCTTGTTGAGAACCACCATATCGGCACAGTGAAGCTGTTCTTCGAACAGTTCTTCAAGCGGGCTTTCATGATCAAGATTTTCGTCTGCTTCGCGTTGCGCCTGTACCGCGTGATGATCATGGGCAAACAGACCATCACGCAGGGCCGCGCCATCAAGAACCGCCACAACGCCATCAACGGTCACACGCGACCGGACTTCGGGCCAGTTAAACGCCTTTACCAACGGTTTTGGCAGGGCAAGACCAGATGTTTCGATCACGATATGATCAGGCGGCGTTTCACGGTCAATCAGGCCCTGGATGGTAGGCAGGAAGTCATCAGCCACGGTACAGCAGATGCAACCATTGGCCAGTTCAACAACGTCATCTTCTTCGCAGCCTTCAATGCCACAGCCATTGATGATGCCTCGATCCACACCCAGATCGCCAAATTCATTGATGATCAGCGCGATGCGTTTGCCATTGGCATTTTCCAGCATATTGCGGATCATGGTTGTCTTGCCAGCGCCCAGAAAACCGGTAATGACGGTTGCCGGGATTTTGCCCAATTGTGCCATTTCTGAAATCCTTAAAATTCAATAATTTATGTTGTTATTTGACCGACATCGGAATGCCGGCCACCACAAGGGTGACCTTGTCTGCAATCTCTGCAATGCGTTGATGCAGGCGTCCGGCATGATCGCGAAAGGCCCGCGCCATCGCATTTTCCGGCACGATGCCAAAACCAACCTCGTTTGAGACAAAAAGCACCGGCACGACAAGGGTTGGCACCAGATCACAAAGAGCTGCGATCTCGGCATCAATGTCGCGGTCTTCAAGCATCAGATTGGTCAGCCACAAGGTCAGACAATCAACAAGAACAGGCTTGCCGCCTGTGACATTACAGGTCTGCAGCGCCGAACAAAGTTCGACCGGTTCCTCGAGTGTCTGCCAAAGATCGCCGCGTGATTTTTTGTGAAGATCTATGCGGTTGGCCATTTCGTCATCCCAGGCACGCCCGGTTGCGATATATGTGCCACCGCCCGCCTGATTAATGATGTTTTCGGCAAACCGGCTTTTGCCGGATCGCGCCCCGCCAAGGATCAGATGCGTCCCGCCAGAGGGGCCGTCAGGGGGTAAAGTCTGGGTCATCCCGTTTCTTCCTCGCCATGGCCTCCCACCGAGGCCCGATTGCGTCGTCACCTTCCTTCGAATAGTGACACCTTCGGCAGGTTTCCTGGCTGCGGGCATGAAAGCGATCCGCCTTCCCGGTTTCCCGGTGGCTGGTCTGGCGCGTTGGCACCGACCCGGATCTCCCAACCCGATACAGTTGCGGGGGCAGCATCGGCCTTGCACCGATTTCCCATCACCGAACGATGCGCCGAACCTAGCAGGTTTGCCAAAAATGCCAAAGGTCATTCTCGGCACTTAACCCTTCGTTACCACCCCACCCTAATCGGAAGGTCAGTATTTGTAAGAATTGTCTGCTTGAGAGGTCATACCATTTCAGCCAACATCAAGCCGTTGCGCTGGAACTAGGGTCAGGACCTATTAATTTGATTTGAATGGCAGACGTTATATTTGCGAAATCCAAGGAAAAGCCCGCCGGGCGGGTTGGTATCCCGCACAAGGGATTTGACGCTGGAGTTTGCAAATATAACGTCTGCCATTCAAATCAAATTAATAGGTCCTGACCCTAAAGACGGAACAATCCGCAATCTGGCGAAAACCCGGGAAGTAGACTCATCACCCGGATGGCTGCAGGAAATACTGCAACCGAAACTCTTGGGGTAATCTGGATTTTTCAAGACCAATGGCAATACGTTCTCACCTATCCAAAATCCGACAGATGAACGCGCCAACCTGGACCACATCGTCTCGCAAGGACATGTGGCTGGGATTGCTGGACCGTCTGAACAGTCCTGATCGGTCATTTCAGGATTTTCTTGAACAGCGCGCAGCCGATGGCGAGATCACTCTGGCACGCCGCGATGTGCGTGACATCTTTGCCGAGGATGCCTCAAAGGGTGTAATCGCAACCATCATCTGGTCCCATGAACGTGGCATTCGCGTCAATGCGCTTTCGTTGCTTGTGCGCGATATGCCAACCCTAGTGACCCTGATGTCGATCTCGGATTTCGGACAGGACGAGTTGAACGAGCTGCTTTCCCAGCCGGGCATTTCCGTTCCGACTGCCAGCAAGATGTTGTCTGCCTGCGGCAAGACTTATTGCGGAATGCCGGCTGCCATCATTGATGACACCATCATCCAGGTGATTGAAAACGCATCCTTTGCCAGTGATTTCCCGAATGTCGCCAAATTGCGAAGCAAATCACGCAGCCGCCCGGTGCCCTATTATCAGGCCTATCTGCGCGATGTTTTCGACATCTGCGAAAAACATGATCTGAATCCGGATATGGTTGACCGCTATCTGGCAGAACACGCGCTTGATGACATGGCATCCGATATCGAGCTGGCCTCTGCCTGACGGAACATGCCTTAAGCTCCTTAAAAGCGCTGATTGACAGCGGTCACGCGCCAGCCCGGTTCGTCGACACCGTCGATATATTCAAGCGTGGTCAGACCCAACGTGTCGATATGAAATGCCAATGCGGTTTCAAGGGATAAACCCAGTGCATTGGCAAGCATGGCACGCACTGTGCCGCCATGAACGACAGCGACAATGTCGCGCCCGGCCCAATCCGCACTCAATCGGCCAAAGACGGGTCCGACACGGGCAACCACATCGGCAAAGCTTTCACCCTTTGGGGGGTGTTGGCGGGCAAAGTCGGTCCAGAACCGTGTTGTTTCCCCCTTGGGCAAATCATTCCAGTTCTGCAATTCCCAATCACCAAAATGCTGTTCGGCAAAGCCGCTTTCAGCCTGCGGCGCTATGTCTTTATCCATGAACGCCTGCAGACTGCGCGCCGTATCATGCGTACGTGACAGATGGCTGGTTACCCAGACGGCATCACCCGGCAGTTGCCCGGCAAGGGCAGCCAGTGCCTTTTCATCGGAAAGGTCGGCAGGCATGTCACTTTGGCCATAGACCAGCCGTTTCGGATTTTGGACGGGCGCGTGACGCACCAGCCACCAGCGGGTTATTTTCAAACTGCTCACGGCATTCCTTCTTGTTGCTGTGCTGGTTGATCAAAGGGCGGCAATAAAGGCGATACCAACAAACAGTTCGGTCACGATCTGGGTTGCCCCCAGGACATCCCCTGTCTGGCCACCGATCTGCCATTTCGCGACCGCCGCAACAATACCCACCGCCAAAAGTCCACCCATTAGAATGGCCATCGTCGCAAACAGACCCGATAAAACAAGCGACAGGATCAAAGCAAGGCCAACACCCAAACCGACCATCATCAAATTTGGCGTTCCGGCCCCCTTGCCCAAACCATCGGCGCGCGCCGGAGGCAGGATATGCATCACGACTGGCATTGCCGCCCGTGATGTTATTGCCATCACCAGAAACAGGATCGCTGCCTGCCCGGCATCGCCCGCCGCAGAAAGTAAAATCAGACGCAGGCCAAAACACAGGATCAGGGCAACAACGCCATATGTACCGATCTGGCTGTCGCGCATGATTTCAAGCTTGCGCGCATGCTCAAACCCGCCGCCAAACCCGTCGGCACAATCTGCGATGCCATCTTCATGCATTGATCCGGTCAACAAAACCATGCCTGCCAAGGCAACAATCGCAAAAATCAGGATATTGGCTGTCAGGGAATAGACCAGCATCGCCGGTAGCATGGCAAAACCAGCCAGCAACAAACCGACCAACGGCCAAGACCAGACCGATCTTGCAATCACCTCAGCGCGGAAATCCTCGATACCCTTGACCGGAACACGGCTAAGTAACGCCAGGGCGCGCCAGAAATCGGAAATAGGCGAAACCTCGACGGGGGCATCTGTCGCTGTGTCTGGGCCGGGTTTGTCAGATGAATCCGAGCTTTGCATATTTGTTTCGTTTTGGTTATGATCTTTGGATAGCATAAATTTCCGATTTTCAAACTGGCAATCTGTTGCGCACAGGCCTAGTTTGGCCCGACTTCCTGAACCGCCTTACAAAATTGGTTTCCGAGCCTAATCCTTACCACCCCGGAAGCCAAGCGGAACACTAGTTAGGCACCTTTGTCGCCAGCCGGAGACCAAAATGTTCAACCCGAAACATCCGCCCCAAAATCTTGAGGAAATTCGTGCGCTTCTCGCCGAACTTCCCGAAGTCGATCAGGAAGCGCAGGCCGCCGTGGCCCAGCGCGAACCAACATTGACCAAGCCTGCCGGATCGCTTGGACGACTTGAGGATTTCAGCCTTTGGCTGGCAGGATGGCAAGCAACATCACGCCCACGCATGTCGCGGCCGCGCGTTACAGTTTTTGCCGGCAGTCACGGTGTCGTTGCGCAGGGCGTTTCGGCCTTCCCGGCCAGCGTGAACCAGCAGATGGTGGAAAACTTCATCAATGGCGGGGCTGCGATCAACCAGATTTGCAAGTCTGTCGATGCCGAACTCCGCGTCATGGAGGTCGCCCTTGAAATCCCGACCAACGACTTTTCCCATGAACCTGCGATGGACGATGAAGGCTGTGCCGAGGCGATGGCCTTTGGCATGAGTGCGATTGAAAAGGGACTGGATCTTTTTGTTCCCGGTGAAATGGGCATTGGCAACACCACATCGGCGGCGGCAATTTCCCATGCACTTTATGGCGGGAATGCTGCGGACTGGACCGGCCGGGGAACAGGGATCGATGACACTACCCTTGACCGCAAGACGCGCGTCGTAGGTGATGCCATCATCCTGCATAAAAACCAGATGCATGATGGATTGGATGTTCTGCGCTGTGTTGGCGGACGCGAAATTGCTGCTATGGCCGGTGCCATCATTGCAGCGCGCTTTGCACGGGTTCCGATATTGCTTGATGGTTATGTATCCTGTGCGGCGGCCGCTGTTCTGGCTGCGATGCGTGCCGATGCACTCGATCATTGTCTGGTCGGGCATGTATCGGCAGAACCGGGACATGCGCGGCTGATTGAGAAACTGGGCAAGGAAGCACTGATCAATTTCGGCATGCGCCTTGGAGAAGGATCGGGTGCGGCACTTGCCATCCCGCTTTTACGCGCAGCCGCAGAATGCCACACTGGCATGGCGACCTTTGAAAAAGCCGGAATTGATGGCAAGGAAGAGGCCTGATTCCCAGCCTTACAAGTGAGCCCACCCAATAGCGTCAGCAATCTGGCGCTATTTTTTCGTCCGTTCGTTCATCAGGTGCTCGACATGGCGGCCCTGGAACATGGTGATATTGATTGAATGACCAAACTTGATGGCGCGTTCGTCATCACAACGGCACAAAATAACGCGGGTATCGCCGGACTCTGCCACAGCGGCGCGCATGGCTTCACGATGCTCTTCATCCATGTTTTCCATTTCCGGATCCCAGAGCATCTTGATCATATCAACGCCAAGCTTGTTACGGTTGATATAGGGAAGCGACAGATAGCTGATGCCATCGATACAGATGCGATAACCGCGATCACGACAGAAGTCGCGCGCGAAGAAGAATGCCCCAAGGTCTGCAAAGATATCGATCTTCTGAAGCTCAAGAACGATTGTCCCGCGCTGCCCAGCCTTGACGTTACTATCAAACGTCAGGAAGTCCGGTGACAACAATGTCGAGACGTTCAAATTGATGCTGACAGAGCCGGTCACCGATGCGTCATTTGATCGGGTCAGAAGCGACAACATGCGCCGATCCAGAATTTCGGTCAGATGCTGAAACAGCCAACGGTTCGAGAGAACATTGACATCTGGCAGCAGCGTATCCTGCAAATCCTTGATCGAGATGAACAATTCATGGAAAACCGGCGTCGGGTTCGCATCACCCACCACGGCACAAATGGCCTGTCGACGCATCAGGTTGGACAGATCCGCACGCCGCAGCGACTCATCAATGCGCCCCAATATCTTCGGGGTCAGCGGCGCGCGATCATCGCTGAGTTCGGGATGGTCATTGTGGCGCTCGGCTGCCTTGCTGACGATTTTGGGTCGATTGGCGTTGGCGCGGACCAACAACTGTGTCAGATGCAGGAATTCTTTGTATTGCTGCCCGACATCGAAATAGTCGGTAAAGGTCGCGGGCGCGCCGCTTTCATCCTTGCCATCACTGATCAGCGGATCGTCGTTGAACAGGAACTTCAGCCGGAAAATGACAGCATTCACCTCGTCCATCTCTGCGGCATCAAAGATGAAAATCAGATCCTGGTTGGACAGGGTGAAAATACGCCCGGTGACTTCCGGTACGATCTCTTCAAACGCCGTAATCGCCGTACGGATGTGATGGTCACGGCGGTTAAATGGCAGCAATTTGGAAAAATGCACATGAATCGCACCAACGCCGTCCTTGCGCCGCTCAAGGCGCCGCACATAGTCAACGAGGAAGGCTTCGGGCGATGGAAGTGAACTATCAGACATAAATGCAATGACCAGAGAATTGTTTCGACGGAATCACAGCCGCTAATCTGCCCGAACCACGATAACGCCGGTGCATTAACAGGTTATGTATTTAGCATTCATGCATGTTGAAACCAAACCCGAATATCGGGGAATTTCAGACATGTCTAAGAAAAGATAAGTCATAGCTTTCCACCATCCAAGCTGCTAGTTTCAGCCCGTTTTGATATCAGAGTAACAAGGTCAGAGACGATATGTGGCGACGCAAGCGCGTTTTGGTAACCGGTGGCGCAGGTTTTCTTGGTTCTCATTTGTGCGAACGCCTGCTTGAAGAAGGCAATGACGTTCTGTGCGTCGACAATTTTTTCACCGGCACCAAGGACAACATTGTCCATCTTCTCGATAAACCGCATTTCGAGCTGATGCGCCACGATGTTACCTTCCCGCTCTATCTCGAAGTCGACGAGATTTACAACCTTGCGTGCCCGGCTTCGCCGATCCATTACCAGCACGATCCGGTCCAGACGACCAAAACCAGTGTGCATGGTGCGATCAACATGCTGGGTCTCGCCAAGCGCGTTGGCGCCAAGATTTTCCAGGCCTCGACCAGCGAAGTTTATGGCGATCCTGAAGTCCATCCGCAGACCGAAGATTACCGCGGCAATGTCAATCCGATCGGCCCGCGCGCCTGTTATGACGAAGGCAAGCGCTGTGCTGAAACGCTGTTCTTTGATTACCACCGCCAACACGGCCTGGATATCAAGGTTGCCCGTATCTTCAACACCTATGGCCCGCGCATGCACCCGCAGGACGGCCGCGTGGTATCGAACTTCATCATTCAGGCGCTGCATGGCGAAGACATCACCATTTATGGCGACGGCCAGCAAACCCGATCCTTCTGCTTCTATACTGACCTTATCGAGGGCTTTGTCCGTCTGATGGCAACCGACAAAACGGTTACCGGACCGATGAACCTTGGCAACCCATATGAGATCACCATTCGTGAGTTGGCAGAGCGCGTCATTGAGATGACCGGCGCCAAATCAAAGCTGATCTTCAAAGACCTTCCGGCCGATGATCCGCTGCAGCGCAAGCCCGACATTACCTTTGCGCGAAACACACTTGATGGCTGGGAACCGAATGTAAGCCTTGAAGATGGCCTCGGTTCGACAATTGAGTATTTCCGCAATCTGATTGCGAAACACGGCTAATACGACGACTTCTTTTGGATTTGGACGCGTGATGGATATCAAAGCCTTTTTCGATGCCGAGTTTGACGAGCATCTTGATCTGGTCAACAAGACCCGTGAGGCCACCCGCGATGCCTTTATCGAACTGGTCGAGATTTGCACCGACGCCCTAAATGACGGCAACAAGCTGCTGTTTTTCGGCAATGGCGGGTCGGCCGCGGACGCGCAGCATATCGCAACCGAATTCACGGTTCGCTATATCAATGATCGTCGCGCGCTTCCGGCGATTGCGCTGACCACTGACAGCTCGGCCTTGACCGCGATCGGCAATGACTTCGGGTTTGATCACCTGTTTTCGCGCCAGATCGAAGCACTTGGCAATCCGGATGACGTTGCGATTGGCATCTCAACATCCGGCAACAGCAAGAACGTAAATCTCGGTCTGGCCAAGGCCAAGGAAATGGGCCTGATTGCGACCGGCTGGACTGGCAAGACCGGTGGTGACATGGTTGATCTGTGTGATCCACTGATGATCGTACCGAGCAACACCACAGCCCGCATCCAGGAAATGCATATCCAGATTGGCCAGATGCTGGTCGGTGCGCTTGAACATACGCTCGGCCTGACGAAGAAATAACCGGCGGCCCAGAAAATCCGCCTGAATACTCTGACAGCATAAAGAATTGCGACCATGACCGATCTTAGCCATCTGGCCCGACAGGTTGAACAACTGACCGATGCCAAAGTCCTTTGCATTGGCGATGTCATGCTTGACCGGTTTGTTTATGGTTCGGTCACCCGCATCTCGCCCGAGGCGCCCATCCCCGTTATCCGGGTTGAGCGCGAAAGTGCCATGCTGGGGGGCGCTGGTAACGTCACGCGCAACGCAACAGCCCTTGGCGCATCGGTTCAGTTCCTGTCGCTTGTTGGCGACGATCTGCCCGGCCGCGAAGTTATGGAATATGTCGCCGCTGACAAGGGTGTTGAGCCCTATATCCAGACAGAACGCAACCGCCCGACGACGATCAAAACCCGCTATATTGCGGGTGGGCAGCAATTGTTGCGATCCGACAATGAAACCACCAGCCCCATTGCGCCAGCATCGATTAGCAATCTTTCGACACTGGCAGGTCAGCTGGCAGGGGATGTTGCAGCGATCATTCTGTCTGACTATGGCAAGGGTGTCTTGCATGCCGATGTCGTTGCAGCCGCAATCAAGGCTGCGCGCGCAGCCGGAAAGCCCGTCATCGTCGACCCAAAAGGCAATGATTACAGCATCTATCGTGGGGCCACGGTGGTGACGCCGAACCGCGCAGAGGCCGAAGCAGCAACCGGCATTGCCATAAACAGCGACGAAGATGCCATCGCCGCCGCGACCAAGATCATTACCGAATGCGGGGTCGAGAATGTCCTACTTACCCGCAGTCAGGATGGCATGACGCTTGTCACCAAGGATGGCGAGGCTTTGCACCTTCCAACCGAAGCCCGCGAAGTATTCGACGTTTCGGGTGCCGGTGATACGGTTGTCGCCTGCCTCGCATCCGCCGTTGCAGCGGGATCGAGCTTGGCTGACGCGGCACGCATTGCCAATGTTGCCGCCGGGATCGTGGTTGGCAAGATCGGCACCGCGGTTGTTTACCCGGACGAGCTGATTTCCACCCTGCATCATCATGATCTGATGATCGGTGAAGCCAAACTGATGCCGCTTGATCGCATGGTCGATCGCGCAGAACGCTGGCGGCGCAAGGGATACACGGTCGGTTTTACTAATGGCTGTTTTGATCTGTTGCATCCGGGCCACCTCAGCCTGCTCAAGCAGGCACGGGCAAATTGCGACCGCCTGATTGTCGGGCTGAATTCCGATGCATCTGTCAAACGCCTTAAGGGCGAAGCCCGCCCGGTTCAGTCGGAGGCTGCACGTGCAGCCGTGCTTGGATCACTTGAAACCGTCAGTGGCGTGGTGATTTTTGGCGAAGACACCCCGATTGAACTGATCAAGGCGATCAAACCGGACATTCTGGTCAAGGGTGCGGATTACACCATCGACAAGGTTGTCGGGGCCGAAATTGTCCATGGCTATGGCGGCAAGGTGGTTCTGGCCAACCTTGAAGACGGCTTTTCCACCACGTCGACCATCGCACGGATGAACAAGGGCAACGACTAAACGTCTTAATTAAGCCTGACCTTCCTCGTCAGGCCAAGGCGTTACGACCAGATCCGGCCATGTCTTTTGCCAACGACCAACCTTGGTGTCATACACCTCTTTGACCGGTAAAACCGTGTTCGGGATCACCCGACCTTCCATGACAGCAGCAAGGCCAAACGGCGCATAAATGCGATAGGCGTCCATTCCGCTATTGCCCGCATCCTTGCGCACGCCAATGGCAGTTGTCTGATAGGCAAAGCGATCAATGCCATCACTGGCAGCAGTCACAGTACCGTAAGGGACACCGAATTTTTCCGGATACCAGATCGGCACACGCGCCTGATTGCGAATTTCGATTGAAACCGGGATATCAGCAAACAGTTTAGCACCTTGGGCGATCACATGATCTTCCGCCTGCCATGACGTATCGGGATCGAAATAAAAAAGATCATAATCGGCAATTTCGGAACCCGGGGCGTGATTGGCCGTGATGTTCCAGATGGTTTGGGCAAGGCATCCGGCGGTCAGCCACCAGTCTTTGATCCCGAAGGCTGAAAACCGGTCGAGAATGATTTGGTTGGTGCGGTTTTGCAGGATGCCTTCAAGAAATTCGCAGCCCAACGGAATATCATTGGCACGCTGCCCGGCACTCATAGCCCGACCCAGAGAACTTTAAGAACAATCGGCCATGCCGCATTGATCAGGCAGGAGGTTGTAAAAAGCCTTAGCGCACGGTCGATATCAGCAGCGGTCAGATCGGAACGACCGTTGCCAATATAAGGGTCATCGACCATTTCGCTGCCATATTGGCGCGGCCCGGCAAGGGCGATTTCAAGCGCGCCAGCGAAGGCTGCTTCCTGCCAACCGGCATTGGGCGATTTATGCTTCTTTGCATCTGACAGCATGGTCTGCCAGGCAGCTTTGCCACTTGTTTTCTTACCGATCACGGCGGTAAGGCAAATCACACCACCGGCAATCCGTGCGGGGATAAAGTTCGCAACGTCATCAAGTCGCGCAGCGAACCTGCCGAAATAGAGATAGCGTTCGTTGCGATGACCAATCATAGAATCAAGGGTGTTGATCGCCTTGTAGGCGCAAATACCAATCGGCCCACCGACCACATACCAAAACAGCGGCGCGACCACGCCATCTGAAAAGTTTTCAGCACAACTTTCAATGGCTGCCCGGCTGATGCCTGCCTCATCGAGCGTGTCGGGGTTGCGCCCGACGATCATCGAAACCGCCCTGCGGCCGCCAGCGATGCCATCTTTTTTAAGCGCGGTCGAGACGGCTTTGACATGCTGATAAAGGCCTTTTTGGGCAATCAGAACCGCCAGCAAAAGAACTTCGGGCGCTCTGAAAACGTCACCAAGTGATGAGACAAACTGCACCGCACCACCGAAAGCCGCGGCGACCGCAATTACAACCAGACTGGCCACAGCACCGCGCAAAAGTCGGTCCGGGTTGCTGCGATCTGTGCGGTTCAGGCGCCTTTCGAACCACGCAATCAGATTGCCAATCCACACCACCGGGTGCCCGATCCGGCTAAACAGCCACGGGAAGTCACCAAACACCGCATCCAGCAGCAGTGCTAGCACCAGCATTGAAAAAAGCGGCCCGAAAAACGCAGGTTCCGGGATCAGAAAATCGGTGAATGTCGGTTCCATGGCGGCAATGTGCGCGGTGATCGCCAACCCGTCAATCAGAATGACATGGTGAATGTACGAACCAAACTGATGCTGCGAAATTTGCCATCTGATTTTTGCTTTGATAAATAAATTTCATACGAATTTTTATTTTATCATAATTTATGTTGGTCAATCCTGTTTGCCCCGTATTGCGTAACGCAAAACACTCAAAGCTGATCACCAGCCATAACCGAAGGACTGAGCCCGCCCACAACATATTCGATACCAGACCATAACCGGCCCACAATAAGTAGTATTTTCATCACCCAAGCCCCTTGTGCAGCCTGTTGGCGTAGCTGCCGCTTGCATTCCGCAAGCCAATCGGTGAAAACGGGGGTGGCATCGGGTACCGCATGGCAACAATGTCATGTGAAGAACACCATCAAAGAGAGACAAAGGAGCAGCCTTTTATGTCCCCCAAAGGCGCAGTAATGATTTGCGGTCACGGTTCGCGCGACGAACGCGCGGTTTCACAGTTCAACGCCATGGTTGAAGCTATGAAACAGACCCACCTGGCCGACTACGATGTCGAAAGCGGCTTTCTCGAATTTGCCCACCCGATCCTGCGTGATGGTTTTGAAAAGCTCAAAGCCATGGGCCACAAGAAAATCTATGCCCTTCCCGGTATGCTGTTTGCCGCCGGTCACGTCAAAAACGACCTGCCGAGCGAAGTAAACAATTTCGCCCACGAAAATCCCGATATCGAAGTGCTTTTCGGCCGCGATCTTGCCATTGATCCCAAGCTTCTGATGGCAGCAAAGGAACGCATCGAAGAAGCCCTTGAAGGTGTCGATGACAGCGTAGATCGCAAAGACACCCTGTTGATGGTGGTCGGGCGCGGCACCAATGACCCGGACGCCAATTCCAATGTCTACAAGGTTGCCCGTATGCTTCAGGAAGGCATGGGCTTTGGCCGTACCGAAATCAGCTATTCCGGTGTTGCCCATCCGCGCGTCAATGCGGGCCTGCGCGAAGCGATGAAACTGGGATACAAGCGCGTTGTCGTCTTCCCGTATTTCCTGTTTGCCGGCATTCTGATTGACCGCATCTATAGCCATACCGACGAAGTCGCGGCGGAATTTGGTGATGTTGAGTTTATCAAGGCAGGCTACCTCAAGGACCACCCGATGGTTCTTGAAAGCTTTGCCGAACGTCTGACCGAGATTGATACCGGCGACAACAATATGAACTGCCAGCTTTGCAAGTATCGTGAGCAGATCATTGGTTATGAAGGCGATGTCGGCACCCCGCAGGTCGGTCACCATCACCATGTGATGGGCATTGGCACCGATGGACACAGCCATGATCATGGCCATCACCACCATCACGGCCACGGGCATCACCACGATCACGGTCATAGCCATGGCCACAGCCATGATCACGGGCACAGCCATTCCCATGATCACGACGACGCGAAGAAATCGACCGGTTCCTGACCGGTCGATCCCCATCCTCTGAAAGGCGCGGCAATGTTTGACTATCTGCGTGACCCGCAGGAAATCTATGCCAAAAGCTTTGCCACCATCGAGGCCGAGGCAAACCTTGCGCGCTTTTCAGACGCTGAGCGGCCGGTTGCCATTCGTATCATTCATGCCTGCGGCATGGTCGACATGGCCGATCAGATCGCCTTTGGTGGTGATGTGGTGAATGCTGCCACAGCGGCATTAAGTCGCGGAAAGCCGATCCTGTGTGACGCAGAAATGGTGCGTCATGGCATTATTTCCCGGCTTCTGCCCAATCAGAACCCGATTCTTTGCACGCTCAATGATGGCAATACGCACGATCTTGCCGCACGAATGGAAACCACACGATCTGCCGCCGCGGTTGAAGCCTGGGCCAATCATATCGAAGGCGCAATAATTGCCATCGGCAATGCGCCGACCGCCCTTTATCACTTGCTTGAAGCGATCCATGACGGACGATTGAATAAGCCAGCGGCCATTGTCGGCATGCCGGTCGGCTTTGTCGGGGCGGCAGAAAGCAAGGATGCGCTGATCGAACATGCCAATGGCATTCCGTTTGTCACACTGCGCGGTCGATTTGGCGGCAGTGCGGTAACAGCCGCCACGATCAATGCCTTGGCACGTCTGGCGCGCGATGACAAAACGACACCTGATGGAACCTTCGACCGCAAATCAGGGGGTGCATCATGAACGAACAGGCACCGATCAAGGGACGGATCACGGTTATTGGCATTGGCGAAGATGGCTATGAAGGCCTTTCACCAATGGCGCGCAGCATCCTTGAAAATGCCAGCGTCATTTTTGGCGGTACACGTCATATCGCCATGTTGCCCGGTTCCAACACCGCAACCCAGAACAAATGGATTACGCCGTTTGAAGCCAATCTGCCGCTGATCGAAGATTGCATCGATCAGAACCCGGTCGTGCTGGCCAGTGGTGACCCGATGTATTTTGGTGTGGGCAACACACTGATTAAATATTTCGGACCCGAACCAATATACGCCGTCCCGGCACCATCAAGCATTTCTCTGGCCGCCTCCAGGCTTGGCTGGCCACTGACCGAGTGTGATGTGATTACGCTACATGGCCGTGATCCGGAAACGCTGCGCGCCCATTTGCGCCCACATGGCAAACTGATTGCACTGAGTGCCGATGGATCGACCCCGGCCCTTGTCGCCGTCATGCTGTGCGAGGCCGGTTTTGATCAAAGCCGCATGTCGGTGTGCGAGCGGCTTGGCGGGCCCGAAGAGCGCATTACCACACAAACAGCACGCACCTGGCAATCAACCGCCACCTCGATGCCCGATATCAAATCGCTCGACCCGCTTAATCTGATCATGATCGATCTTGAAGCCGGGCCAAACGCCAAACCACTGCCCAAGGGACCGGGACTGCCTGATGATGCCTTTATCCATGATGGCATGATCACAAAATCAGAAATCCGCGCGCAGACGCTGTCATCCCTGGCGCCGTTTGACGGCGGTGTTTTGTGGGATCTGGGGGCCGGGTGCGGGTCGATTTCGATTGAATGGAAACGCATGGGCGGTCGGGCTGTTGCGATTGAACGCGACGGCGAACGCTGCGCGATGATCAAGAAGAATGCCATTCGACTTGGCGTTCCGACCCTTGCGGTTGAACAGAAATCCATTGAAGAAGCACTGAGTTTTGCCGATCGCCTGCCCAAACCCGATGCGATTTTCATCGGCGGGGGCATCACGATTGATGGGTTGCTTGAAAGCTGCTGGGAACTGTTGCCGCTGCATGGGCGACTGGTCGCCAACACGGTGACGCTTGAAGGCGAAGAAAAATTATTACGGTTTTACAATAAAAACGGTGGCAGCTTGTCGCGCCTGTCGATTTCACGACTGGTGCCGCGCGGCAGCTTCAAGGGCTGGAGCAACCTTGCCCCGGTCACCCATTACCTCGGAGTAAAAGCATGAGTGCGGAATTTCCCGCAAGTGATAGCCTTCCGGTTGCCGGAACGGCCTATGGTCTTGGTATCGGACCGGGCGAACCTGATCTGATCACGCTTAAGGCCTATAACATCCTGCAAAAGGCCGATGTGATCGCCTATCCCGCCCTTGAAGATGGCGTCAGCCTGGCGCGTCAGATCGTTGATCCGCATATTCCCGAAGGCCGGATTGAAATCGCTATTCGCATCGAAATGGGCAAACCAGCCGATCCGATCTATGACGCGGCTGCCATCGAAATCGGCAAGCATTTGGCAGATGGAAAAACCGTTGCCGTTCTGTGCGAAGGTGACCCGTTCTTTTATGGCAGCTTCATGTATCTGTTTGGCCGTTTGGCCGAGGCAGGCCACCCGGTCAAAACCGTTCCCGGTGTCAGTTCAATGATGGCCTGTGCCGCCCAGCTTGGCGCACCATTGGCCGCCAAGAACGATGTGTTGCAAGTCATCCCGGGCCCGCTTGATGCCGACCGCCTGCGTGAACAGCTGGCCAAAACCGATGCGGCCGCCATCATCAAGCTTGGTCGTCATTTCGCCAAGGTTCGCGGTGTGATCAATGAACTCGGCCTAACAGACCGGGCACGTTATATCGAACGTGCGACGCTTGAAACCCAAAAAATGGTCCCGCTGGGCGATTTGCCCGCCGACGCCAAGGCACCGTATTTTTCCATGATCCTGATCCACCGTCGCGGAGACGCATGGCGATGACCGCCCAGAACGCCCAGAATAAAACCGCATTGCCGACCGCACCAATTGCCCCGATTGCGGTCATCTGCCTGACACAGCGCGCCCTTCCGACCGCACGAAAAATTGCATCCAGCCTGCAGGGAGCATCGGTTCATGGCCTGCGCACACGCGTGTCGGTCAAGGATGTTGATGTCGCCTTTGATGATACCATTGCGCATCTGCAACAAACCTTTTCATCCGATCATGTCATCATTGGTGTCTGCGCGTCAGGCATTCTGATCCGCGCACTTGCACCGCTTTTGGCCGGCAAATGGCAGGACGCCGCCGTGCTTGCCGTTGATGAAGCCGGTGATAACTTCATCCCGCTTTTGGGCGGGCATCATGGTGGGAACCGACTGGCGCGCGATCTGGCTGATCGGCTTGGTGGCAATGCCGCCATCACCACCCCGGGCGATGCGATGCTGGGTCTTGCCCTTGATGAGCCGCCTGTTGGCTGGACACTTGGCACGCCCGAAACGGTCAAACCCGCCACAGCGGCCCTTTTGGCTGGTGCCTCCGCCCGGATTGAGGTTGAGGCAGGCTCGGCTGCGTGGTTGACCAATAGTGCTATTGCCCAGTCCGAAGATGGCAGCATCCTGATCACAGCCACCGCCCGCGAAGGTGCCAATGAAGATGCGATCAGCGATGGCGCTGAAACCGCAATCACCTATCACCCGCCGGTCCTGGCACTTGGTGTCGGCTGTGAGCGCGGCTGCCCGGCCGATGATCTTTATGATCTGGTGATGGAAACACTGGCTGGTCAGTGCCTGAGCCCGAAGGCCATTGCCTGCGTGACATCGATTGATCTGAAGGCCGATGAGGCCGCAGTCCATGAACTGGCCCAACGTCTGGGCGTTCCGGCCCGGTTCTTTGATGCCGAAACCCTCGAGGCCGAGGCAGGCCGTCTGGTGACGCCATCAGACGTCGTGTTTGCCGAGACCGGCTGCCATGGCGTTGCCGAAGGTGCGGCACTGGCGACGGTCGGCCCGAACGGCAAGCTGATTGTCCCCAAGCACAAAACCAAGAAATCCACCTGCGCCGTCGCCCTGTCACAGGATGACATCATCCCCGAGAAAGTCGGCACAGCGCAGGGCAGGCTTTCGATCGTTGGCATCGGTCCGGGCCAGATCGGCTGGCGAAGCCCAGAGGCAACCGCCCTGATCGGTCGCGCAACCGATATTGTCGGCTATCAGATGTATCTTGATCTGCTCGGTCCGCTGATTGACGGCAAGGATTGCCATCATTCCGATCTTGGCGCCGAAGAAGCCCGCGCGCGCCACGCCCTTGAACTGGCCGCGACCGGTAAGGACGTTGCCCTGATCGGGTCGGGGGATGCCGGCATTTATGCGCTGGCGACACTGGTGTTTGAGCTGTTGGATCGTGAAGATCGCGCAGATTGGAACCGGGTCGCGGTTCAGGTATCACCTGGTATTTCCGCACTTCAGGCGGCGGCATCACGCATTGGCGCGCCGCTGGGGCATGATTTCTGTGCGATTTCGCTATCTGATCTTTTGACACCGCGCGAAGACATCCTGCGCCGTCTGAAATCAGCGGCCGAAGGTGATTTCGTGATTGCGTTCTATAACCCGGTTTCCAAACGCCGCCGCGATCTTTTGGCCAAGGCGCGTGATATCCTGCTTGAACACCGCAACGAAGACACCCCGGTGGTTCTCGGCCGTCAACTTGGCCGCCCGGACGAGGAAATCACAGTCGTTCCACTTTCGAAACTAGAAGTCGACATGGTCGATATGCTGACCACGGTTCTGGTCGGATCAAGCAATAGCCGCCACATCACCCGCGGCGAGAACGAATGGGTCTATACCCCGCGCGGCTATGCCAAAAAGGGCCCGGATGCGGCCAAAGCCCCAGTTCTGAGCACAACTGTTCACAGCAGCACTGACACTTCCAAAAACGACACTTCCAAGAAAGGCGGGGCAGAATAATGACTGTTCATTTTATTGGCGCCGGTCCTGGCGCCCCGGACCTGATCACTGTGCGCGGCTTGCGCCTGATCGAAAAATGCCCGGTCTGCCTTTATGCCGGATCGCTGGTGCCCGAAGAAATCGTGACTGCGGCCCCGGAAGGTGCACATGTGGTCGATACAGCGCCCATGAACCTTGATGAAATCATGGCTGAGATCGAAGCCGCCCACGCCAAGGGACAGGATGTCGCACGCGTTCATTCCGGTGATCCGTCAATCTATGGTGCAATCGCCGAACAGATCCGCCGACTTGATGATCTTGGCATTCCCTATGACATCACGCCGGGCGTTTCGGCCTATGCAGCGACGGCTGCTGAAATCGGCGCGGAACTGACCCTGCCCGATATTTCCCAGACCGTGATCCTGACCCGAACCGCCATGCGGTCGTCCAGCATGCCAGACGGCGAGAGCCTTGCGGAACTTGGCAAATCGCGTGCGACGCTGGCGGTGCATCTGTCGATCAACAATCTGGCCAATGTGGTGCGCGATCTGACCCCGCATTACGGCGAAGACTGCCCGGTTGTGATTGCCTATCGCGTGACCTGGCCAGACCAGCAATTCATTTTTGGCACCCTTGGCGATATCCGGGCCAAGGTCAAAGGCAGTGGTATCACGCGCACGGCACTGATCATGGTCGGTGAGGTTTTCGGTCGGAAAGATTTTACCGACTCTAGACTTTATGCCGCCGATCACACGCACGTTCTGCGCCCGGCAAAAGCATGATCTGATCGGGCGGACTTCATGTCCGCCCGTTTTTTGTACAAACCCTCTGATCAGCAAGTTTATTTTTTCGGCAGAACAGCAATTTGCTGAAAAATATGTCATTTCAACTGTGAACATCCTTGACCGCCCCCTGCCCGGCACCCTTTAATCAAAGGGAAATAAAGGGGAGAATGCATGTTCAACGAGATGAGTGTTGACGACCAAATTCGCGAACCTTATCGCGCCTTGGTTGACTGGATGGAAGCAAGCGGCCCCGAGGTTCTCGAACAAAAGCGCCTTGAAGCTGAAACGCTGTTCCGCAAGATCGGCATTACATTTGCTGTTTACGGCGAGGGCGGAGATCCCGAGCGGCTTATTCCCTTTGATCTGATCCCCCGTATCTTCACATCGCAGGAATGGCGCAAGCTTGATCGTGGCGTCAAACAGCGCGCCCGGGCGCTGAACGCGTTTCTTTATGACGTTTACCATAATGCCGAAATCATCAAGGCCGGTATCGTCCCGGCCGATCTGGTGTTTCGCAACGATGCGTTCGAACCGGCCGTAATCGGCATTGATCCACCGCGCAATGTCTATAGCCACATTGTCGGTGTCGATATCGTGCGCACCGGTCCTGACGATTTTTATGTTCTCGAAGACAACTGTCGCACGCCATCTGGCGTGTCCTATATGCTTGAGAACCGCGAAATCATGATGCGCATGTTCCCCGATCTGTTCAAAAGCCTTCGGATTGAGCCGGTCGAAAGCTATCCGGACATGTTGCTGAAAACGCTAAAAAGCATCGCACCGCGCAAATGCGACCGCGACCCCAATATCGTCGTCCTGACGCCGGGTGCGATGAACAGTGCCTATTATGAACATTCCTTCCTTGCCGATCAGATGGGTGTCGAACTGGTCGAAGGTCAGGACCTGTTTGTTCACCAAGACCGGGTCTTTATGCGCACCACACGCGGACCAGCACAGGTGGATGTGATTTATCGCCGCATTGATGACGCCTATATCGATCCGCTGTGCTTCAGACCGGACTCGGTTCTGGGCATTCCCGGGCTAATGAATGTGTATCGCTCAGGCGGTGTTGCCATCTGCTCGGCCCCGGGTGCCGGGGTGGCCGATGACAAGGCGGTTTATACCTATGTGCCTGACATGATCCGCTTCTATCTGGGTCAGGAACCGATCCTTAATAACGTTCCGACCTGGAAATGCGGCAAGCCGGATGATCTGAAATACGTCCTCGAGCATCTGGGCGAACTGGTGGTCAAGGAAGTCCACGGGTCAGGTGGCTATGGCATGCTGGTCGGGCCGGCATCAACCAAGGAAGAACAGGCCGCCTACGCCAAACGGATCGAAGCCGATCCCGGTGATTTCATCGCCCAACCGACCCTGTCGCTTTCAGCCTGCCCGACCTTCGTTGAAAGCGGCGTTGCGCCGCGTCATGTCGATTTCCGGCCCTTCTGTCTTGTTGGCGATGACGTGCGCCTGACACCGGGCGGGTTGACTCGTGTGGCGCTGCGTGAAGGCTCACTTGTCGTGAACTCGTCGCAGGGCGGCGGGGTCAAGGACACCTGGATCATGAGCGATTAAAAGGAAAGGGTTGAGAGATGCTTAGTCGTACCGCCGAAAACCTTTTCTGGTTGTCGAGATATGTCGAACGGGCCGAAAACATGGCCCGCCTGATGGAAATGGGCTATCGCATGGCCCTGATGCCGGCTGCTGCAAGCGGCAACCGGTCGGAATGGGAGTCTGTCCTTTCTGCATCCGGATGTGCCGCGGGATATGATCCCGATGCGCCGTTGCGCCAGGAAGAGGTCGCCAATTTCCTGATCTTTAACCGCGACAACCACTCATCGATCATCAATTGCTTTGAGTATGCGCGCGCCAATGCACGCGCCATGCGTACAGCCATTACCGCAGAAATGTGGGAGGCGCTCAATAATGCGCTGATGGAACTGCGGCGCCCGTCGATGCACAATATGGCGAAGAACGAACTGCCGGAATTCATTGACTGGGTCAAAAAGCAGGGCGCGCTGTTCCGCGGGGCCACCGATTCCACCATCTTGCGCAATGACGGTTATGACTTCATCCGTCTGGGCACCTTTATCGAACGCGCAGACAACACCGCAC
Organism: Thalassospira sp. UBA4513; assembly: GCF_002388495.1. Classification (NCBI taxonomy): domain Bacteria; kingdom Pseudomonadati; phylum Pseudomonadota; class Alphaproteobacteria; order Rhodospirillales; family Thalassospiraceae; genus Thalassospira; species Thalassospira sp. UBA4513. The sequence goes on from NZ_DGMR01000013.1 coordinate 77,483, forward strand.
GACTTCTGGACGTCAAATATTATGTCCTTCTGCCGGAAACCAGCATGGTCGGCGATGGTGTCGATAACTATCAATGGACAACGGTTTTGCGTGCAGCATCTTCGCTCCGCGCATTCCACTGGGTCTATCGTGATGATTATTCACCACATCGCATCGCGCACTTCCTGATCCTTAATCCGTTCAGTCCGCGATCGCTTGCCCACTGTTCCGAACAGATTACCCAGCATCTTGAAAGGCTTGCCCGCCATTATGGTCAACGCCACAGCGTTCATCGCCAGGCGGTCGAGATGTATTCCTTGCTGACGCAAAGTGACATGGACGAGATTTTTTCAGGCGGGTTGCACGAATTCCTGACCGACTTCCAGGGACGCAACCGTATCCTGTCGCTTGCCATTGCTGACGCATATCATTTTGGGGGACAGTAAGATGCGCTTGACCGTCGAACACAAGACCCATTACCGCTATGAGTATCCGGCCTATCACGCGGTGCAGAGCCTCAAACTGACGCCCGCTGAGTTCGAAGGCCAAAAGATCCTGAGATGGTCGATCACAGCCGAAGGCTGCAACATCGGTGCAGAATTTACCGATGGCAATGGCGATATCATCAGCACCCTGACATCAAACGGCCCGGTCGAGGCGATTGAAATCGTCGTCACCGGTGAGGTCGAAACCACTGATACCGCAGGCGTTTTGCGCGGCCACAAGGAACGCGCCTTTCCGGCCGTATTCCTGCGCACGACGCCCATGACCAAATCCAGTGCCGCCATTCGCAAGCTTGCCGACAAGGTCGCAAAGAAAACCAAGGACGGTACGGTGTTGGAACTTGCGCACGGTCTTGCCGCGGCGGTCGCCGATGCCATTGAATATGCGCCGGGTACAACCCATGTGCACACAACGGCTGCCGATGCGATTGCTGATGGCAAGGGTGTTTGCCAGGATCATGCCCATGTGCTGATCTCGGCGGCACGCCATCTTGGCATTCCGGCCCGCTATGTATCGGGATATCTGTTTGCCGATCATGAAGGCAAACCGCATGAGGCATCCCATGCATGGGCGGAGTTACATCTGCCAGAGTTCGGCTGGGTCGGGTTTGATCCGGCCAACAAGTGCTGCCCGACGGATAGTTATATCCGGCTTGGATCAGGACTTGATGGTCAGGTCGCCACCCCGATCCGGGGCGTACATACTGGTGGCGGAAACGAAGATTTGGATGTAACAGTCGTCATTGCGCAGTCACAACAATAGTCGGACTACAAAAAGATGACCTACTGTGTCGGGTTGATGCTGAACGAAGGGCTGGTTTTCCTTTCGGACACGCGGACCAATGCGGGCCTTGATAACATTTCACGTTATCGCAAGATGTTCACCTGGGAAGTCCCCGGGGAACGCGCGATTGTCGCACTTTCAGCCGGCAACCTTGCCATTACCCAGGCGGTGATGAGCACCTTGCACGAGGCCATCGACGATCCCGAAACCGAGCCGGGTAACTGCATCCTGAGCGCACCAAGCATGTTCCGCGTCGCCGAACTGGTTGGCGAAGCCATGCAGAAAGTGCAGCTGAAATACCATGACACCCTTGAACAGCATCATGAAAGCAGCGCTGCGTCGATCATGATTGGCGGACAGCGTAAGGGCGGTGATCAACGCCTGTTTCTGGTCTATGCCGCGGGTAATTTCATCGAAGCCACATCCGATACGCCTTACCTTCAGATCGGCGAACACAAATACGGCAAACCGATCCTTGATCGGGTGATCACGCCCGACACACCAATTCAGGACGGGGTCAAAGCGGTATTGCTGTCGATGGATTCGACGCTTCGCTCCAACCTGTCGGTCGGTATGCCACTTGATCTGGCTGTTTTGCCTGATGACGCTTGCAAATTTTCTGAGATCCGTCGGATCGAGGCCGAGGACAGGGGCTTCCGCGCACTGTCTGACGCCTGGTCGAACGCGCTTCGCGATGCCTTTGCCGACATGCCCGACGAACATTGCGATATCGCCGCAGAATAGGCACGATAACCACGAATACCCAAAGCCGGACCCAACAAATGGTCCGGCTTTTTGTTTGTGGATGTGCCGATCTTATCGGTGGCGATGAAGCGATCCTTCAACCCGGGCCAGATGGCTGTGATGACTGTGATGGCGATGGGTCAGAAGCCGATAGACCCAAACCTTGATACAGCCCGCCACCACAAACCAGCACAGCGCATATCCCCAAACCACCAGCGCATGGTACCAGCCAATCGGTGGCACAAACCAGCCATAGACAGCCGCCAGCGTGCCAATGATCTGGGTGACCTCGGTTGCGAGAAACAGCTTCATGCTAGGATAGGGTTTTTGCCAGAAGAATCCTTTGTGCCGGGTAAGATAAATCGTCAGATGCCCCGCCACCAGAAGCTTGAGGAACACCAGTGTCTGGACTTCTTCCGGCGGCAAGTGCAGCAACGTTTCCGACACCCAAAGCAAGGCAAAGGATGATGTCACCCCGGTAGCACCCAAAAGGGATGCCATGGTGAGCGTATTACCCATGTTCCATCGCACCGGGTGTTCGGCAACCTCGGCATTGTCGTAGGCAATCATCATGATCGGGAAATCATTAAGCAACGCCAGCAACACGATCATCACCGCCGTGACCGGGTAGAAATCAAACACCAGAATTGAAATCGTCATGAACAACAAAACCCGGATCGTCTCGGAAATCCGGAAAGTGGCGTAACTGCCCATACGTTCGAAAATACGCCGCGATTCTTCAATCGCGCTGGTAATCACCGAAATGCCCGGCGCGGTCAGAACAAGGTCGGCCGCCGCCCGCGCCGCATCGGTGGCATTTGAAACAGCAATACCAATATCGGCCTGTTTCAGGGCAGGGGCATCATTCACCCCGTCACCGGTCATGCCGACAATATGGCCGCGGTCCTGAAACTGGCGGACAATCGCGTATTTATGTTCAGGAAAGACGCGGGCAAAGCCATCTGCCTGCTCGATCATTACCTGATCAAGTGCCTGATTGTTGCGATCAAACACGGCATCTGCGGGCAGGATGTTTTGCCCCAATCCAAGCTGGCCGGCGACTTCGCGGCCAATCGCCTCGTGATCGCCGGTGATCATGCGGATATCAACACCCTTGTGGCGCAGTTCCGCAATGGTTGATGCCGCGTCCTCACGCGGTGGATCAAACAGCGGCAGCAACCCCAGAAACTGCCAATTGCCGTCTTTATCGGTGCGCGCGACACCAAGCGCACGGTAACCGTGCTCTGCCATGGTTTTGATCGCATCCATCACCGCACGATAAGCGGCGACACTTTCGATATCCGATATCTCATCCTCACACAGCAAAGCCAGAACCGCCTGCGGCGCCCCCTTGGCAACCATGATGGTCTGGCCATGCTGCGTAACCTCCGCCTCGGCCCGTTTGCGTACCGGATCAAACTGCCGGAAACTGGTGATGTCATAGCCATCAAGCTTTGCGCGATTGCCAAGGATGGCAAAAACCGCACTATCAATCGGGTCGTGGCTATCGGCCTCTGATGCCAGTGCGGCGGTGCGGATCAGATCGCTTTCATCCTTGGCATCAATCAGGACCGGGGTTCCGACGGTTAAATGGTTTTGCGTCAATGTCCCGGTCTTGTCAGAACACAGGATATCCATCCCGGCCAGTTCCTCGATCGAGACAAGGCGCGATACAATCGCCTTCATCCGCGCCAGTTTTTCGGCCCCGACCGCCAGTGTCACCGAAAGAACAGCTGGCAAGGCCACCGGAATTGCCGCCACCGCCAGGATCAAGGCAAACAGCAAGGTTTCCATCAACGGATCACCACGATGCAAGGCAACCGTCATGATCAACGCAATCAGGCCCAACGTGATCAGGATCAGGAAGTTGCCAATGCGCAGAACCGCGCGCTGAAAATGCGATTGTTTGCCAGCACCTTTGACCAGACTTGCCGTCCGGCCAAGATAGGTCGCCATGCCTGTCGCGGTGACCATTGCGGTCATCTGCCCCTGCCGGGCAATGGCGCCGGAATAGACCTCATCCCCGATTTTCTTATCAATCGCTAGCGACTCACCGGTCAGGGCAGACTGATCGACACGCAAATAGTCGCCCGCCAACAGTTTGGTATCGGCGGGAATGATATCGCCAAGCTTGATGCGGATAATGTCACCCGGCACCAGTTCACGGGCCGGAAGATCCGACCAAGCACCATCGCGCAACACGCGTGCATCCGGCGCAAGGCGCTGTTTGAGCGCAGCAATGGCGTTGTCTGCCTTGAATTCTTGCCAGAACCCGACCCCGGCATTGAGCAACAGCATCACGATGATGATCGCAAAGTCCGACCAATGCTGCACAACAGCCGAAAGGATGGCGGCAACTTCGATCATCCACGGGATCGGCCCCCAAAAGAACGACAGAAGCTTTTTAAGCGCGCTGGTTTGATCATCGCGAAGGCGGTTTTCACCGAACTGTTCGGTGCGACGCCTTGCTTCGTCTGTTCCAAGTCCAGTGTTTGGATCTGTGCGAAGCAATGAGCGGTCAATTTCGGGAAAATCACGCTTGGCCGTCTGTTCCATCATGATGGTGCCCTCCGAGCCACAATTAGCGATACCGGAAACTCCAATACTTCTAGAGTATATTGCACCGCACAACATTGTTGCACATCAATCAGGTCGACAAATCAGTTGTCACAAATTATCTATAAAACATGACAAAGAGCACCACAGACACCACGGTCGCGGGCCGCATTACCCGGGCGCTGGCCGAACGGATTATTTCGGGCGAATTCGCACCGGGCATGAAACTGCGCCAGGACCACTTCGCCGAGGAATTCGGCGCAAGTCACGTTCCGGTGCGCGAGGCGTTTCGTCGGCTGGAGGCACAAGGCCTTGCGGTCAGCGAACCACGGCGTGGTGTTCGAGTTGCCAGCTTTGATGTTGCCGAGGTACGCGAAGTTGCTGAGATGCGGGCGTCCCTCGAAGTTCTGGCACTTCGCCAAGCTGCCCCGCATTTGACACCTGAAATTCTTGATGTGGCAGAGGCCCATAATCGCGCAGGCGAAAATGCCACTGATGTCCAAGGCTGGGAACAGGCCAACAGGGCGTTTCACCGTGTCATCCTGGAACCTTGTGGCATGCCTCGGTTGCTTGCGACGATTGATGATCTGCATGCCGCCAGTGCGCGATTTTTATTTTCGGGCTTTCGCATGGAATGGGAAGCCCCGACCGATCAGGACCACCGCGCGATCCTTGCCGCGCTCAGAAGCAATCAGATTGATGTTGCCGCCGCCACCCTTGCCCGGCATGTGAAATGGATCGGCAATAAATCCGGCAAAGCAGCACGCCCGCAAACCACTGCCTGACGACACTTCCCCGAAATCATATGTTCGCCATGTATGCCCGGTTTTCGACCCCAAAGGGAAGGAACGACGCACGAAAAGCGCCGATTCAGGACGACACGCACAGAAAATGCGCGTCTCAGCCATCCCTATCGTACTTACGGTGCGATTTCATAGATAATATTTATAATTTAAAATCAATAATTTAGAGTGGAATGCAGTGAATTCAGCGAAGAATCACCCCTTTCCTTCGATTTTGCAGTTGATTTCAGCACTCGATCCCGGCGTAATTATCATAGAAAACGTCGTTTTATAGATAATTTTAATTCAAGGCGTGCCATAGGGGATCAGTGATTACCTGTCGTGCCGGGTGATCAGTATCGAAACGGATGCTCGAAATCACATCGCACCGTGATCCTGCTCTGCCAGAAAGGCGTTTTCGGCAAGCCTTGTCGGGTTCAACCCCCGAACCCGTGCCGCCCGCACGGGTTTAATTGGCGAAGCTCTCTATCCGTGGGGGCTTCGCCACTTTTCTTTCGTGATGTCGGGCGGGTTTTTGGCCAGCGGGGCGCCAGCAGCGCAGTGGCTTAGTTCGCCTCTGCAGTCTCGCGCGGCTGATAGATGAAGCCGTGGGCTGGATACATGCTGCCGAATGTGCCAAGCGTGTTCATCATCCGCACTTCGGACCAGTCATTGTTGGGGGATACATCAACAACCGGCTGGCGATAATGCACCTTGCCGCGGGTACGCGAATCGCTGCCCCAATTGGCATGGTTTACAAGGATCTTGCGGCTATCAAGTATGGCTGAAACCACCGCTACGTGGCCCAGTTTCAGGCGCGATGTCTTGCGAAGCGCAAGAACGGCACCGATTTGCGGGCGGTTACCGCGCTGGAAATTTTTCTGCCCAGCCTGCGCCCACCATGTCCAGGCATCTCCATAAATCTCGATACCCGATACTTCGCGGGCATAGGGCACGCATTGCAGGAACTTGTTGGTCGGGGCGAAACTGTTCAGGCGTGAGGACGGCAGATTGACGCTGGCAAGGGTCTGAACCGTGTCACTTGGCATCGGGCCGGACGCACGTGGTGCCGAATTACCAGTGCTAAAACACGCCGAAAGCAACAAACACAGTCCGACAATACCAAGCAAACGCATCTGGAAATCCCCGATCCTCTCACAATGAGCCACCATAGGTCGGCAGGCCTTAACAATCCTTTACCGCAATGCACCCGAACGCGCCAGCGCCCCGATGCGATAAAGCCGCCAAAGCCCGACACAGGCCGCAAACAGGATCAAAACGCCAGAACCACGCGCCGTATATTGAATATCACCGGCCTCGGAAATCGCGCCAAGAAGCGTCCCGCCCAGTGCCATGCCACCAAAACTGGTCGCACTCCAGAAACTCATCACCCGACCCCGCAGGCGATTATCAACCGTCAGCTGCAAGGCCGTTTGTGACCCCACCCCGACAAGGGTCAATCCACCACCCGTGAGCGCGACCAACGGCACGGCAAGCTCGTACCACGGCGCAAAACCAAGTCCGGTCATGCCGACGGCGGCGGCAAACGCCCCAAGGATAGTCACCTTTTGATAGGCAATAGCATCTGATGAAATCCGCGACAGGATAAAGGTCGATGTCACCGCCCCGATCCCCGCACTTGATGCCAGCATGCCAAGCCCCGTGACCCCGCGGTCATAAACCGCCTCGGCAAAGACCGGCATCAGTTCAACCATGCCGGTCCCGACCAGCGAGACAAAGCAGGACAGCGCCAGAACCGATCGGATCATCGGGTGATTGAGCGCATAGTTTGCCCCGTCGACAAGCGATGTCCAGATCCGACGGCTTTTGGCATCGGGTGCGCGCTCCATGTGAATGGTCACCACCGAAATGACAAACACCATCGGAAGATAACTGATCGCGTTGATCATAAAGGCCGCCCCGGTGCCCCAGGTGGCAATCACCACCCCACCAACCGCAGGCCCGACCAGACGTGAGATATTGAAATTCATCGCCGCATAGGCGACCGCGCGATTCATGAAGGCACGCGGTACAATCACCGGCACCAGCGACAGGCGAATGGGCGTCATTGCACTGCCAAGAATTCCCATCGATCCGGCAAGTGCGACCATCCAGGGCAACGTCATCATGTCAGCATAGGACAGTCCCATCAAAAGGAACGAAACCGCAGCCTGCCCAAGATTAAGCAGCATGGCCGTGCGCCGCAGATCGACCCGATCGGCCATCACGCCGAAAATCGGCCCAAGGAAAAAGGCCGGGGCAAAATTAAGCGCGGCAATCACCCCGGTCCAAAGGGCCGATCCGGTCAAAGACCATGCCAGCCACGACATGGCGATTTTCTGAATCCACAATCCTTGTGTCGTGATGCATTGCCCGACAAGAAACAGCACAAAATTCCGATCGGAAAAAATCGATCTTTGTCCGCCATCCTGATCAGTGGCAGGCACACAATCAGGATTGTTTTGGTCCGAGCCTTTGGATGGATCTGGGGCAGGGTCGGGAACAGGCACAAGGCCTCCAATCATGGTGGGCGATCACAAACCGGGGTGGCGGTCATCACATTGTTGGCAGGGGATATGACCGGCCCGGATTTGATGGAAACCAGCGGGCAGATTAGCACGCCGATGTTTCATTATACGAAAGACGTGCCGTTCTGACACCAATTCGTGACAAATCGCAGATTGCACGCCTTCCAAAACCGGGGATTGCAACACATATCTATCTTAACCGAGACGTTATAAAAAACTGATAAAATCGTCCAAGAAACCAACGCTTTATACTGGGTTAGACCTCCGGCCGGGATATTTCCACGCATGGTTCAGACATTCCGCGATATCGAACGTGAAAAGTTCGCCATCAATCCGAAGACCTGCGAATGGACCCTTCGCGCGATGACGGCTTTGCGGGCCAATATCGACATCAATATCAAGATGCACGGCCCGCGCGACCATTTGTCGCAGGGCGACATTTTCATGTTCAATCACTTCGCCCGGTTTGAAACCTTTATCCCGCAATACCTGATCGCGCTCGAAACCGGGGTCTATTGCCGGTCGATCGCGTCGGGCGAGTTTTTTGTCCAGGACAATACTTTTTCGCGCTATCTCCGGGCGCTTGGCGGAGTTCCCAATAACTATGAACGCCTGTTGCCGTTTCTGGCCGAGGAAGTCCTGCGCGGTGGCAAGGTGGTTGTCTTTCCCGAAGGCGGCATGGTCAAGGATCGCCGGGTTCTGACCGATATACGGCCACACCCCAAACGCCCTGATTACAGCGTCTATTCCAGATCGGCAGATACCAGGCGCGCCCACCATACCGGTGCGGCCTTGCTTGGGCTTTGCATTGATGGCTTCAAGATCGGCCTATCCACCCTGATTGATCGGGGTAAAGCCGACGAACTCAACCGTTGGGCCGACATTTTGGAACGCAGTGAAGATGACCTGCGCGCGAGCCTTGCCAAGCCGACCTTGATGTTTCCGGCCAACATTACCTTCCATCCGCTGCGCGTTGATCAGAACCTTCTGGCACGCGCAGCTGACATGTTTACCGGTGGGCTCAGCCCCAAAATGGCCGAGGAAATGATCATCGAAGGCAATCTGATGTTCAAAAAGACCGATATGGACATCCGGTTGGGCGATCCGGTCAATCCGCGCGATCAGTTTAATTGGCTGGACCGCAGGCTGCTTGCCAAGCGGCTTGAGCAGGCCACCTGCATTGATGATCTGTTCAAGCCGGCCAAGACCCTTGAAAAGATCACCGAACGCGTCCCGCAATTTGCCATCACCCGGCATATCAAGCCGCTGCGCGATCATTGCATGTCGGTGATGTATTCCAATCTGACGATCAATGTCAGCCACCTGGCATCGCGCCTGATCATGATGTGGCTTGAGGATGGCGTAACCGAAGTTGATATAGGCCACTTTGACAGAACACTTTATCTCGCGATCAAGAATATCCAGCAGGCCGAAAACGTCCATTTGCATCGCGGCATGCGCAATCCGGCGGACTATGTCGGTATTTTTGAGCTCAATTGTCCTCAAATCCGCTTCTTTATCGACAGTGCGGTTCAGCTTGGCCTGATTGAACGTCGCGATCAGAAATATTGCTTCCTGCCCAAATTACAGGCCGAGGCCACCTTTGATCAGATCCGCATGGACAACCCGATCATGGTCTATGCCAATGAAATGGCCCCGATCCATGCCGCTTGGCAGGCCCTTGAACGCGCGCGGATCGAGGTCGACCACCTGAGCCCCACCGACATTGCCCATCGCCGTTTTGATGATGAAATTCTGGCTTGGCAGTGGAACCACACCAAGTTCCAAAAACCGAAATATGACGCAATCAACGCCCAGGAAACCGCAACGGCTGACAGCCGCCCCTATTTGCTGCTGCCCAACGGACAAAAGCAGTTTGCCTGTGGCGTGTTGCTTGTGCATGGCTTTTTGGCATCCCCGGCGGAGCTTCGCGAACTTGGCGAAAAATTTGCCGCCATGGGTCATGCGGTTATGGGGGTTCGTCTTGCCGGGCACGGCACATCACCCCATGAGTTGCAAAAACGCAAATGGACCGATTGGCTGGCATCGGTCCGGCGTGGCTATGAAATCCTGGCCCCGTTTTGCGATCAGGTGATCATTGTCGGGTTTTCAACCGGCGGCGCCCTGTCGGCCATTCATGCCGCTGATCATCCTGAAAAATTGCGGGCACTTGTCCTTGCCGGAACGCCGCTTAAATTCCGTAATCGCAATCTGATGTTTGTCCCACTGCTTTATGGTGCAAACAAACTGATGGGCTGGATGCCATCCGCGCAGGAACTTCTCAGTTTCCGGCCAAACGATTCCGAGCATCCCGAGATCAATTATCGCAACATTCCGATCGGCGGATTGCATCAGTTGCGCCAGACCGTGGCCGAGATGCAGCGGCGCCTGCCGGATCTCGATTGCCCGACCCTGATCCTGCAAGGTGATGGCGACAAGGTCGTCGATCCCGCCAGTGCGACTATGATCCGGCGTCTGGCAACCAATGCCAGCGACATTAACGTCCAGATGCTGAAATCCGATCGTCACGGCATTGTTAACGAAGACATCGACGGCGCACATGACCGGATTATCGACTTTGTGCAAAGCCACTGCGACCTGCAGGACACTCAAACAGAAGCCATCCCCGCAGAGTGATACTGCGCTCTGTTTTTCTTGACGAAAAATCTGACGCATCATAGTTTGGATCCATGGATACAAACTTGATCACAACAGCACTTCGCGAAGAGATCGAAGCTGGAAGCTTGCCCCCCGGTACGGTGCTTAAGCAGGAAAATCTCGCCGCGCGCTTTGGCGTAAGTCGTCAGCCGATTCGCCACGCCCTTGAACGGCTTCACGAATCCGGTTTGCTCGAAAAACGCCCGGATAGAAGTCTTGCCGTCACTGGACTGCGCAGCAAAGACGTGCAGGAGCTTAGTCAGATTCGCATTTCGCTTGAGGTCAGCGCACTTGAGCTGTCTGCACCTAACCTGAGCCCATCAGCACTGCGTAAGGCGCGTCGCCTAAACGAAGATCTGTTTGAAGAAGAAGATCCCGACATGCTGGCAGCGCTTGATCAGGAATTCCACGCGACCCTGTATGGCGCATGCGGCAATCAAAGGCTGCTGTCGATGATCGATGGATTTCGCGGAGAGGCCAAGCGTGCCTACGCCCTGCAACCCAAAGGGTCACGACCGCGAAGCGCGTTTTATGAAGAACATCAGCAAATCCTCGCCGCCCTTGAGGCCGGGGACATTGCGACCGCGCGTAAGGTTTTAACCACCCATATCGGCGTCACCGCCGGAACCCTGATCCCGATTGATAAGTCCTGAAGACCGAGGAGCCCCACCATGAGCAGTTTTGGCGCAGAAGTCATCTGGAAGCGCAAGGAAAGCGAGGTTTTCACTGATCGCCGATACTCGCGTGGTCATGTCTGGCGCTTTGATGGCGGGGTCGAAGTTCCGGCATCCTCATCCCCGCATGTGGTGCCCGTGCCATATTCGTTGGCAGAAAATGTCGACCCGGAAGAAGCCTTTGTCGCAGCCCTTTCAAGCTGCCACATGCTGTTTTTCCTGCATTTCGCATCCGATGCAGGGCTTTTGATTGATGCCTATGTCGATGACGCCAGCGGCATCATGGAAACGGTCGATGGCAAGACCATGATCACCAAGGTCACCCTAAAGCCCAAGGTCACCTATGGTGGCACAGCCCCTGATGTTGTGCTTGAGGATCAGCTGCATCACCGCGCCCATGAAGCTTGTTTTCTGGCCAATTCGGTCAAGACCGAAGTCGTGACCGAGCCGGTCCGCTAAACACAACTTTTGTAAACAGCCTAAGCTTCCAACGGTTTCTGCGCGCATATCGCATAGCGATGCTGTGCGCCACGTTCCAGGCCCTTGGCGAAGCTGATGTGTTTTTTCTGCGCGCTGTGAATGCGTTTCAGATCGAAATCCACCGCAATCGGATCGAACCCGGTTTTGCGCAGCATGGCCTCAACAGCATCTGCCCGCGCCCCGTTTGAAAAATGCACGCGGGCCAGAATATCTTGATGGGTCTGCATCTGCGGAATCGCCTCGACCGGTTTTCGCAAACCAAGGGTTTCAAGGAAACCCGCCATCGCCTTGTTGAACTTCGTCGCCCAGGTCGGGGAGACAAAATCACCATCAACCACCAAAAGTTTCCCACCAGGTTTAAGAACCCGGAACCATTCGGCAAAGGCCGCAGCCGGATCAACAAGCGTCCAGACCAGATGACGAGTGACGATCACGTCATAACTGTTGTCTGCTTCAAGCGTATTTTCCGCATCGCCAAGCAAAAATGTGATTTTTGATCCGCGCTGCCTTGATTTGGCGCGCGCCTTTTCAAGCATCGCCTCCGACCAGTCCATGCCGGTCACGTTAAATCCAAGATCATGCATCAGATGGCTGATAACCCCGGTGCCACTTGCCAGATCAAGCGCCTTGCGCCCGTCACCCTTGCCGAAATGACGTTCAAACAAGGTATGCCACGCGCTGCGTTCGGCTTCTGAGAAAATCTCGTGGCCGGGCTGTTCGTCAAATGTGGCCGCGCGCATTGACCAATATTCCTTGATCTCTTCGCGCAGGTTGAAGTTGCTGGCCTGATTCATGGTCTTGATGCTCTCTTGGCGGAATACCCGGATTTCTGCGGGCTAGTTAAATCTCACAGCGATAATTGCGCAATCACTAAAAACAAATGATTTGCATTATCATTGCGAAAAAGATTGATTTTCATTCTCAATAACTGATAAATCGCTCGACAGGCAATCCTAATCTGAGGGAACGGGAATGAAATTTTTGGGTGTATTTGCTGCTCTGACCATGCTGGTCACAGGCACCGCACAGGCAGCAGAATCGGTCACGGTGACCGACGTTACCGGACGTGAAGTTACAGTCGAAGTACCAGTTCAGAAGGTCATTCTGGGCGAAGGCCGCCTGATCTATGGTCTGGCGACACTCGACAGTGAAGACCCGTTCCAGCGCGTTGTCGGCTGGCGCGATGACCTGAAAAAGGCTGATCCGCAGACCTACGACATCTATGCTGCGAAATACCCGCGCATTGACGACATTCCGACCTTTGGCGGCATTAAAGACGGCACGTTCGACATCGAACAGGCCATTTCGGTCAATCCGGACGTCGTGATCATGAACCTTGAAGCCAAGGCTGCCACCGAAGACGGCGGTTTTGACGAAAAACTGGCTGCTGTCGGCATTCCGCTGGTCTATATCGACTTCCGCGAAGCGCCGATGAAAAATACCGACACCAGCATGAAGATCCTCGGCCAACTGACCGGTAAGGAAGATCGTGCGGCCGAATTCATCAAATTCCGTTCTGACAGCATCAAGAACGTGACCGATCGCATTGCCAAGGCAAATCCGGAAAAACCGCAAGTCTTCATTGAACGTGCTGCGGGTTATTCCGATGAATGCTGCATGTCGTTTGGCAACGAGAACTTCGGCACCATGGTCGAAATGGCTGGCGGCGTGAACATCGCAGCATCCATTATCCCGGGCACCTTTGGCACGATCAACCCGGAACAGGTTGTGGCCTCCAACCCCGATCAGTTCGTTGGTACCGGTGCCAGCTGGGAAGCCTATTCCCCGGGTGGCGCATGGGTCGGTCTTGGCCCGGATGCCGATATGGTTGAAGCACGCCGCAAACTGGTTGGCTTGATGGAACGCCCGGCCTTCACCGGCATCAAGGCGGTCGAGAACGGCGAAATTCATGCTGTCTGGCACCAGTTCTATAACAGCCCGTACCAGTTCGTAGTGATCGAACAGATGGCGAAATGGTTCCACCCGGACCTGTTTGCCGATATCGATCCGGAAGCAACCTTCAAGGAACTGCACGAACGCTTCCTGCCGCTGGATTACCAGCCGGGCTACTTCATCTCGATCAGTGATACAGCCACAAACTAATGACGACCAACCAACTCAGTGTCGAAGCCGGGAGCGTGCATTACAAGGCACGCTCCCTGCGTCGTTTCATGCTCCTGCTTGCAATGGCGGGCGCATTGTTTCTTTCATTTGCCATCGATCTGGCAACGGGCCCGGCGAACTATCCATTATCCGACGTGATCGCCACCCTGCTTGATCCTTCGTCGGCGATTGATCAGTTACGCGTGGTGATCTGGGATATCCGCATGCCGGTCGCACTCATGGCGTTGACCGTGGGCGCGGCGCTGTCGACCGCTGGCGCACAGATGCAGACCATCCTTGCCAACCCGCTGGCTAGCCCGTTTACGTTGGGCATTTCAGCCGCCGCCGGGTTTGGCGCGGCACTGGCGCTTGTACTGGGGGTCGCCCTTCTGCCGGCCTTTGTCGAATTCATCATTCCGCTCAATGCCTTCATCATGGCGATGGGCACGGCCCTGATCATTCATTTCTTCAGCCGCATGCGTGGGGTGACGGTTGAAACCATCGTGTTGCTTGGCATTGCGCTGGTCTTTACCTTCAATGCGCTTCTGGCCCTTTTGCAGTATCTGGCAAGTGAACAGGCGTTGGCGGCTGTTGTCTTCTGGACCATGGGGTCACTGGTCAAGGCGACCTGGACCAAGGTTGCGGTGACCGCCATTGCTGTCGTTATCGCCATTCCGCTGTTTGCCCGTCAGGCATGGGCACTGACCGCCCTTCGTCTGGGTGATGCCAAGGCGGAGAGCTTTGGGGTGAATGTGCAGGGGCTTCGCCTGCGCACCATGCTGATTGTAAGCCTTCTGGCTGCCATTCCGGTTTCCTTTGTCGGCACCATCGGCTTCATCGGGCTTGTCGGGCCACATATTGCCCGCATGCTGGTGGGCGAAGATCAACGCTTCTTCCTGCCGGCATCGATCCTGTGCGGTGCCCTGATCCTGTCGGCAACATCCGTGTTGTCAAAGCTGCTGATCCCGGGCGCCATCCTGCCCATCGGGGTAATTACCGCCCTTGTCGGTGTACCCTTCTTCTTCTCGCTGATTTTCGCAAGTCGGAGGAAATCATGGTAACGCTGCGTCTCGAAAATATCGGAACCCGTTATGGCAAGGTGCAGGTGGTATCTGATGTTACCACCCCGACCATCCAGCCAGGCACTGTAACTGCCGTCATCGGCCCGAATGCAGCCGGCAAATCAAGCCTGTTTCGCCGCGTGGCCGGCCTTGCAAAGGGCGATGGTATTGTTGACCTCGGATCACACCGCAAGGAACGCAATACGATTTGTTATATGCCCCAGGATACCGGCTCAACCGCGGTGTTGTCGGTCTATGAATCGATCATTCTGGCCGCCAAGCAGGGATCAAGCCTGCGCGTGCGGGCAGATGAACTGGCCCGGATTGATGATATTCTGGCCGCCCTTCGTATTGGCGATCTCGCCGCGCGTAACTTGGGCGAGCTGAGCGGCGGGCAACGCCAGTTGGTCGCGATTGCCCAGACATTGGTGCGTGATCCGAAAATCCTTTTGATGGATGAACCGACATCAGCACTTGATCTGCATCGCCAAATGGAAGTCCTGTCCTTTATGCGCGATGTCGCCAAAGGGCAGAACATCATTGTCCTGATCGCCATTCACGACCTCAACCACGCCCTGCAATATTGTGATCAGGCCATGGCCATTCGCAATGGCAAGATGGTCGCGTTCGGTCCGTGTTCTGATGTCATCGACAGTGACCTTCTGCGCGATGTCTATCAGGTTGATGGGCATGTCGAACTCAATTCGCTTGGCCATCCGCATATCGTCCTGCGCGGCCCGAGCGATGAAACCAACAGTCGGCACAATACGGCCACGGCCCGCAAGACCCTGACGGAGGTCGCACAGGCTGCACAATAGAAAGGTGCACCTTTCCCTGTGATTAAAAACTTTGCATTTGAGGCATTTTCTGGTTCCATGGACAAATGATGATCATGCATCGCAACAGCGTCATGTTTGGCGCTGTTTTCCTTTGCGGACAGGGGCAAAAATTCCTGGCGATGTCTTTCATGCTTCAGGAGGCAGAACTTGCAGACCGGCGCGCCATTCAGTTTTGAACGCTTTACCTTTCCCGACCTGAAAACCCTGTTGGCAAAGGCAAGCCCGCTTCGGTCCGGCGATTTGCTCGCCGGGCTTGCGGCAAGTTCGGATGAAGAACGGGTAGCAGCGCGCTTTGCGCTGGCCGATGTGCCGCTCAAACGGTTTCTGAGCGAGGCACTGGTTCCCTACGAGGATGACGACGTCACGCGCATGATTATTGATGATCACGATGCAGATGCCTTTGCACCGGTATCCTCGATGACCGTCGGTGATTTTCGCAACTGGCTTCTGACCGATGACGCCACCCCCGAAGTACTTAAACATCTGGCACCCGGCCTGACACCGGAAATGGTCGCGGCGGTATCAAAACTGATGCGCAATCAGGACCTGATCGCGGTTGCCAAGAAATGCCATGTGGTGACGGCCTTTCGCAACACTATCGGCCTGCCCGGCCATCTTTCGGTGCGCCTGCAACCCAATCATCCGACTGATGATCCTGCGGGTGTTGCGGCCTCGATCCTTGACGGTCTGATGCATGGCAGCGGCGATGCGGTCATTGGCATCAACCCGGCCACTGACAGCCCGGAAGCGATGATTGAGCTTCTCAAACTGATTGATGAAGTTCGCGAACGGATCGATATCCCGACCCAGTCGTGCGTTTTGGCCCATGTCACGACGGTGATTGATGTTATGGCGCGCAATGCCCCGGTTGATCTGGTGTTCCAGTCGATTGCCGGCACGCAAAAGGCCAATGAAAGCTTTGGCATCACCCAGGCCATGCTGGCCGAGGCCGAAGACGCCGCCAAGGGGCTTAAGCGCGGCACGGTCGGCAACAATGTCATGTATTTTGAAACCGGGCAGGGTGCTGCGCTTTCGGCCGATGCCCACGAAGGCATCGATCAGCAAACTGTCGAGGCGCGCGCCTATGCGGTCGCGCGCAAATACTCGCCGCTTCTGGTCAATACGGTGGTCGGCTTCATCGGTCCGGAATATCTGTTTGATGGCAAACAGATCACCCGTGCCGGGCTTGAAGATCACTTTTGTGGCAAGTTGCTTGGCGTGCCGATGGGTTGTGATGTTTGCTATACCAACCATGCCGAGGCCGATCAGGATGACATGGACAACCTGTTGACCCTTCTGGGGGTTGCTGGCTGTAACTTCGTCATCGGCGTCCCCGGTGCAGATGACATCATGCTCAATTACCAAAGCACAAGCTTCCATGATGCGATGTATCTGCGCTCTGTACTGGGTCTGCAACCGGCCCCGGAATTTGCCGCCTGGCTGCGCAAGATGGAAATCCTTGATCAGCATGGCCGTACCCGTCCACAACTTGACGGGCAGGCAGCGCAAAACCTTCTGGCATGGTCGGGGGCCGCTTAAATGAGCAATCTGACCAACAAGAAAATCCCAAGCGGCCTTGATCCCTGGAACACGCTTCGTGCCCATACCGATGCCCGTATCGGCCTTGGCCGGGTGGGTGACGGGCTGCCGACCGAACGGTTGCTTGAATTCCAGATGGCGCATGCACGCGCCCGGGATTCGGTGCATATGGCGTTTGAACCCAACTCCGTGCGCGACCAGCTTGACGGGGTTGATCACGCAATCCTTGATGTCCATTCCGCCGCACAGGATCGCCCGACCTATCTGCAGCGACCCGATCTTGGCCGGTTGCTGGACGAAGACTCTGTTGCTGCGCTTGGCAAGCATGCCGGGGACTATGACGTTGCCTTCATTCTGACCGATGGCTTGTCTGCCCGCGCCACCCATGACCATGCAGCCAATACCTTAAAGCTGATCCTTGATCACTTGGGGGAAAGCTGGTCGGTCGCCCCGATCACACTGGCCACCCAGTCACGTGTCGGACTGGGTGATGAAATTGGCGCAGCACTAGGCGCCAAGCTGACCGTGATGCTGATCGGCGAACGCCCAGGCCTGTCGAGCGCAGATTCGCTTGGCTGCTATCTGACCTGGGGGCCAAGGCGCGGAAGGTCGAACGCAGATCGCAACTGTGTTTCCAACATACGACCGGCTGGCCTGCCCCCGGAAAAGGCTGCGAAAAAGATCGCTTATCTGATGACAGAATCCCGCAAGATGGGTCTGTCGGGTGTGGCGCTCAAGGACAACTCATCCAACCCGGAACTGATCGAAGGCTAGGCATGCGGGCGCGAAGGCAGCCCTTTGTTTGCCCTCATCAGCCCTGAAGGGCCTCAAGACCGTCTGCCACCATCACCGGATCAAACTCGGTGATGTGGTAATCGGCCAGATCATGTTGATGGAACGGATCGCGGGTCAGTTCATCTTCCAGTGCGGCGCGATCCCCCTTGGCAAGGATCACCCCGCCATCACGCGGGATCTTGCGCCCAGATGCCAGAAACATGCCCTTTGCATAGGCCTGCTTTAGCCAGGCAATATGGTCTTCGATATGCGCATCGACCTGTTCAAGCGGAACCTTGTAGTTCAGCGAGACAACAAACATTGCTGATTTTCCCTGTTAGAGTCTAAGGGTTTGGGTTGCGCACAATCCGGCGTTTCGACGCTGATCACAAATCACATTTTGGCGATCAAGCAGCTTTATGCACCGTCCGTTTTGCTCCCCATCCGGGTAAGAAGACGTTCGATACGATCTGCATGGGCGGCTTCCACGCGGGCCAGGCTTTCAAACCATGCAGCGATATCTTCCAAGCCCTCCTCACGGGCAATACGGGCCATTTCGGGATAGGCCGTTTCGGCCTCGTCCTTTTCCTGCGCGATGGCCGCTTCAAGGTTCAGGCGGGTGGTGCCCAGTTCTTTGCCGGTCAAAGGATCGCCAGCCGTTTCAAGAAATTCCAGATGGCCGAATGCATGGCCGGTTTCGGCCTCAGCTGCGGTGCGAAACAGCTCGGCTGCCTCGGTATAGCCTTCGATGTCGGCCTGCTGGGCAAAGTAAAGATAACGACGATTGGTTTGTGCCTCGGCGGCAAAGGCCGCGCGCAGGTTTGCCTCGGTACGTGTTCCCTTAAGCGCCATGTGCGCTGTTCCTTGTTATTGTTCGCCCAATACAGCGTTGTTGTATGAGCCAAAGTCGCAAAAATTAAGGCGGCAAAACCAAGTGGTCTTGCCGCCCTTTATGTGTCGTGAAATCCGCCACCGTCAAGCAGAGCAGGGGCAATTGCACTGATCAGGTGTCAGATTTCATCTGCCTGTCACCTGCGCAAGGCTTGCGCAAATAACGGCCGCGCGATGTCTTAGGCTGCGTCCTTCGCCGCCTGGTTGCGACGCAGTCGGAATACCAGATCAACCGATGCCAGTTCCGTGCCGTTGGGCATGTTCGGAATGTTGGCGATCTTGACGTCACCTGCCGGAATGTCGGACAGCATGCCGTCTTCTTCGCAATAGAAATGGTAATGCGGTTCGGTGTTGGTATCGAAATAGGACCGACCCGAATCAATCACGATTTCATTGAGAAGGCGCGCATCGGTGAACTGGTGCAGGGTGTTGTAAACCGTTGCCAGCGATACCTTGATATTGTTGCTCATGGCTTCGGAATGCAGCTGTTCTGCTGTGACATGACGATGGCCGTCATCAAACAGCAAACGTGCCAGTGCCAGACGCTGACGCGTCGGACGCAGATTGGCATCCTTGAGCCGGTTAAGCGCGTTGGTATATGGACGCGATGTATGTCCCATAGCTTTGCCCCTTTGTCGTGGTCGGGCCAAAATCATAATGGCCCTAATGAATGCTGGGGACAGACTAAAGAACCCGGACGCGTTGTTCTTTGATTTTGATCAACTATAATCGCGGGATGAAATACTGCGAAAAACAAACAAAAAGGGCCGGTAAAAACCGGCCCTTTTTTATTTGGTCTGACGTCAGGATCAATCGCCCGTCATGATGCGGTCGACCAGTTCCTTCACAGTCGGAATATTGCCGTTGGCGTAGAACGGGTCTTCGCCAAACTTGTAGGCATTGTGACCGGCAAACATCAGTTCATTTTCGACTTTGGCGCCATGGGCAATGCTCTGGAGCGTCTTCTGGATACAGAAGGAACGCGGGTCAGCACGTTTGCCAGTGGTGCCTTCATGCTGTTCCCAGTTGGAGAACTGGCACTGTGACAGGCACCCCATGCAGTCGATCTGGTCTTTCTTGATCGTCAGTGCGCTTTCCGGGGTGACAAACACCATGGTGTCATCCGGGGTCGGCATGCCTTCGGTATAGCCAGCTTCAAGCCAAGCCTTGACCTTGTCGGCATCGTCTTCACGCACATAGATCGGACGACCACGACGGCCCAGCGGAATACCGACATGCAGATCCGCCTCGGCGGTACGTGAATAGCGTACCTGACGATCAGAACGCTGATGCAGATCTTCAAGGAACGCATTGCGCACAGCCGAGCTATAGAAACCAGTCGGGCTGAATTTATGCAGCGACACGTCACCATTCTTAAGACTGGTCAGGCGCTGTTTCCATTCGTCGGAAATCTCGCTTTCCTGTGTCAGAAGCGGACGAGTCCCGAACTGGAAGGCCACCGGGGCCACTTCGGGATTGTCGATCCAGTCTTCGAAATCACGCAGGAACCAGACACCGCCTGCCATGATGATCGGAACATCATTCAGACCAACGGAGTTCATGAATTCACGAAGGGCTGCAACACGCGGGAACGGATCCTCGGGCACAAGCGGATCTTCGGAATTCGACAGACCATTATGACCACCAGCGCGCCACGGATCTTCGTAAACCACGCCACCCAGCCATTCCGGGGTCTTTTTATAGGCCCGCAGCCACAATGCGCGGAAAGCACGGGCTGACGAGACAATCGGATAATAGTGAACGCCGTATTGCGCAGAAATCTGAGCAATCTTGTAGGGCATGCCGGCACCACAGGTTACCCCGTGGATCAGGCCTTTGGCACCTTCAAGAACGCCGTGAAGGATCGGTTCGGCACCGCCCATTTCCCACAATACGTTCATGTGCAGACGGCCTTCGCCGTTCCGCATTTCATGTGCGATCTGTGCTTGTGCAATACCACCACGAATGCCGTAGGCAATCAGTTCCTGATGGCGGTCACTGCGGGTTTTTCCTGCATATTCGATCGGGACCAGATTGCCGTTCTCATCATAAGAATCGGCATTCACAGCGGAAAAAGTCCCGATACCACCGGCAGCAGCCCATGCGCCGGAACTTTTACCCGTCGATACAGCAACGCCTTTGCCACCTTCGATAACTGGCAAGACTTCTTTACCCGACATGACGAGCGGTTTAAGGGCTTTCAAATTCGTCTCTCCCATTCGGCCTTTGCCCGCGATGCTATGGCATCGCGCAGAGTGCCGGACGACGTCGCGTTTTTATCGTCGTCCGGCATCCCGTTTGCTTTATTCGGCGTCGCCTGCGTCGAGGTCGGCACCGGTTTCCTGGTCAACACGTTTCATCGACAGTTTGATTTTGCCGCGATCATCGAAACCGATGACTTTGACCTTAACCTGGTCGCCTTCTTTCACGATGTCCGAAACCTGTTTGACACGCTCAGGTGCCAGTTCGGAAATGTGAACCAGACCGTCACGCGCACCAAAGAAGTTCACGAATGCGCCGAAATCGACAGCCTTAACGACCTTACCATCATAGATATGATTCAATTCAGGTTCCGCAACGATGGATTTGATCCAATCCACGGCCTGCTTGCCTTTTGCACCGTCGGTATGTGCGACAGTGATCGAACCATCATCTTCAATATCAACCTTTGCACCGGTCTCTTCGCAGATTTCGCGAATGACCTTACCGCCCGAACCGATGACATCACGAATTTTGTCTTTCGGGATCGAGAACTGGGTGATGGTCGGGGCGTTACCCGAAACTTCACCACGTGCTTCCGGAAGGGCTTTGGCCATTTCACCAAGAATGTGCAGACGACCATCGCGGGCCTGCTTCAGGGCGATCTGCATGATGTCCGGGGTTACCGAGGTGATCTTGATGTCCATCTGCAGCGAGGTAATGCCGTTTTCGGTACCAGCAACCTTGAAGTCCATGTCACCAAGGTGATCTTCATCACCCATGATGTCGGACAGAACTGCGAAATCTTCGGCTTCCTTGATCAGGCCCATGGCGATACCCGCAACCGGGCGTGCCAGCGGAACACCGGCATCCATCATCGCAAGCGAGCTTGCGCAAACGGTTGCCATCGAGGAAGAACCGTTTGATTCGGTGACTTCGGAAACGATACGGGTGGTGTACGGGAAGGCATCCTTGCCCGGCATCAGCGGGTGCAGGGCACGCCATGCCAGTTTACCGTGACCGATTTCACGACGGCCCGGCGAACCCATGCGGCCAGCTTCACCAACCGAGTAGGGCGGGAAGTTGTA
>NZ_DGMR01000013.1:99881-100240 GCF_002388495.1 Thalassospira sp. UBA4513
CGCGGCAGAACCGAAACTTCGCCCATGATCGGACGAACGTCGGCACCGGTACGACCATCGATACGCTTGCCGGTTTTCAGGATCGCACCGCGAACGATGTCTTTTTCCAGATCCTTGATGATCGAGGAAACTTTGCCTTTCAGCGCATCGGGAACTTCGTCGCCAAGTTTCTCGACGATGTCTGCCTTGGCAGCAGAAACAGCAGCCGAACGCTCCTGTTTGACAACATGTGCATAAGCAGCGGTCAGGCTTTCGGTGCCCAGCGCAGCAACTTTTTCGACCAGTGCGTCGTAGCCTTCCGGAAGTTCTGCAACGTCACGCGGCTCTTTGGCTGCTTCTTCGGCCAGATCAATGATCAG
>NZ_DGMR01000010.1:0-36917 GCF_002388495.1 Thalassospira sp. UBA4513
TCCCGACCTGTAAACACCTTTTTTCGAGATTTATCGAGATTTTCGGCGATTGTTTTTTTCACCCCCGAAACGGTCCGCACAAACCCTTGGCTTTCGGGGGTTTCACGTAGAAATCGGATATGTGCATAGCTCGACCCACATCGGTGCATAACGCCGAAAACCACAGGGAAAACCGACTCTGCGCCAATAATTACAATATGGAGTCCAATGACTTCGCAGCAAAAACGAAAAAGGAAACGTTCAAATCGCAACAAGATTTTCGCTTTTTCACACAATCCAAGTCGCGTAAGAGAATCGCATTGATGTTCTTGCACCACCAGAACAGCCGATGGCCTGATCGATCATCTGTTTTGGCGGTTGCAGCCCCACATATATAAAAGGCCCATATCCGTGATCGATATCCCGCACATTGTCGCCCATCGCGGCGCTTCGATTGAAGCCCCGGAAAACACCATTGCCGCATTCCGGGTTGCCGGCGCACGCGGCGCCAAGTGGATTGAATGTGATGTCACGTTAAGTGCGGATGACAAATGCGTGCTTATCCATGACGACACGCTTGAACGGACCACCAACGGTACCGGCCCCATCCATCACAGCGATTTCGACACCCTGCGCAACCTTGATGCCGGGAGATGGTTTTCAGACATATATAAGGGCGAACGAATCCCCAGCCTGAAAGATACGCTGGAAACCCTGTATTTCATGGATATGGGGGCCAACCTTGAAATCAAACCATCTGGTTGCGATCCAGTCCGCCTGTGCGAGGAAGTGATCAAGGAACTCCGCACATCAAAGACCGTGCCGCCAATTCTGGTTTCAAGTTTTGATGACACCGCGGTTGCCCATATGCGCAAGCATATGCCAGACCTGCCGTGCGGCTGGTTGCTGGAAACCCTGCCGAAAAACTGGAAGGCCGAGTATGCGCGCCTTGGCGCATCGGCCATTCATATTGACCACAAGGCACTGACACCGGTGAGTGCCGCCGAGATTGTCGATGCTGGTGTCCCGCTGGTTTGCTATACCATCAATGATGTCGAACGCGCCAAGGAGCTATTTTCCTGGGGGGTAACATCGGTGATTACCGATGATCCGGCCAAATTGCTGATGGCGATTCCCCGCCGACCGTTCGCCGCCCACAGATAGACCCTGGATCAAATCAAACCAGGGCAAAACGGTATCATGGCTCTGATCGCCACCACGACCCAGAGCCCGATCGCCAGATAAAAACAGGAAACAGTCCAATGTCCATTGCCCCACAAGATGGTGCTCCGGCTCCGCCGCCACTTGATCCGGCACTCGATCCAGCACTTTCGCCTACCCCGCTTTATCCCAATAACCGGATAAAGCGTCACCTAAGCGAATTGTTCAGACTGGCACTGCCGGTGACGATTGCCCGTCTTGGCATGCTGATCATGGCAGTTGTCGATACGATTGTGGTTGGCAACTATGACAGTGCGGCACTGGCCTACCTTAATATTGCACATGCACCCTTTACATCCTTGATGGTAACCGGCATCGGACTTCTGACCGGGGTGATGGTCATGACATCGCATGCCAAGGGTCGCGACAACCTGATGGCGGCCGGGGCTGTGTGGCGCAATGCCATGCCTTATGCTGTCCTGATCGGCATTGTCTTTACCGTTCTGACCATGCAGTCGGACTGGCTGTTTAAAATCACCGGTCAGCCGGTCGAAATCACCGACCATGCCGGCGATCTGGCGATGATTCTGGCGATCGGAATGCCCGCCGCACTTATTTACATTACCTGTGCCTTTTTCCTTGAAGGATTGCAGCGCCCACTTCCTGGCATGGTGTTGATGATCGCAGCCAACCTGGTCAACCTCGTTCTTGATTACGGGCTGGTTTACGGGGCGTTTGGCTTGCCTGAACTGGGGGCAGAAGGTGCGGCATGGACATCAAGCGTCATCCGCTGGTTCATGGCGCTTGGTCTGCTGGGTTATATCCTGCTGATGAAAAGCCATCATCTTTATGGCATTCGCAACGGCTTTGCCGGTTGGTGGCGCGGATCGCGCGATGCCCGTCATCTGGGCTATGCCGCGGGTGCCAGTCAGGGGATGGAAACCGGCGCCTTTGCCGCCATGCAGCTTTTCGCCGGGCGTCTTGGCGTGATTGCCGCGGCAAGTTACGGCATCAGCATGACGCTTTTGGCCCTGATGTTTATGGTAGCGCTTGGTCTGGCGTCGGCAACATCGGTTCGGGTTGGCATTGCCTATGGCAGGCGGGACCGGCCAGACATGGCGCTTGCCGGATGGATTGGTCTTTTGACCACGATGTGCGTGATGCTGGCCCTTAGCATTCCGCTTTATCTGTTCCCCGATGCGGTTGCACATCTGTTTACCCAGGATGTCGCGGTGCTTGCCACCACGGTTTCTGTATTGATTTTGATGCCGATCATTTTCCCGACCGATGGCGGGCAGAATGCCGCAATCAGTGCGCTTCGTGGGGCTGGCGATAAATGGGCACCAACGATTTTGCATCTGGTGTCCTATATCTTTGTCATGATCCCGGTTGGCTATTACCTGTCATTCGTTCTTGAGATGGGGGTGCGCGGCCTGTTCTGGGGGATTGCGATTGCAAGCCTTGTCGCGGTCAGCGGTCTGGCGATCCGGTTCCTGATCGTGTCATCGCGCGATATTCCGCAACATCCCGAACAGATCTAGGCATCGACAACCAACAAACAGAAAGCGCCGCCGGTTTCGCCCGGCGGCGCTTTTTTTTAACCCATGCCATGCACGTGATCAGGAACGCGCGGCATCAAATTGGCGCTTCGGCATCAAAAGATCACAAAACGGCAGGACCAGTGTATCGAACGCCGATGCGGCGCGCGCGGCATCAATCCGGATGATGTGCTGTTCGATATCGCGCTGGGTGGCAAACGCGCCAAGCGGTGCCAGTTCCGGCAAGGCATCAACCATGATCGCGTAAAATGCGACCTGATCCTCGCGCGCTGTTCCCGCCGCCAGATTGCCCAGATGATTATAAAGCGCCATCGCCAGGAACCAGCGGCAATAAGGCATCAGACCTTGCAAGATCTCGGAGCGTTGTTGAGGCTGGACATATTGTTGCAGGTCATGATCAAGCCAGACGGCATTTTGCACGCCCGCCACAAAGGCATTGCGAAGGGCGGGATATTCATCACTAAAGAACACAGTCGTCAGCCAGGATGACACATCATCAAGGGCAGCACGGCGCGATGCCGGTGTGCTGTCATTCCCGAAATCAAGGGCAGGCATCGGCGGTTTGCCCGACATGGCAAGACTTGCCACCGCCGGATCAATCAGCGCATTGGCAAGCCATGCCTGATGCCAGATTTTCATCGGCCGGAAATAGGGTTCCTTTTCCGCACCGCCGGCTTCGATCCAGCTTTCGATCAGATGCGCACGCCCCAATGCGATACCAAGGCGCAGGGCATCTTCAAACCCCATGCCGTTTTGCAAGAAAGCATCACCGAGCATGTCTTCAAGCAAGGGCAGCATGCTTGTTACACTGTCAGACCGAAGTCCTGCACCAAGCGGCTGATAGAAAGATGCCGCGTCACTGTGTCCAAGAATGGCGCGGGCATGCTTGGCAAAATCACCCCAGAAAACAAGCTTTACCGGCTCGGCGCGCTTGCGCCAAAGCGGACGGGTCATGTGCCAGTTTTCGCATTCAAAATTGGCCATTGGCAGGGCATCAACAAGGCGTGCCAACGGTTTGGCCACTACCAATTCCAGATCATCCTCGGATCCGACATGGCCGATGGACAGACGCCAGCCCGGTTCTTCATGCGGATGACGATCAAGCCACAACATGGCAAACCCGGTCGCATTTGACCGGCCCGCTGACGGGGCAACCAGATCAAAAAACAGCGAAAGGGCGGCCGGCATTTCCGGCACGCTATGATCGGCCAGTGCGTCCCCAACGGTCCAAGTCTTGACCATGACATCATCGGCATCCGGTCGATTGTCAAAACGCGGCGGCAGAAAACCGGAATATTCGTTTGCAGGACGGGTGGGGTCAGTCATGGCGGCCTCATGGATGCGAAGGGGCACGATGATTTAAACGAAATCATTCATGGCGCTGCTGATACCCAAGGAAACCGGGCAGGTCAATCACCCGGCAATCAACCCGCACACCTTAAATGGCCGCGCTCACCCCAGACTGGTTAAGCATCACGCCCGGGTCAAACCGGCATGGCCAATGCTGGCTTCACGGTAGACCGAGGGCGGCATCGCCATCAAACGTCTGAAATCGCGTGAGAAATGCGCGTTATCTGTAAAGCCGCACCAGAACCCGATTTCACCAACCGAGAGGGTGGTGCCATATAAAAGCCGGCAGGCTTCGCGCACGCGCACCAGACGCAGAAGGTCGGAAAACCGGCTGTTGGCCTGTTGCAAGCGACGCTGCAATGTGCGCCCGGATGTATCAAGCGTAGCAGCAACTTCATCAATCGTCCAACTGCGCCCGATGTCATGTTCCAACACCGTACAAAGCTGTTGCACGATCGGGCGCTGCGCCCCGATTGAGGGCGCGGTGCCGGGCATATTGGCCATGAACGGATAGGAGGACGAAACCTGTTCGAAACTGCCCCAATTGATCCGAAAACGAAGGCCGCGACCGGAAAAAGCCAGTTTGTCGCTAATGCGGCCCTTGCGCGTTACACGCACTGCCGGACCGTGGCTGGGCAAAATGGTGGCGTCAATATTCTCGGCCCCGGCCGCCTCAAGCAAGCCAATCAAAAATCCCAGCAAAAGCAGGTTTTCCACCCGTGCCGGTGGCTGACCGCGCACGACCCCGCGATGGATGGTCATGGATTTTCCTGTGACGGAAAAATCGCTGCGCGCACGCGCGTGGGAATAGCCCTCAAGTCGGCGCCAACGATCAGCAATCACCGACGGCGTTGCCGAGTGGCGCAACATGGTCAGGATCGGTTCCTGTTCCTTGGCAGCCAGATACCGCCCAAGACGCACCAGCACCGCCGGACCATTTATCTCTTCCAGTGCCAGCATGATGCTGCGCAGCTTGGCAGAAGTGACAACCGTCCCGCCCGGGACAAGGTCATAGCCCCGCGGCAACCATGCCAATTGCCGGATCAAGGCAACATGCAAACCAAAAGAAACAAATTCCTGCATCAAAACGCGCCAAATTGAAGGTAATTGGCGCGATCATACAAACTAATGACCGACCTGTCAGTGTCACATTCAAAATGTCACGAAGCTGTTACATTGATCGCGATTTTTAGGAAGCCCGCTGAGATGAAGGTCACTTGGCGCAACGACAAGCCATTGCCGACCGGGTACGGGCATGTCACTTTTAAACCATCTCCTGCCCCTTCCCTGACAATACGGATTGATAGCGTGATCAAGGTTCTTTTCGTCTGCACCGGCAATATCTGTCGCTCGCCCACAGCCGATGGCGTTTTCCGCAAGATGGTTCGTGAAGCCGGACTGGATGACCATATCAGCGTCGATAGCTGTGGGCTGTCGGCCTATCATGTTGGTGAACTGCCGGACCCGCGGTCGCGTGAAATGGCCAAAAGTCGCGGCATTGATCTAAGCGATATTCGATCCCGCAAGATCAGGCCTACCGACTACCATGAATTTGACTATGTTCTGGCCATGGATGACGGGCATCTGCGCGATATGCGCCGCCAGGCACCCAATACCCATCAGCACCGCATTGAGCTGTTTCTCGATTATCATCCCTCGATGGCCGGACAAAGTGTCCCTGATCCCTATTACGGCGGTGCCAACGGGTTTGTCGATGTGTTTGACATGATCGAGGAAGCCTCAAGCAACCTGCTGTCGCACATCCGCAAAAAACACGAAATCTAGGCCCTTAGGCGCCGGAAAGGATTATGGACAAACGCGCGCTTGCAGATTTGATCAAACGCCACACCGGGGCGTCGGTGCGATCCATCGCGCCACTTTCGGGTGGATGCGTTGCCAATGTGATGCGCGCCGATCTGGATGACGGGCAGCAACTGGTGATCAAGCACAGCACGACAAATGATGCGCAAAATAATGCGGGCCTTTTGATCGAGGCGGAAATGTTGCGTTATTTCAAGGCGCACTCGCCGATCCCTTGTCCCGAGCTCATCCATGCCGACGCAAATTGTCTGGTGATGACATTTATCGCCAATGACAACCGGATGACTGGACGTGTGCAGCGCGACCTTGCCGAACAGCTGGCAAGCCAGCATCAGGTAACGTCCGAAACGTTCGGACTTGGCTTTGACACTTTAATTGGCGGCCTGGCGCAACCAAATACACCCGAGGAAAGCTGGATCACGTTCTTCGCCGAACACCGTTTGCGCCATATGGCGCAACACGCACATCGTGAAGGCAGGCTGCCAGGTAGTATGGCCGCGCGCGTTGATCGATTGATCGACAGTCTTGGTGATCTTTTGCCGGACCAGAGCACAGCGGTGCTGCTGCATGGTGACTTGTGGGGCGGCAATATCCTATGTCAGTCTGACGGACTTGCGGGCTTGATTGATCCGGCGATCTATTACGGCGATCGGGAAATCGAACTGGCCTTTGGGACGTTGTTTGGTGATCTGACGCCGGAATTTTTCGCGCGGTATGATGAAATACTGCCGATAGAGCCGGGGTTCTTTGAAGAACGCCGTGATTTGTATAATGTTTATCCGTTACTGGTCCATGTTCGCCTGTTTGGCGGCCATTATGTCGGTTCGGTTGACCATATCCTTGCCCGATTTGGGCACTAAAGCACGTGAACAAACACAAAATACCATCAGTTAGGCACACCTAGAATGGGGAAGAGAGAGTTGAAAGTACTAGCAGGAGCCGCCATCGCCTTGACCATGACGGTCAGCATTGCCGCCATCGCCCACGAAGGGGCAACCGGTGTTGTCAAGGAGCGCATGGAAGGCATGAAGGCCATTGGCCAACAGGTCAAAATCATGGTCCCGATGATGAAGGGTGCATTGCCCTATGACCCGGATCAGGTCGCGAAAGCCGCGACGATTATCGAAGGTCACTCAGGCGAGACCTTTACCGCCCTTTTCCCGGAAGGCAGTAATGACAAACCGTCTGAAGCACTGTCAGACATCTGGGAAGACTGGTCAAAATTCACAAATCTGGCAAACGAACTGCACGCCAAGGCCAGCGATCTTAAATCGGTCGCAGTTAGCGGCGGATCAGAAGACGACTTCAAGGCGTCACTTGGTGAAATGATGCAGACCTGCAAATCCTGCCATAGCGATTTCAAGGAATAGATCGGACAAATTTGCGGTCCCGACGCAAAAAAGGTCGCAGCATTTTGGTGCTGCGACCTTTCTTTTTGGATCAACTGACTGCGTCTTAGCGACCGATCATGGCAAAGAATTCGCGGCGTGTGATCGGGTCATCGCGGAATGCGCCAAGCATCCGGCTGGTCACCATTGATACGCCGGTCTTGTGCACGCCACGGGTGCTCATGCACTGGTGATTGGCATCAATCACCACCGCCACGCCAAGCGGATCGAGTTCTTCCTGAATGGTGTTGGCAACCTGTGCGGTCATCTTTTCCTGAATCTGCAGGCGTTTGGCATAGACCTCGACCACGCGGGCCAGTTTGGAAATGCCAACAACACGGCGGCGCGGCAGATAGGCGACATGTGCCACACCAATAATCGGCACCATGTGATGTTCGCAATAGGATTCGACGCGAATGTCGCGCAGAACGACCATTTCGTCATAGCCGTCAGTTTCTTCGAATGTCCGACGCAGAATCTCGGCCGGGTCCTGCTGATAGCCAGCAAAGAATTCACCATAAGACCGTGCCACACGGTCAGGGGTTCCGCGCAAACCTTCGCGGTCGGGATCATCCCCGGCCCAACGCAGAAGTGTCCGAACTGCTTCTTCTGCTTCTTCGCGTGTCGGACGCTTCACCGGGTTATGTTCGCTGCACATACCAAATCCTTTGTCATTTTATTACAGGATTGAACCTGCCTTGGTGGGGCTCAGGGCCCGCGCTACCTGATACTGTTTTTTGACGCGATCAGTTCACAGTGTGTTGCCCATGCGGACTGTCCAGCGAAAAGGCCGGAATCGCAATATCAAAATGATTGCCGTCCATATCCGTCATTTCGAAAGTGCCCACCATGAAGCCGCTTGGCGTGGTCAGTGGCGCGCCACTGGTGTAGTTGAAACTTTCGCCACATGCCAAAACAGGCTGTTCGCCGACAACACCCGGGCCTTTGACTTCCTGGGTTTCGCCGCGCGAATCC
Source organism: Thalassospira sp. UBA4513 (assembly GCF_002388495.1). Classification (NCBI taxonomy): domain Bacteria; kingdom Pseudomonadati; phylum Pseudomonadota; class Alphaproteobacteria; order Rhodospirillales; family Thalassospiraceae; genus Thalassospira; species Thalassospira sp. UBA4513. The sequence goes on from NZ_DGMR01000010.1 coordinate 8,234, forward strand.
GTAATCCGCCAGTGACGGTTAAGCAACTGAACAGTTTTCGAGCCGAGATTCTCGATCTCGATGCGATAAGCCCAAATGTAACGATGGGTGTCCGGGTCTGATTCGTCCTCAAGGAACATCGGTTTTACCGATACCTTGATGTCGTGGGTTACGGTCGAATACATGCATATCTCCGGGCCAAGTGTGTTCCAGTCAATTTGCATCAGCCAAGAATGCGATGGATGGACCCTTTATGTAGACAATCCTTCCCGAAAGTACCAGTCAGCAGTCAAAACAAACTGGCATTATCCCCCGGATCGGAAACGAAAAGGCCCGCACAATGTACGGGCCGGATCGATGTCGGGATTACTGTTGTCCGAACCTTTTAAACGGCAAGGGCAGCCAACAGGTCTTCCTTAAGGTCATCAATATCTTCCAGACCGACAGATAAACGCAGCATGCCTTCGGTAATGCCCATCGCGACCTTGTCCTCGGCTGGTACACGCTGGTGGGTCGTGGTCCAAGGATGGGTTGCCAGACTTTTTGCATCACCAAGGTTGTTGGAAATATCAATGAGCTTGAGGTTATCAAGCAGCGAAAACGCCGCTGCCTTGCCCCCGGAAAGCTCAATTGCGATCAATCCACCACCACGGCCAGACATTTGCTTCATTGCCAGTTCATGCTGCGGGTGACTTTTCAGTCCCGGATACAGAACGCGTGACACCTGTGGCTGTTCCGTCAGAAATTCCGCCAGTGCTGTCGCATTACGAATATGTTGATCGACGCGAAGGCTAAGTGTCTCAAGCCCCTTAAGAAGAACCCAGGCATTGAACGGGCTCATGCTTGGCCCGGTATGGCGCAGGAAGGTGGTCAGATGTTCGTCATGCCATTCCTTGTCATTAAACAGGATCGCCCCGCCAAGGCAGCGCCCCTGCCCATCAATATGCTTGGTCGCGGAATAAACGACGATATCGGCACCCAGCTCCATCGGCTTTTGCAGGATCGGTGTGGCAAAGACGTTATCAACAACAACCTTGGCACCGGCCTTATGGGCCAGTTCGGCAATAAACGGGATATCGAGCACCTCAAGCGTCGGGTTCGACGGCGTTTCAAGAAAAACCGCATCTGCCGGTTTGGAAAGCGCCTTTTCCCAGGCATCCTTGTCCGTGCCGTCCACCAGTTCGGTCTCAACCCCGAACCGCGGCAAAAGCGTGGTCAGGATAAATTCGCACGACCCGAACAGCGCACGCGATCCAACCACACGGCCACCGGCCTTGGTGCTGGCGGCCAATGCATTCCAGACAGCCGACATACCCGATGCCGTCGCGCGGCAATATTGCGCGCCCTCGATCAGGGCAAGGCGTTCTTCGAACATGCCAACGGTCGGGTTTGCGAAACGCGAATACACAAAACGTTCCGGACCGCTGCCATCAAAGGAGGCCTCGGCCTCGGCGGCAGTTTCATACACATAGCCGGAATTCATAAAGATGGCTTCGGAGGTCTCGCAGAATCCGCTGCGCGCTGTACCGCCACGCACGGATCGGGTCGCTGCGCGCCAGTTATCGGAAGCCTTTTTGTCGGTCGTCATCGTCTTGCTCCTACATGCCCGGAATGTATGCATACCGTAATCCGGACACAAAAAAACCCTGACCGGCATGAATGGGTCAGGGCCGAAGCCATAGCACCCCTCTTTAGCGATTTTTTACGTGGCCGCAAGCCGGTCGACAAATCCCACGATGCGCAGACGATACGTCCAGTTTTCCCCTACGTCAAGCGCCACTCCCTCAGGTTTATTGCGCATGTTCCTGCGCCATCCGGCCAGGCTTTGTACAATTTGCCCTCACGCAATGGTGAAGGCAGTTCATAAGCAAGTTTTGAAATTTCTCTCTAATGTTGGGTCAAATAATGCGATCCTGTCTTCAGGGATTTGCATTTCGACCCGAGCGAACGACTTGCAAGAGCCTGAAATCAATGACCAAAACCAGTTCAATGGCGTCACACGTGTCCGACCAGAAACCAGATACCCATAGCGAAATCAAAAGCACGTCAAAGCCCCTATGGCGCAAGCTTTTGCCGGTGATTGTTCTGATTGTCGGGCTTGTCATCGCATGGGCCAGCGGCGTTCTCGATTTGCTGTCATTTGAGTCCCTGCGTGAAAACCGCGACCTGTTGCAGGGTTTTGTTGCCAATAACCCGGTTTCCAGCGTTCTGGTCTTTATGGGACTTTATGTCGTTTCGGTCGCACTTTCCCTGCCAATCGGGTCGATCCTGACCATCACAGGTGGCTTTCTGTTCGGGGCATTTCTTGCCACCAGTTATATTGTGGTCTCCGCCACCATCGGCGCGACGATCGTTTACCTTGCGGCCCGCTATGCGTTTTACGATCTGATGCGTGCCAAGGCCGGAAACGCCGTCCGCAGGATGGAGGAAGGCTTTGCTGAAAACGCGTTCAGCTACCTGATGGTTTTGCGCCTGATTCCGATCTTCCCGTTCTGGCTGGTCAATCTTGTGCCGGCCCTTCTTGGCGTCAAACTGCGATCCTTTGTCTTTGGCACCATGATCGGCATCATTCCGGGCACTTTTGTATATGCCTCGATCGGCGATGGTCTGGGGGCCTTGTTTGATCAGGGCAAGACACCCGATCTTGGGATCATTTTCGAACCCCGTATTCTGACCCCGATCATCGGGCTCGCCTTGCTGGCCCTTTTGCCGGTGGCCTACAAGAAATTGCGCAAACGTAAAATCGGGGCGAACGCCGATGAATAAGATCATCACGACCGACATTTGTGTCATCGGGGCTGGATCAGGCGGCCTTTCCGTTGCCGCCGGTGCGGTGCAGATGGGCGCAAAGGTTGTCCTGATCGAAAAGGGCAAAATGGGCGGTGATTGCCTCAATACCGGCTGTGTTCCGTCAAAGGCGCTGCTGGCGGCTGGCCATGCTGCGGAAAATGCACGCAGGGCTTCACGGTTTGGCGTATCGACCGGCCCCGTGGAGATCGACTTTGGCCGGTCAATCGACCACGTTCATTCCGTGATCGCAGGCATCGCCCCCCATGATTCGGTCGAACGGTTCGAAGAACTCGGCTGCACCGTCGTTCAGGCCGAAGCCCGTTTTACCGGTCCGGATGAAGTCATTGCCGGTGACACCACAGTCAAGGCCAAACGCTTTGTCATCGCCACCGGATCGCGTGCGGCCGTACCGCCGATCCCGGGCCTTGAAACCGTTTGCTATTTCACCAATGAAACCATTTTTGAAAACCGGGTCCGTCCCGAACATCTGATCATTATCGGTGGCGGCCCCATCGGGCTCGAAATGGCGCAGGCCCATCATCAGCTGGGTGCAAAGGTCACCGTGATTGAAATGGGGACCATCCTGCCCAAGGACGATCCGGATCTGGTGGCTGTTGTCCGCGACCGCATCAAGGCCGATGGCATCAGCCTTTATGAAGGTGCCAAGACCAAGGAAATCCTTGATGTGAATGACCAGATCCGGGTCGTGATCGAACATCAGGGTATCGAGATTACCTTGGAAGGAAGCCACCTGTTGCTGGCAACCGGACGCAAACCCAATGTCGAGAATCTCGGCCTGAAGGATGCCGGTATTGACTATACCGACCGCGGTATTTCCGTCGATGCGCGATTGCGGACATCCAACAAAAAGGTCTTTGCCATTGGCGATATCACCGGCGGCCTGCAATTTACCCATATGGCGGGATATGACGCAGGTATCGTCATTCGCAATGCGCTGTTCCGTCTTCCGGCCAAGGTCGATCACAGCGCCGTACCATGGGTGACCTATACCAACCCGGAACTGGCACAGGTCGGTCTGACCGAAAAGGCCGCCCGCGAACAATATGGCGATGACATCCGCGTTGTGACCTGGGATTACGCCGAAAATGACCGCGCCCGGGCAGAGGCCGAGACCGAAGGCTTCATCAAGGTCATCACCAAACCAAATGGCCGGATTCTGGGGGCTGCCATCGTCGGACGGCAGGCCGGTGAACTGATCGGTGTCTGGTCACTTGCCATCAGCAAGAAGATGAAGATCGGCGCGATTGCGGGCATGATCGCGCCGTACCCGACCTTGGGCGAACTTTCCAAACGCGTTGCCGGGGCCTGGTATACCCCCAGCCTGTTTGGCGAAAAAACCCGCAGGCTTGTTCGTTTCCTGCTCAGATTCGCATAAGCGGCTCGCTTGCCATCACGCAGGAAAACAAGCATCTGTATTGCTGTACTTTTTTCGGTTTATCGGCCTAACATCAGTTAATGAATAACCGGCATCTGAAATTGCCCCCATGGGCCAAATCGCTTTCCGCGCGCCTTCTGGTGCTGACGGTAAGCTTTGTGATGCTTGCCGAGGTGTTTGTCTTTGCCCCTTCTGTCGCCCGCTTTCGGATTGACTGGTTAAAGGCGCACCTTGATTCAGGCTACCTTGCGGCCCTTGCCCTTGAGGCCACCCCCGATCAAATGATCCCTGATGATCTTGAACGCGAACTTCTGTCCAATGCCGGGATCGAGGCGGTCATCCTGCGCCGTGAAGATCGCAAATTGCTGCTGCAACGCGATGATATGCCCGCCAAGGTCGATAAGGACGTCAATCTGAGCGATTTCTCGATCCCGATGGCTTTGATGGAGGGATTGACAACACTCAGTCAGACCGAAAACCGGGTATTGCGCGTGGTCGGCATGCCCTCCATGGCGCCGGATTTCGAGATCGAGGTGCTTGTGCATGAAGACCGCCTGACCGAGGCGATGCGTAATTTCGGTTGGCGGGTGTTTGGCCTGTCGCTGATGATTTCGTTCTTTACAGCCGGGCTTGTCTATTTCGCGCTCAACCGGTTGCTGGTGCGCCCGATGCGGACCCTGACCAGCGACATGATCCGTTTTCGCGAAGATCCGCAGGACAAGGCATCGCTGATCAATCCGGGCGAACGGGATGATGAAATCGGTGTTGCCCGCCAGGAACTCGCCATGATGCAGCAAGACATTCAGGCAATGCTCAATCAGCGTCGCCGTCTTGCTGCCCTGGGTACGGCCGCCACCAAAATCAGCCATGACCTGCGCAATGCGCTGGCAACATCGATGCTGATGACCGAACAGCTTGCGAAAAGCGAAGATGACGAAGTCCGCGCTGTGGTGCCGCGACTGTTATCATCGATGGAACGCGCGGTTTACATCAGCGAACAAACCCTGTCCTTTGCCCGCGAAACGCCACCGCCGCGCGATCTTGCAACCTTCACACTCATTGAGCTGATCGAGGAAATCCGCGATCAGATCTTGCTGCAAAAATGCGAGCCACTGCTTGATGGCGGCATGGGCGATGCACCTGCGGCCAGTGAACCCTGCCCGGCGCGCATTGAGATCGACCTGCCTGATGATGTCATGCTTGAAGCCGACTATGACATGCTGTTTCGCGCCTTCAGCAACCTGATGCGCAACCCGCTGGAGGCCGGGGCGACTACCGTCACCATCAGTCATAAAATTCAAACCGAACCTGAAAAGGGTGACGAATCGGTCAAGGCCCGCCGCTCCATTGAAGTTTTCATTGCCGACAACGGGCCGGGTTTGCCCGAAAAGGCGATCAAAAACCTGTTCGTCCCGTTTGCTGGCAGCGGGCGGCAAGGTGGGACCGGGCTTGGTCTTGCCATCGCACGCGAACTGATCAGCACCCATAATGGTGAACTTCGCCTCACTGCAACAGGGCCGGATGGTGCTGTTTTCACAGTCAAATTGCCACTTGGTAACTGATTTCGCTGCATTCCTGTGCTGCAGCGCATCTGATCGATAGATTTTTCCTATCTATTTTAATTTTATATTCGATTTTATCTTTTGATCAGCATTTGCGACCTTTGGTTATGGCGATGCCGGGCTTGATCCCGATCCCCGATCCGCTCCTGACCCAAAGTTCGGTATCGCCAAACTCGCTTGAGTGTGAACCGTATTATTTTGAAGCCTTCCTACCCCTGTTGCACCCTCCCTTGACGTTGGCACCTCAAGTGAGACCGCATGTTGAAGACCCCATAATCCTTGCCGGATTATCATCAGGGGATCTGAAATGGTCCCCGCCCTCAAAACCCCTTGTCCGTATCTGGACAAGGGGTGTTTTTTTGACATCACATCAGCTTGGGCGGATCAATGACGCACGCATGTCGTCCATCTCTTGGCGCAAAAAGCATCCTTGCGCGTGATCATTGATCAGGCCCATCGCCTGCATGAACGCAAACACGGTGGTCGGCCCTACGAACTTCCAACCGCGTTTCTTGAGATCCTTGGAAAGGGCAACGGACGTCGGCGACGTTGACATCGACTGCGGCGGGTCAACCTCATCCGGTTTCGGTTCAAACCGCCAGAAATAGGCGGCAAGTGATCCTTCCTCGGCCACCATCTCGCAGGCCCGTTTGGCATTGTTGATCGATGCTTCGATCTTGCCGCGATGGCGGATGATCCCGGCATCGCCAAGCAAACGTTCAACATCCGCATCATCAAACTGCGCGACCACATGAAAATCGAAACCGGCAAAGGCTTTGCGGAAATTCTCGCGCTTGGTCAGGATCGTGCGCCAGCTTAATCCCGACTGGAATCCCTCAAGACAGATTTTCTCAAACAGCCGGATGTCATCGGTCACCGGAAAACCCCATTCCGTGTCGTGATAGGCGTTAAATTCCGGCGCCGCATCACACCAGGTGCACCGGCATTTTCCATCCGTTCCGATTGTTGTTTTGCTCATCGCTCAGGCCATCAGGAAATCAAAACGTTGATCGGCACGCGCAGGCGAGATTTCCAGAATCTCGGCGCTAACGATCCCCTCGACAACGAACGGATCTTCATTCACGCGGGTTTCAATCTCGTCGCGTGACACACCATGGGCCAGAACCGCACCGCCCATATTGGGTTGCAGGCTGCCGACCATCAGAAACACGCCATCATCAAAACCCTGTTTGATCCACGCTTTGTGCGCGTCCATGAATTCCGGGGCCTTTGGGCGGTTTTCGGCGAATTTCAAAAAGATCGCAAACATCGTCTACTCCCTGTCTGGATTGTTTTTGTTGGCAAGATCGGCAATCTGATCGTCCAACCAGGTGCACATCAGCTCGACCTCGTGATGCAGGAACCGGTCATCATCAAACGCATTGGCAAGGGTCGCCACACCCTGACTTCGGCCAAGGATATGCATGGCCAATTCATCGGATTTGTCGCCAAAACCCAACCGTTCGAACTGCCGGCACAACCAACTGCGAAACAGGGTAAACAGCGCCGCGGCATCGCTTTTGGCCGCGTGATTCAGTTTCGCCAGTTCTGACGACAACGTACCCACCGGGCAGCCGTATTTTCGGATTTTCTCGCCATTGACGATCAGAATATGAATGAAGCTTCGAATACGCTCCGCCGGGTCTGATCCGGCAATTTCCCAGCGATCAAGCATCTGCTCGGTATTGGCAAGGCGACGATTGATCACCCCATCAAGGATGTCATCCTTGGTCTTGAAGTGATGATAAAAGTTGCCGCGCGATATGCCGACGGTGGTTGCAATATCGGCAAACGATGTTGCCTCGAAGCCGTGCTGGTAAAACAGCAGGTCCGCTGCCTCGACAATCCGTTCTCGTGTTTCTGTTGCCATTTTCCGATATGCCGCCCGATTGACCTAGGATTAGGACAACTGTCCCAGATCCGAAATTAGGTCAATTGTCCTATTCTGTCAACAAGACAAAAAAGCACCCGCAAGCATCGCCTGCGGGTGCCGGAAAATTCGGTGATAAATATTCTGGGTTTCTATCAGTCGCGCCAGAAGGCCGGGAACAGCAGAACCAATACAGTGAACACTTCAAGACGGCCGATCAGCATGCCAATCGACATCAGCCACTTCGCCCCGTCCGGCAGGGTCGCAAAGTTGCCTGACGGGCCAACAATCGGGCCCAGTCCCGGTCCGACATTGGCAATCGCCGTGCCGGCACTCGATACCGCGGTGATGAAATCAAGTCCCATTGCACCAAGTGCTGCGGCCAGAACCACAAAGCAGAACACAAACAGGAAGAAGAAGCTCAGCACCGATTCCGTAACATCTTCCGAAAGCGGTTTGCGGTTATAATAGGCAATGAAAACGCCATGCGGACGCAGCATGTGCGAAAGCTGGATCTTGGCGATTTCATACAGAACCTGAAGGCGGAAGATCTTCACCCCGCAGGTTGTCGAACCCGCACAGCCGCCAATAAACATGACAAAGAAGAACACCGTCACCGCAAACGGTCCCCAAAGCCCGTAATCGGTGGTGGCATATCCCGTACCGGTCATCACCGACACAATGTTGAAGGACGTAAAGCGCAACGCATACAGGAAATCGACATTGTTGGTTTCCGAATGCCAAAGCGCGAGGCCGACAACGATGGAAACCGCGATTGTGATAAACCAGCGCACCTGACTGTCGCGGAACAAGGCCCGACCCTGCCCGCGCAACATCTGCAGATACAAAATAAACGGCAACGCCCCCGTCGCCATGCCAAGCGTGATGATCACGTCAATCGCTGCACTGTCATAATGCCCGATTGACGCATCCTTGGTCGAAAAGCCGCCGGTGGCAATCGTCGTCATGGCATGCGCAATCGCATCAAATGGCGTCATGCCCGCCGACCACAACATAATCGCCCAAAGGCCCGTGAAGCTCAGATACAGCATCGCGATACCCATCGCGATCTGGGTTGCGCGCGGGAACGCCTTGTCCGATTTGTCGGAGTTTTCCATGCGGAACAACTGCATCCCGCCAACGCGCAGCATCGGCATAACGGCAATCGCCATGACAATAATCCCGATCCCGCCAAGCCACTGCAACAGTGCTCGCCACAGCAAGATCCCCTGCGGCGCGGTATCAAGGCCGACAATCACGGTCGATCCGGTGGTGGAGATACCTGACATCGCTTCGAAAAACGCGTCGGTATAGGACATATCAAGATCGGAAAAGGCAAAGGGCAGCGCCGATGCCGCCGTCAAAACCAGCCAGCTCAGCGTGGTCAGGATAAAGGCCTGGCGTGAATTGATCTTAAGATTGTCCATGCGGTTCATCATGATCAATGCCCCGCCGATAAACAGCGACACAAAAGACGCCGCCGAGAACACGATCCAGTCACGCTGCCCGTAATAAAGGTCGACCAAAGCCGGAATGAACATGCCAATCGACAACGTACAGAGCAAAATGCCGACGATGAAAAGAATGGGACGGAAATCGATCAATGAAGCGCCTCTTGGCACATACACCGCGAAATCCCCCCGGACAAACGGCATATGGTGCGTCTGATGTTCTGTTTTCGGAAGCCACTGCATACCCGAAAATTCGGTCTGCATGTACCCCCTTCATCACAAGCAGCGAAATTCTTGGCATATGGGGCCACAATGTCCAGCCCTTTTAAGCTGTTGCACGCTGCCTTGCCGTCGGAAATTCGCGATCATCACTACGATTTGTTCGCGCCCGCACCCTAATTAATGAACGACCGTCACCTTTGATCCGACTTTCAATATCGCCACACTGCGCGACGATAACAACTTACGTATGTCTAAAATTGTTATTGATTTACGCTAGTTGTCAAAATGATCAGAATGATTCCATTTTTATCTACGGTTTCTTTTGGCTTTTTCCTCATCGCTCAAAGAACGCAAACCTGTCTGTATTTGATATTGTGTCGTGCAACATGGCGCGCTTTCCCCTAAATTAGCCGGATCAAAAACGATGAGTTCAATCATCGGCGCCTGCCTTGTGACTATCCTTGGGGAGCTTCCCGTGTGGGGAAAGAAATTATACTTCGCGATCATTCTGTGCGTTCTGCTGGCGGTCGGGTTTCTGACCACGAGTTTTGTAAGCTTCTATGTCGCCCGGGATTCTCTTGAAGAACAGATTTCCGAAAGCACGCTTCCGCTGACCAGCGACAATATCTATTCCGAGATCCAGCGCGATCTGTTGCAGCCGATCTTCATTTCCTCGTTGATGGCCCATGATACGTTCGTTCGCGATTGGGCCCTTTCCGGCGAAAACGATCAGGAACGGATCACCAGGTATCTGAGCGAAATTCAATCGCGCTTTGACACGATCACGTCCTATTTCATCTCAGAAGAAACCCGGAACTATTATCACCCGACCGGCGTGATCAAACAGGTCAGCGAAGATGACCCGGCCGATGGCTGGTATTTCCGTGCGCGCGACGGGAAGCAACCTTACGAGATCAATATCGACCATGACACGGTTGATCGGTCGCGGCTGTCGATCTTTGTCAATTATCAGGTGCGTGATTATGACGGCAATGTCATCGGCATTACCGGTGTTGGCCTGGCCGTCAGTTCGGTTACCAATCTGATCGAAACCTATCAGGCGCGCTATGGCCGAACGATCTATTTCATCGACACCGAAGGTCATGTCACGCTGCGCGGCAGCGGCTTTGGCGATGCCCACAGCCTGCAGGAACGGCCCGGCATGCGCACCCAGGCCACCAAAATCCTGACCTCGCCTGGCGCTTCGATCAGTTACGAACATGGCGGACACACCTATTTCGTCAACAGCCGTCTGGTGCCTGAATTCGGCTGGCTTCTGATTGTTGAACAAAGTGACTATTCATCAGACGCACGTCTTCAGAACACCCTGTTCATCAATATCGCGATTTCGTTGCTGATCACGATCGTGGTCGGGCTGATCGCCTTCCTGACCGTGCGCAATTACCAAAAGCGCCTCGAAGAACTGGCATCGCGTGACAAACTGACCGGCACGTTTAACCGTCAGATCTTTGACATGATCTTTGATCAGGCGGTTCAGACCTCAAAACGCCAAAAGGCGCCCCTGTCGGTGATGTGTTTTGATGTTGATGGCTTCAAGGCAATCAACGATGGCTATGGCCATCCGGGCGGGGACGCGGCACTTCGCGAAGTTCTGACCATGGTCCGCCAGAATGTGCAGGACTCCGACGTGATCTGTCGCTGGGGCGGGGATGAATTCGTCATTCTGTTCCCCGGAAAAGATCGCAAGGAAGCCATGACAAAGGCCCGCGAACTTGCCGACTCTGTCCGCAATGCACCGGTCCGTTTCGGGCGTGATCATATTCCGGTCACCATCAGTGCCGGGATCACCGAATATCGCGATGGCGAGGACCTTGATACCTTGATGGCCCGTGTTGATAACGCGCTTTACACCGCCAAGGCATCCGGTCGCGATCATATCTCCCTGTCCTGATCCCTCAGGCCGCGACCAGATACAAAACACCCCCGGCAGAACAATCTGCCGGGGGTGTTTTTTTATTTAGTCCGCTTTGATGCGCGATCAGTCGGCGATAGATGCCTCGGCGATCTGAACTGCGTTAAGCGCAGCACCTTTAAGCAACTGGTCACCGGCAACAAACAGTTCCAGACCATGATCACCAAAGATCAGGTTGGTACGAATGCGGCCAACTTCGACGTCATACTGTTCGGTCGCGGTCAGCGGCATCGGATATTTGTTGTTTGCCGGATCATCGACAAGTTTGACACCCTTGGCCTTGGCCAGCACTTCACGGGCTGCCTCCGGGGTGACAACCTTTTCGGTTTCAACCACGATGGCCTCGGAATGGGTGCGTTCGGTCGGAATACGAACCGCAGTGCACGATACCGGCAGATCCGGCGCGCCAAAGATTTTACGCGTTTCCCAGGTTACTTTCATTTCTTCACGGGTGTAACCGTTGTCCTGGAAAGTATCGATATGCGGGATCACGTTAAAGGCCAGCGGCGATGAAAACACCTCTGCCGGGACCGGCTCGCCAGCAAGACCGGCCGCCAGACCTTCGCGCAGTTCGTTCATGCCCGGCTGACCGGCACCCGATGCAGCCTGATAGGTCGACACGATCACCTTTTTCAGGCCAAAGGCCTGATGCAGCGGCCACAGGGCGACTGCGGCAATCGCCGTGGTGCAGTTCGGGTTCGCGATCAGTTTCGCCGTTTTGGCAAGGTGACCATTGATTTCCGGCACGATCAGCGGAACATCGTCATTGAGACGGAACGCCGAGGAGTTATCAATCACCAGTGCGCCTTCGGCAATCTTGGGCGCATATTCCTTGGCGAAATCACCGGAAACAGCAAGGAAGACAATGTCGCACTGCTTGGCTTCTTCAACAGAAAACAGCGCGACGGTCTTAGTGCCGAATTTAGTCTCCACGGTCTTGCCCGCTGAACGCTCTGACGCGAACAGGGTGAGTTCACCCACAGGGAACTTGCGATCAAACATTACATTGATCAGCTCGACGCCAACCGCACCGGTTGCGCCAATGACACCGACATGGAGATTTTCGGCACTCATAATAGTTGTCTAACCTCGCAATAAATTTGTTGTCATATTCGACTGCCGCGATCATTCGCGGGCCGCGCATTATAAGGATTAATCAAGGTAACGCAAATGTACCTTGCTGCATTGCATTCATGCGCGGTTCTGATTGGGTAAAAACGCACCGGACAACAGATTGTTCCATGGCGATTTTAAACGGGCGGACATAAAAAATCCGCCCTTCAACAGTACCACCGCCAAGCAGACGTCAAAGGGCGGATTTAGCCGCCATAAAGACGACATATCCAGACTATGAAAGAGAATCGGCTGATCGTTTTATTGTCCGATCAGGCGAATGCACTGATCACATCAGGCAATGTTTGGCGAAATCGGTCGCCTCGTTTGCCGTCCAGTCGCCTTTCGGCTTTTCCTTAAGGTCATTACACCATTCCTCGCTGCCCACCTCGGGCGAGCATGCGGAAACAGCACCAGCCAGGAAAAGGACCGCAAGGGCCCCGGCGATTTTGGTCGTGATCGTTTTCTGCAGTTTCATGTCCGTGTCCACTGTTTGTGTGTTTGTTATTGACGCTACAAACTTATACACGGCGCGAAAATGACGCAAAGTAAACCTTCGGTCTGTGGCAACCATCACAGACCGACAGCAACAATCGACAAAATGAAACTCAGGGATCAGTCGCGCCAGAAGGACGGCATCAGCAGTACAAGAAGCGTCTCGAACTCAAGCCGGCCCAGAACCATCGCAACATCCAAAATCCACTTTGCGGAATCCGGCAAGGACTGGAAATTGCCCGCCGGTCCGATGATATTGCCAAGCCCCGGCCCGACATTGGCAAGTGCTGTTGCCGCCGCACTCATTGACGTAATCAGATCAAGCCCCGTCAAACCAAGGGCAATCGTCACAGCGATATAGCTGATGGTCAGAAGAAATACATAGACCGTAACCGCGTTATAGATGTCAGATGTGATTTCATGGCGATCAATGCGGCTGACCACCACGGCAGACGGACTGCGCAGGCGCATGAAATGGGCACGAAGCCCGGTAAACACGACATACAGGCGAAACATCTTGAACCCGCCCGATGTTGATCCCGAACAACCGCCGATAAACGTCGCAAAGAAAAACAGCATGACCGCGGCCGGGCCCCACAACAGGTAATCCCCCGATGCATAGCCCGTGGTCGTAATCACCGACACAAGGTTGAACGCCGCCATCGTCAGCGACCGGAAGAAGCCGTCATCTGAAATCTGCAACAGCCGCAGCGTCAGCAAAAATGTAAAACCTGCAATGATCAGGCAGAACAATTTGATTTGCTGATTGCCGATCACGGCCTTGATCGCGCGTTTGCGCAGAAAGACCGCATAGGCGGTAAACGGCAACCCACCAAAGAACATGAACAGGATGGCAATCCAGTGCAGCGACAGGCTGGTGTCAAACTTGGCAAATGAAAGGTCCGACGTGGCATAGCCGCCAGTCGACAGCGTCGTCATGCCGTAATTGATCGCATCAAACCATCCCATGCCAAAGATGCGATACAACACAATGCACACCAGGGTCAGAACCGAATAGATCATCACGATCTGCAGGCACATGTCACGCATGCGACCGCTAAGTTTTTCGGATCGATCCGAACTTTCCATCTGGAAAAGCTGCATGCCGCCAACCCGCATCATTGGCAGAAGGGCAAGGGCAGTCACGATGATCCCGATCCCACCCAGCCATTGCATGATCGATCGCCAGATCAACAATCCTGGCGGCAGTTCGTCCAATCCCGACAGGATGGTTGATCCGGTCGTCGTCAGGCCCGATACGGTTTCAAACACCGCATCACAGAAACTGATTTCAAGCGATGAATACCAAAGCGGCAAGGACCCGGTCAGGCTAATCGCAATCCATGACACCACCGTCAGGACATAGCCCTGACGTGCTGTCACACGCGGGCCGATATCCGACCGGCAGGCAAGACACGCCATACCGCCAAGCCCGATGGTCGTGATCGAGGCCTGGGCGAAAATTTTCCAGTCCGGGTTGCCATATGCAAGATCAACAGCAGCAGGCACCATCATCGATATACCGATGATAATGACCATGACCCCGACAACAAAAAAGATGGGTTGCAGACGGAACAAGCAAGCTTCCCTGACAGCAAAAGACAAACCCGCTTGTAGCGCCAATTGACAATTGATGCATCCGGTTATTGTGCATGACACCATTGATGGCAATTCCCGCTGCCCGCCACCCACCCGAGATGGGCGTCATCATTTTGCCGTTCTTTTTGCTTGTTCTTTTGCCATGACCGTTGTGTCATTCTTGACAAATACTCACCCCGCAGATCTTTGAGGCCAGTGTGAAACGCGTTATCCGCCTGATCGTCCTTCTTGCCATTCCGGCCTTGATTGCCATTGGCCTTCACTGGCACAGCGCACCGGTCCGTGCCGCGCCCCAACTTGCCGATCCGGCCGGGCTGGAAGCCAGGGGCCGCGATGTTCAGGTCATTGACGGCGATACCATCATGATTGCCGGTCAGGTGCTTGATATCGCGGGCATGGATGCCCCGGAACTCGGTCAGCAATGCCTGCATAACGGCAGTTTCTGGGATTGCGGCATGTCTTCGGCCATGCAACTGCGCAAATATTTCGCCATGGCGCCGTTTGATGTCCATTGCTGGCCCGGTGATCAGGAACGCGCGGGCAAGGCCGGTGATTTCCCCATCGTCGAATGCGGCATCGGCGAACGTGACGTGGCGGCGGCAATGATCAGCGACGGTGAAGCGCTGCCGATTGCGGGCTATTCACATCGCTATGACCGGCTGTCGCGCGATGCCGACAATGCCGGCATCGGCATCCATGGTGGCGATATGATTGCCCCGTCTGACTGGCGGGCGGGCAAACGGCTTGACGGTGAAACCGGACGCTGCCTGTTTATTGCTGACGGCAAGGGCAATTACCTCAGCACCCTTGATCCGCGCTTTGCCGATTTTGCCTCAGATACCAAAATCTGCAGCGACGAAGAGGCGCGTGACATGAACCTGAATTATCTGCCGCCATCACCGTAACCGGCCCCTTTTTGGTGGCAGGTGCATCTTTTGGCGTCTTCGCGCGTCTTCCTGTTTATCGCTTCGATCAAACAGGAGAATAAGATGCGCCTGCAACTTGCCTTGAATGTGAAAAACCTTGACCGTGCCATCGCGTTTTACAGCGAAATGTTCGCAAGCCCGGTGCACAAACAACGGCCGGGATATGCCAATTTCGAAATTCAAAACCCGCCGCTTAAGCTGGTTTTGTTCGAATACCCGGCAGCAACCGAAAACCTGAACCATATCGGTGTCGAATGTCTCAGCGAACAGGCGTTTGAAACCGCCTCAGCCCGTCTGCATCAAAGTGATCTTGTCACCAGCGACGTTGCTGAAACCGGATGTTGTCACGCAAAGCAGACCAAGTTCTGGGCAACAGGACCAGACGAACTTGACTGGGAGTGGTATCGTATTCTTGACGATGCGCCACATGACCAGTCTGGCGATCAACAATCGTCCGGGGCTGGTTGTTGTGGCCAACAACCGGGCAAGGAAATGCAACCCGATCAGGTGTGCTGCGCGTAAAGAACCATGAAGTTTGCATCGACACATCATACAAACTCAGACTGGCAGGCCTTGCAAAAAGGCCTGCGCAGTTTCGTTTATCACCGCCTGCCCCAGGACGCGGTCGGCGATGTCGTTGCCGACATCCTTGAAACGATCATCCGCAAAAAATCG
Source organism: Thalassospira sp. UBA4513 (assembly GCF_002388495.1). Lineage (NCBI taxonomy): Bacteria > Pseudomonadati > Pseudomonadota > Alphaproteobacteria > Rhodospirillales > Thalassospiraceae > Thalassospira > Thalassospira sp. UBA4513. The sequence continues at coordinate 24,245 of NZ_DGMR01000010.1, forward strand.
GATCTTCGGTTGGCATCCAATCCATCTGCTTGGATTTATGCCGTCGCACGCAGCAAAGTGGCAGACTTCTATCGACGACAGGGGCGCGAACATACCGCACTTCAGACCCTTAATACCGACCCGACCCTGTTGAACCATGACGAGCCGCACGACAAACCCGGTTTGCATGACTGCGTGATGGGCTTCATTGGTCGATTGAGCGAAACCGACCAAGCCATTCTTGAAGAAATCGATATCAACGGCACACGACAAACCGACTTCGCCATCCGCAATGCCATCGCCCTCCCTACAGTGAAGTCACGCGTCCAACGCGCCCGAAACCGTCTGCGTGATCGGTTGGTTGCCTGCTGTCCGGGTGGCGACAAGGGCCATAATGAAGATGCCGGTGGCGATGCCACGGCATGCAATGGCGCATGCCAAAATACGGGCGCCTGTCCGCCGGACCGGATGTGATGATGTCTGTGGGAAAAGGCTTGGAGCGGGTGAAGGGAATCGAACCCTCGTATGCAGCTTGGGAAGCTGCCGTTCTACCATTGAACTACACCCGCGAAGCGCGCGATTTATAGCCCGCTTTTCCGATCAACGCAAGCCGGTCCCATCCAGATCCATCCAATTAATTGCCAGACCAAATACCGGAAAACTTTAGCCTTCCGGCACCATGCGCCAGATCGCACTGGCATGGTCATCGGAAATCAGGATCGACCCGTCGACATAGTGTTTCACGTCGACCGGGCGTCCGATCACTTCGCCATTGCTGCGCAGGAAACCAACAAGGAACGGGTTTTCTGTCACCGGTTTGCCGTTGATGAATTCGACACGGACCACCTCGTACCCATCAGGTATCGTTCGGTTCCAGGATCCATGCAGCGCCACCAGCGCATCGCTGCCATCGAAGGTGAAGCCGAGTGGCGCATTATGCGCATTAAAGGTAAATTCCGGGAAAGTGACTTCCTCTGGCACCGTTTCATCGGAAAATTGCGGGCTTCTGGTGTCATTCCCCGCATACCAGGGATAGCCATAGAACTGGCCAGACTGGCTGGCGCGATTAAGTTCCTCACGCGGGATATTGTCGCCCAGCATATCGCCGCCATTATCGGTAAACCAAAGCTCGTCCGTTTCCGGATGGAAGGTCAGACCGACAGAATTGCGAATGCCGCTGGCATAAATGTCCGGTGCACCACCATTAACCGGGATGGAAATGATCGTCCCTTCAAGGCCGCTTACCTTGCAAATATTGCACGGTGCCCCGACCGCAACAAACAGGCGGTCGCCATCAGGTGACAAGGCGGCATAGCGCCAACCATGATGGCGTTCATCAGGCAGATTGGTAAACAGGATCCGCGGGCGACCGAGGCTTTCACCATCAAAATTGGCAAGATCATAGGACACGATGCGGTGTTGATCGGCGACAAACAGGGTCCCGGGTTTATAGGCAATTCCGTTGGCCAGCTTGAAGTCATCGGCAATCAGATTGACGTCCTCGGCAACGCCATCGCCATCCTGGTCGCGCACGAAATAAAGGTTCGGTCCACGCGTCCCGACAAAAGCGCCGTTAAGTTCCGGGGCAACCGCAATCGTCCGGGCGTTGCTCACCTCGGCAAACACCGAAAGTCGATATCCGCTTTCAGCCGTTAGCATCGATTGAACGCGTGCCACCCGTTCGGAAACCTGCTGGGCCTGTGCGGAGAAACTTAGTGCGGTCACAGCCGCGGCAGAAACGGCCCCCAAACACAAACGCCCGGCCCATCGGCGTGCGGTGTGCAACTGGCGACGGAAGTCCGGGCGTAAATATTGGGTCATCCTGAAATCTCCTTGTCTGGCAATCGGCCTTACAAGGGATACGGACAGTTTCCCCAGGTCGATTAACGAACGCGTTCAGAGATCGGGGCGTTAACCGACAATTCCATGTCCCAGGGGAAGTAAATCCAGGTGTCCTGGGAGACTTCGGTCACAAAGCTGTCAACGATTTCACGGCCAAGCGGCTTGGCGTAAACGGTTGCGAAATGCGCATGCGGCAGTTTTTCGCGCACAGCCTTGGCGGTTTTGCCGGTATCGACCAGATCATCAATGATCAGCATATCGGTACCGTCACCCTTGATGTCTTTAAGCCATTCCAGATCGCCACGCGTCTTGTCAGAGTAGCTGCGTACGCACACCGTATCAATCAGTCGAATATCAAGTTCGCGGGCAATGATTGCCGCCGGCACAAGACCGCCACGGGTGATTGCCACGATTCCCTTGAACGGGCCTTTTTCCAACAGTCGCCATGCAAGTGCACGGGCATCGCGATGCATCTGTTCCCAGGAAACCGGGAAACCTTTGTTATAAGCAGCTTCGCTCACAAGAATTCTCCTGCGCCAGATCGGTTCGCCAAATGAATGTGCCCGGAGATTGACCAAAGGCATCACCATCCAGACCCGCATTCCACAAAATTAAGCCGCTTAACTACGCCCTGTTGGGCCCGAAGGCAAGTATTCGCTGGCAGCGTTGTTACTGCGCGTTCATCCGCGCTTGCAGCAGGGTTGAAAAATCACTGCCGAGTTTCTGGATCGCCGATGACCAGTCGCCGGGTTTGTCCTGTCGATAGATCCGCAAGGTCGGATACCACGGGCTATCGGCCCGATGCACCATCCAGCGCCAGTCGGTCGTATAAAGCTGCAACATCCAGACCGGCACACCAAGCGCGCCTGCCAGATGGGCGGGTGAGCTGTCAATCGTGATCACCAGATCCATCGCCTGCATCAATGCGGCACTGTCGCCAAAATCATGAATATGATCGCCAAGGTCGGTGACAAAGGCATGCAGGCCAAGCTTGTCGATATCGGCGCGGCGATCATCAATCTGGAAGCTGTAAAATGCCGCCCCCTTGGCCGACAAGATCGGCAGCAAGGTCTCAAGCGGGCAGGATCGATCGCGCGGGTTAAGCTTGCCCGCCCAGATCAGACCAACCTTAAGCACCGTGCCCGGCGGCGGTGCCAATCGTGCGCGTTTGCCCTGCGGCGGGGAGATGTAGCTATCGGTCGAGATTTTCTGAAGCTCTTTGGATCCGATCCCCATCACATGCGGCAGGCTTAAAAGCGGCACATGCACATCAAATTCCGGAAGCGGCCGGCCCTTTTCCACAACGGTGCCCACACCCGACACAGTCTTCATGATCGGGATCAGTTCCTTGCGGCATTCAAGGATCACATGTGCGGCCTTTTGGGCCACCAGCGGCACAAAACGCGCAAACTGGATCATGTCGCCAAAGCCCTGCTCGGCGCGCAGTAAAATGCGTTTGCCGCGAAGATCAGCTTTGCCATCCCATTCGGGGGCTGTTTCAAGCGGCCGGATCGGATTATCGGCAAGTTTGCGGCGCGTCTCGTACCCCGCCCAGCCTTCGGCATAGTTGCCAAGCGCAAGATGGGCCAGTGACTTGTCCCAGTTGGCATCGACATAATCCGGGTCAATCGCAAGCGCACGGTCGAAATACTCAAGCGCCTCTTCAAAGCGGTTCATATCACGGTACACAAGGCCGGTATTAAACGTGTGCGACTTGACACTGTCATCAAGTTCAAGCGCCTTCTTGTGCGCAACAAGCGCCTCGTCAAAGCGCATCATTTCGCGCAGGCAATTGCCCATATTCGACCACAAGCCGGCATTGCCGGGGCGCAAGTCTGCCGCCCGTCGATAGGCAATCAGGGCGGCCTCGAACTTCTTGCTGCGACGAAGCGCCACGCCAAGGTTGTTCCACACATCCGGTTGATTGGGGTTCTGGCGAAGGGCCGTGCTGTAAAGGCGGATGGCATCATCAATCTGGCCGGCCTGATGGGCAGCAAGACCGCGCTGAAACAGGTCACTGATCACTTGGCGGCGCTGAACCGCGGCATCACCATTTTTGGCCGACGGCATGCTTTGATCGCTGCCGGCAACGTCCTGGGTTTTTGGGGCGGCATCCTTGGCCGAAATCACCGGATCATCCTGTTTGGCTGCCATATTATCCGCAGACGGCTTTGATGCTTTCTTTGCCGGTCGTTTTTTGCGCGTTGTCGCCGCTTTCGCCATTCCTGTTCCCCCCGGTGCCCTTGCCCTTATCTGGCAAAAGCCATCGCCCCCATTAAAGGCATCTCTAACAGACTGACCACGGCGCTGTCCGCCCGATTCGGCGGCATGTGGCCTTTCCTGCACAAAGCATAATTTACCAAAAAAGCCTTACCAATAAGTGGATTTATTCATTTGGTTTTATGGAAATGGAATATTCACCACGCCCATCGTTTCTTGTTTCAGTAATTTTACCAGATGGGGTAGCCTCAGCGGCATAACAACAAACCAGAATGTAGTCGTCACGTCTTTGTGCCTCATTACGGAAAAATAAACGCACGAATTGGTCACTGTGAACATCACACAGGACAACAATTCGTCACAACCTGACTGTCGGTAACATGATCGGAGCTTCAGGCCGATCATCGACATCAGATCTAGGGATTGGGTTAATTCTGCCTTTGAAGGATTGGGAGACCGTAAATGGCCGAACCTAAGAGATCCGGTGCCTCCGTCGGACGTAAAGTGATTTTTGTGATTGTGGGACTTCTCGTCGTTGGCTTCGCCGCGATGATGACCATCCAGACCGTCTCGCAACGCAATGCCATGATCGAAATCATGTACAATGAGTCGGTCGAAAAAACCGAAATGCTGTCAACTGCGGTTCAGCCGGGCTTCATTGCCATGGACGGCGCATCGGTCGAAAAGGAATTCCGAAAGATCACCGACAAGGAAGGCTCGCAGCTGGCAAGCCTGATCGCGGCAAATCCTGATGGTGATGCCATCGGCACCTATCAATCGGAAACACTCAAAAAGCATGATCTGGCTGCCCTGATCGAGCCATATCTCGGGCAGCTTGAAAACAAGGAAGTCATCAGCTTCATTTCCGAAGATGCCGTGATCGTCGGTGCCCCGATCACCAAATACTCCAAGCGCCGCGACGAAGATCAGTATCGGGGCATGCTGGTCACCGCCTGGTCACTTGATCGCGTCAACGCCGAAGTCCAGCAGGCCGTTATCATTCAGGTCGCGCTGGCTGCGGCCATTCTGGTGGTTTTGCTTGGCGTCACATGGTTTGTCCTGCGCCATCAGATCCTGACCCCGATGGTAAAGATCAATGGCGCGATGCGGTCACTTGTCGATGGCGAACTGGATGTCGATATCCCGGGCCTTAAGCGCAATGACGAAATCGGCGAAATGGCCTCATCGGTCGAAATCTTTAAGGAAAACGCCAAGCGCGTCGCCCAGCTTGATCGCGAACGCGAACAGGAACGCGAACGCGCCGAGACCAAACGTCGCGAAGCCATGGCGGCCCTTGCCGGTCGGTTTGAACAAACCGTCATGGGTGTGGTCGATGGCGTGTCTGGCGCATCTGGTGAGATGCAGGAAGTCGCCCAGACGATGGTGGCCGCCGTGCAACAAAACGAAGCCGGATCACAGGCCGTGGTTGCCGCTGTCGAGCAGGCCAACCACAGTGTTGAAACCGTCGCCAGTGCGGCCGAACAGCTTGCTGTTTCGATCCGCGACATCAGCGCACGTGTGAATGAAACATCAAACATCACCGCCAATGCCACGACCGAGGCAAACCGGGTCAACGAAATGGTTCAGGGTCTTGATGTCTCGGCCCAGAAAGTAGGCGAGGTTGTCCAGATCATTCAGGCAATTGCCGAACAGACCAACTTGCTGGCACTTAACGCAACGATCGAGGCCGCCCGTGCCGGTGATGCCGGCAAGGGCTTTGCCGTCGTCGCCAACGAGGTCAAAAACCTCGCCAACCAGACCGCGCGTGCGACCGAAGATATCTCTGAACAGATTTCCGGTATTCAGGGCTCGACCCAGCAGGCGGTTGGCGCGATTGACGGGATCACCGGCATCATTGCCAACCTGAACGATATCGCATCCGAAGTGGCGGCTGCGGTCGAAGAACAGGGTCAGGCAACCACGGAAATCTCGACCTCGGTTCAGCAGGCGGTTCAAAGCACGCAGGAAGTGTCCAACCACATCCGCGAAATGCAGGAGGCCGCCCGCCAGACCGGCGAAGCCGCCCATCAGGTATTGGGCGCGTCTGACAAGCTTAACAGCCAGTCAGGCACGCTGCGCGGTGAGGTTGGCAACTTCCTTAATGAAGTGCGCGCAAGCTAAGCGTCATCTAGGGTCAGGTCCCATTAATTTGATTTGAATGGCAGACGTTATATTTGTGAAATCCAAGGAAAAGCCCGCAAGGCGGGCTGGTATCCCGGCCAAGGGGTTTGACGCAGGAGTTTGCAAATATAACGTCTGTCCTTCGGATTAACCGGATTTGCACGGGCAACTTTGTCGTAAAACCTTGAAAGATATTTATCTTCCTGCGGCTTTACTCCGCGTATCCGCACAAATCCGGTGAACCATTTAAACCAAATTAATGGGTCCTGACCCTAGCTTAAAACCAAAAAACGCCGCCCGGTTTTCCGTGGCGGCGTTTTTGTTTTTAGATGTGGTCCTAGCGTAATGGATCGCGGTTCCGTGCGTCCTCATCAAGGCGCATCATCATCATGTCGTCGAGATCGGCATAACCATGTAAACGATAAAGCGGTTGCATGTCCGCTGTCGCCAGAAGCCAGCGCTTCACACGCCTTAGTTCAGGATGGGTATGCAACGCATCAATCATTTTGGCGGCAATGCCCATGCGGCGATAATCCGGATCGACAAACACATCGGCAACATAGGCAATGGCGATCTGATCACTGACCACGCGCGCAAAACCCACCTGACGGCCATCGCAATAAGCGCCGACAGGAAATGACATCTCGACCGATCGATCAAACTCACCGCGCGTCCGCCCGGCGGCCCAATAGGACGCGGCGATAAAATCATAGCAATATTCAAGATCGATCCGTGACCGATCCAGACTGATTTCAATGGTTTTATCGCCATCTGCCATCATGGTCGTCCCACAAGGTGTCGTCCCATACGGTGATTAGGTTATTTCAGGTAAACCGCAACAGCCAGTGCCGCAATCGCCACCCACATCACAAGGGATTGGCGCGAAAATCCGCTAGGTTTGCTTTGCCCGTTATTTGGCTTGCCACGCATGGCGGCAACCGTGTCGGGATGCAGGCGCAATCCTTGATCAGTAAAGACGGCGGATGCCTGTTCTGCGGCTTCGATCACGCGCGGCAATCGGCGCAACATGGTGCCCGCCTGAAGGGTGGCTTCCTTGATCTTGGCTTCCGGACCAAGGTTTTCACGCATCCAGTCTTCGATCAGCGGACGCGACAGTTCCCACATATTCTCATTCGGGCTGAGAATGCGTGAAAGCCCCTCGGCAACGATCATGGTTTTTTGCAGCATCAAAAGCTGTGGCTGCGTTTCCATGCCGAACTGTTCGGTAATCTGGAACAACTGCCCCAACAACCGCCCGACGGAAATATCGGCCAGTTCCTTGCCCAGGATCGGCTCGCCAATCGACCGGCAGGCCTGCTGGAAGTTTTCAAGCGACTGGTTGCGTGGAACATACCCGGCTTCGAAATGGACCTCGGCCACGCGGTGATAATCACGCGTCAAAAAGCCCAGCAACATCTCGGCCAGATACAGGCGCGTCTGTTTGTCCACCCGGCCCATGATGCCGAAATCAACCAGGCTGACCCGGCCGTTTTCATCGACAAACAGGTTGCCCGGATGCATGTCGGCATGGAAAAACCCGTCGCGGAAGACCTGTTGGAAAAATGCCCCGGCCGCCTTGGCCAGCAAGTCAGACCGGTCAATGCCCATGCGATCAAGGGCTTCGACATTATCAATGCGTACACCCTTGACCCGTTCCATGGTCATCACGTGTTCAGCCGTACGTTCCCAATCGATCTGCGGGATGTAATAGGTCGGATCGTCTTCGAAATTTTGGCGGAATTCCGATGCTGCTGCCGCCTCGAAACGCAGATCCATCTCAAGATGAACACTGTCTTCAAGCGCCTTGACCGTTTCAATCGGTTTAAGACGACGCAGGCGCGGCTGGGTCAGTTCGACAAGTTCCGCAATCCAGTAAAACAGGTCCATGTCGCGCGCAAAGCGATACCGGATGTCCGGGCGCAGGACCTTGACCGCCACTTCGCGCCCGTCGGTCGTGGTGGCGAAATGCACCTGCGCGATCGATGCTGCGGCAACCGGCGTTTCATCAAATTCGGCAAACAGCACGTCAAACGGCTCGGCCAGCTGTTCGGTGATGATGCGTTTGGCAACCTTGGCCGAAAACGGCGGCAGGCGATCCTGAAGCGACGACAGGTCGGCGGCCACATCATCGCCAATCAGATCGGATCGGGTCGCCAGGGTCTGGCCAAGCTTGATAAAGGCCGGGCCCAATTCCTCAAGCGCACGGGCCAGTCGTTTGCCCGGTGGCAAATCAGACCGGCGCGAAAACGGTGCGGTCAGGCGGGCCAGAAACGCGACAAGTTTTCCGCCCGGCACAAGGGCGAGTGGAAACAGCGCATCATAGCGCGCCAAAGTGCGCGCCATGGCAAGCAGGCGAAAGCTGTTACGAATAAAACGGATCATGCGTCAAACGCCCTTATATCCGCCAACCGGAATGAATGGCCGCAATCCCGCCAGACAGGTTGCGGTATTTTACCCGCTCAAAGCCAGCCGCCCGGATCATGGATGCAAATGTTTCCTGATCGGGGAACTTGCGAATGCTTTCCGCCAGATACTGATAGGCCTCGCGATTGCCCGCGATAAACCGGCCGATTTCGGGCAAAAGCTTGAATGAATAGGTATCATACAGCTTATCGAACCCAGGCACGACGACCTTGGAAAATTCAAGACACTGGAACTTTCCACCCGGACGCAGGACGCGATAGGCCTCTGAAAGTGCTTCTTCAATGCGTGTCACATTGCGAATACCAAAGGCGATGGTATAGGCATCAACCGACTGGTCGGGCAGCGGCAATTTCTGCGCATCACCGACCGTCCAGTTGATGTTTTTCAGGATCCCGTGATCAACCGCGCGGTCACGCCCGACATGGAGCATCTCGTAGTTGATGTCACAGACCGTGACAGAGCCACCGCCATTCTTCAGGAAGCGAAACGCAATATCCCCGGTGCCCCCGGCAACGTCGAGCAACTTCATGCCCGGACGCGGCTTGAGCTCGTTGATGAAACTGTCTTTCCACAAGCGATGCACGCCACCGCTCATCAGATCGTTCATCAGGTCATATTTCGACGCAACAGTGTCGAAGACCTCGCGCACCATGGATGCCTTCTGGCTTTCGGGAACATCACGAAAACCAAAGTGGGTTGTGTTTTCGCCGGTTTCGCCCGCGGCAGGGTCTGTGTTCTTGCTCATGGCCGGGAAAATAGCGCAGCAATGATTATCCTGCCAGTGGAAAGCCACGACAAAACGCAAATATCCTGTTGGATCGTGGTCATTTCTGTTAAGTCAATCTGACGCGACAAGCGTTTGCCAAGAAGATTAGAGCGACGACAAGAACAGGATGCCCCGATGACCTGCATGGTAAAAATCTGTGGAATTAACAGCGAAGATGCCGCGATTGCAGCCATGAGTGCCGGGGCAGATGCCCTTGGATATGTCTTCTTCCCGCCAAGCCCGCGCCATATCTCGCTTAAGGGCGCCAAGACGCTCACCGAACGGGTCCCCAACAGCATCTATAAGGTTGGCCTGTTTGTCGAAGCCGGTGACGAGGCGCTTGAGAACGCGATCAAGGCGGGCAATCTCGACGTCATCCAGCTTCATGGCAAGGAAAGCCCGGAACGCGTGGCCGAGGTCAAGGAACGCTTTGGCCTCAAGGTCATGAAGGCCATTTCTGTCAGCACCGCAAACGATATCGAAAACGCCAAGAAGAACTATGACGGCGTTGCCGATTTTCTGTTGTTTGATGCCAAACCGCCCAAGGACAGCGTCCTTCCCGGCGGCAATGCCGTGTCGTTCGACTGGACGCTTTTGACCGGTCAGAACTTCCAAAGCAACTGGATGCTGGCTGGCGGACTTGATCCCAGCAATGTCGCGGAGGCCGTGAAGATTACAGGCGCCCCATGGGTTGATGTGTCATCCGGTGTCGAACGCAGCAAAGGGGTTAAGGACCCGCGCAAAATCTCGGCCTTCATCCAGGCGGCAAAAGGGTACTGATCCCTCCGAGCAGCTGCGATCAGAGCTGATTTAACCATTTCTGAAATGATTGGGCGCAAAACTGCCCGGGCAATAGTGCACTCCATTGCCCGGACCGAGTACGCGCGACATGAAACCGACCCTTCGATCAAGAACCCAGAAACTTCTGCACGGTGTTGACCGGGAGTCGCGATTTTCGCTGTTTGTGCATCTGGTTCTGGCCAGCGCGATCATCATCAATGTCGTCTCGGTGATCTTTGACTCGGTCGAAGCCTTTGCCGAACGCTATTTCATTCTGTTTGCCACAATCGAGATCGTCTGCACGCTGATCTTTGCCATCGAATATGGCTTGCGTGTCTGGTCCGCCCCGGACAATCCGCGCTTTAGCGGCCGATTTGCACGTCTGCGCTATATGCTAACACCGATGGCTCTGATTGACCTTCTGGCGATCCTGCCGATCTTCCTGTGGTTCTTTACCAGCATTGATTTGCGCTTTATCCGCATCGTCCGCTTGTTGCGCCTGTTGAAATTCACCCGCTATTCCACCGGGCTGGAACTGATGATGCTGGTGTTTCGCCAGCAGATGGGCATTTTTGGCGCCGCCAGTGCCGCCCTTGCCTGCATGCTGGTTTTCAGTGCCGGAGCGATTTACCTCGCCGAACACGAAGCCCAACCTGAACAATTTTCCAACCTGCTTGATGCGCTTTATTGGAGTGTCATTACGCTTGCCACAGTCGGCTATGGCGATGTTGTGCCGATTACGCCGTTTGGCAAATTCCTTGCCAGCATCATCTCGCTGACCGGGATCGGGATTGTTGCCGTCCCGGCCGGTATTCTGGCGTCGGCCTTTAACGCCGAATTGCGTCGGCGCGAAGCCGAATATCGCCATCAGGCCACCCGCCAGTTGCTGGGCAAACGTTTGACCGAACGGGTCCGCCACAAACTGCGTTCCCATCAGGAAGAACTCGGCATCAGCGAAGAACAGGCCCAGTCCATCATCGAGGACATCCGCGATGTCCATCGCAATGAAAGCGATGAAATCCTGACCTGTCCGCATTGCCATCAGCCGCTTCACCTTGAACTGCACGACACCGAAACAACACCCACGCCGCAAAAGTCTTGACGCCCGGTTTTTTTGGGCACATGGTTGACCCATGAAAACACACGGCATGAACCCGACCCGCATTGCAAATCGTTGGTGGTGGCTCGCTTAAGCGGGCGGCCAAAACTCGTGCCCTAAACATACCGGCCGCCTCATTCTTGCAGGCGGCTTTGTGTTTTCAGACCTCTTCTTCCTTGTCTAAAGATCACATGGCTCCTGCGGCGAAAGGCCCACACAGGAGTAAAAAACGTGACGACCCCGACAAGCCAGACCGGCATTTCCACTGACAGCAGCGAATATCGCTACACCACCGATGGCGGTGTTTCGGTCATCCGCCGCATGACCGAAATGCCCTACGAAAACGCAACCGAAGGCCTGATTGATGCGCTTGATGCCACCAAGGGCGTGTTGCTGTCTTCAAGCTATGAGTTTCCGGGGCGCTATTCACGTTGGGATATGGGCTTTGATGCGCCACCGCTTGAAATTGTCGGGCGCGAACGCGGCTTTGCTGTGCATGCACTCAATGATCGTGGGCGGGTGTTGCTTGATGTCATTTCAAGCGCGCTTGAAAACCATCCCCATGTCGAAAGCCTGACCAACGGCGAAGACGGGCTGTATGGCGTGGTCAAAAAACCTGCCGCCTGGTTCCCCGAGGAAGAACGCAGTCAGCAACCCAGCCTGTTTTCGGTCGTGCGCGCACTGCGTGATCTGTTCGGGCACAAGGGCGATGAACGTCTTGGGCTTTATGGCGCCTTTGGCTATGACATTGCGCTTCATTTCGAACAGATCAATCTGGCCCAGGACCGCCCGGCTGACCATAAGGACATCCATCTGTTCCTGCCCGATCAGATGGTCACAGTCGACCATGCCTCACGCGTCGCCACCCGCTTTGATTATGAATTCATCGCCCCCGATGGCCGCAGCACTGCAGGCCTTGAGCGCATTTCACAACCCCATCCGCCATCACGCGGCAACAACGCCGCCATCGAAAACGATATGAAACAGGGCGAATATGCCGCCATTGTTGAGGATGCGAAGCACCGCTTTGCCCGTGGCGAATTGTTTGAAGTCGTGCCCAGCCGCGTTTTCCGCACCGCCTGTGATGTCAAACCATCGGAAATTTTCCGCCGTCTCAAGCGTCGCAACCCCGCCCCTTACGGCTTCCTGATCAATCTCGGCGACGGTGAACACCTGATCGGCGCATCGCCTGAAATGTATGTCCGGGTCAAGGGACAGCGTATCGAAACCTGCCCGATCTCCGGCACCATCGCACGTGGCCGTGATGCGATTGAGGATGCCGAAAATATCCGCACATTGCTGAATTCTGCCAAGGAAGAGTCGGAACTCACCATGTGCACCGATGTTGATCGCAACGACAAGGCACGCGTCTGCAAACCCGGCAGCATCCGCATTCTGGGCCGGCGTCAGATCGAAATGTATTCGCGCCTGATCCACACGGT
>NZ_DGMR01000010.1:37096-42187 GCF_002388495.1 Thalassospira sp. UBA4513
GCGATGAAACATATCGAGGCCGTCGAACGCAGCGCACGCGCCTGGTATGGCGGGGCGATTGGGGCGGTTCTGTGCAATGGTGATCTCAATACCGGCCTGACGCTGCGTACTGTGCGGCTCAAACAGGGTGTCGCCGAAGTCCGTGCGGGCGCGACATTGTTGTTTGATAGTGAACCGGACGCCGAAGAAGCCGAAACCGTGTTGAAGGCATCAGCAATGATCGATGCCGTCACCCGCGATGCCAAGGATGAGGTTACCCTTGATCCGACGGTATCAGGCGTTGGCAAACGCGTGCTTCTGATCGATCACGAAGACAGCTTTGTGCAAAACCTTGCCAGTTACATCCGCGCGACGGGTGCTGAAACGCTCACACTTCGTCCGGGCTTCCCCGATCAGGCGTTTGAGGATTTCAAACCTGATCTGGTGTTCCTGTCACCGGGTCCCGGGCGGCCGGATGACTATCACCTGCGCGACAGCATCGAACGCGCGCTTGCCGCGGGTTTGCCGGTATTCGGGGTTTGTCTGGGTTTGCAGGGGATTGTCGAATTCTTTGGCGGGTCACTGGGACAACTTGTCACACCGATGCATGGCAAACCGTCAAAGGTGAAACTCGATACAACCGATCCGCTGTTTGATGGCCTGCCCGAAGACATCGTTGTCGGACGCTACCATTCCCTGTTTGCCAAGGCGGCTGAAATGCCAGCCGACCTTACGGTCACGGCGCGCAGTGACGACGGGGTGATCATGGGCATCCGCCACAAAAGCCTGCCGATCAGTGCCGTGCAGTTCCACCCCGAAAGCCTTTTGACCCTTCAGGGCGAAGTCGGCATGCGCATGATTGCAAACCTTCTGCGCAACCCGCATGGCGAACGCCCTGATGATGAGATCGAAGAACCCGAACAGGACGACACGACAAACAAGGAAGATACAGCGACCGATCACAAGGCCGCCTGACCATCATCAAACACCCTGATCTGCGTGGCGTGCCAAGCCCCCCCCCCCTGTCAAGGCAACGCAAACCGCAGATCACACACAGCAACGGCCGTGCTCCTCCCTCGCGGCCGTTGCTTCTTTTTTGCTCAGGGTCGTTTGATGCCGTGATCAGGCGTCGTCATCATCAAGCGAACCGTCGATTACGGAGTAATCCGGCGGCGGGGCCTGACGGAATTTTTCCGGGTCACCCTTGCGTTTGTCGCGCGTGCGCGAAATCCAGCCGCCGTAATGGGCTTCGGGCTTGGGTTCGGTCGGCGCACCGGCACGCACCGGGCGCGGGGCAAACCGGCCCAGATTGATCACGCGGTCATACATCACAATATTGGCGGCAATCGCCACATTGACACAGAAACTCATCGGGATCTTGATGATGAAATCGCATTTTTCCTGCATTTCATCAGACAGGTTTCCGCGTTCCGGACCCAGGATATAGGCCGCTTGCGACGGATGCTTGAAGCTTGGCAGTTCTATCGCATCGGGTGTCAGTTCGACCCCCACCATGCGGCAGCCTTGCGGCAGGAACAGGTTTTCGTGATCAGGGAAATGATAGTAGGGCATCTGTTCGCCCGACTTCGATGTATCGGTGATGTTGGAGCGTTCCTCACGGAAATCTGCATCTACCGTAAACGCAAAACTTGCGCCAAAGGCATGGGCAGAACGAAACAGGGTGCCCACATTCAAAGGCTTGCTTGCCCCTTCAATTCCAATCCCGAAATAGCCGCGCATATCTTCCTCCGTGCCGCACCAGACAGCCGATGTGAGGCCGGTGCGAAAACAACTCCATAAAAAGAACTGTAGGGGGCTATAGCGCCCCGGGCGCGATATGGCAAGCACACCACGGGCAATGCTGCCACCCGTTGCTGTAGCCGCTTGCTCTATCCGAATGCTCAAACCGATCTGGCAAAACAATTTGGAACAACACCGCTGCTGCTTCGTTGATTCTAGCAAAGGGCACAACATCCCTTGGTCGAGCAAACCGTCAACCAAAACAGGAGACGATAATGAATTGGGACCAAATCGAAGGACGTTGGAAACAGCTTACCGGTGACGTCAAAAAACAGTGGGGTCGCCTGACCGACGATGATGTCGATGCCATTGATGGCCAGCAAGACAAACTGGTCGGCAAGATTCAGGAAGCCTATGGCATTCAACGCGAAGAGGCCGACCGTCAGGTCCGCGAGTGGTTCAATCGCCTTTAAGTGATTTGATTTAAGCCATAACCGGCCATCCCCCCGTTCGTTTCGCGCGCAGCCCAAGATCCTCCCCTTGATTGCTGCGCGCGAAACTGCTTTTTATGGGTCTGACATCTTTGTTTTCGCGTTTACAGGCCCATCATCATGCCCGTCAAATCCCCGTGCAACGGCACCTGTCTGCTTGACCAAAGATCGGGTTACTGCATGGGTTGTTATCGCACCGGCGATGAAATCGGTTCCTGGATGAGTATGAGCGACGGCACCAAAAAACGCGTTATTTCCAAAACCAAACAACGCCGGGCTGATCACAAAGACGCGGCACTTTCTTCCTGTTCAGATTAATTAACCCGATCGGGTCATTTCCAAACCGGCCGGGCTTATCGGCGCTTCATCCTTGACCGAGAACGGGCTTGCTTGGGCGCTGTCGCGGATCGGGGCGGTTTTGGGCAAGACAATCTGAAACACGGTCCCGGATCCTGGAACAGATGAAATCTTGATCTTCCCGCCAAGGGTGTTTTGCACCACGTTCAAAATGATCGCCAATCCAAGCCCGCTGCCCCCGGTCGTGCCGTCAACCGACCAGAACGGCTCGAAAATCTTGTCGTGATTTTCCGGCGCGATACCAATGCCGTTATCTGCAATTTCAAGAAGGAAATTGTCAGCATCCCGTTCGCTTAACCGGATGCTGATTTCGCCTTTTTCGCGGCCGACAAACGCATGTTGATGGGCATTCATGATCAGACTGAGGATCACCTGATCAATCGCGTCGCTGTAACTGTCGAGATGTGCCGAGGGCGGCAGAACTGCCGTCAGTTTAATGCCGGTCTTTTTGAACTGATTGCGCAATGTCGCCACCAGATCGGAAATGACCTTGCTCAGATCGAAACTGCGATGAATGTGCACAGTTTGATCCGTGGCTGTCTGGTTGAAATGTTTCAGCAATTCTTTGGTCCGGCCAATATTTTTTTGAACAATCCGGTTGCCATCAATAAGCGCATTGATCATCTCGGTGCGTTCTTCATCGAAATCCCCCGCCGTGATCAGGGATTGCTGCAAATCCTGCAGATCATCGGCCATTGTCGTCGTCACCGTAAGGGCATTGCCAAGCGGGGTGCGCATTTCATGCGATACCCCGGCCACAATCCGGCCAAGGGATGCCATCCGCCCCTGAACCAGCAAATCCTTGGTCAAAAGCGCCTGCAGTTCTGCGGTTTGTCGCCGCCGCAACATAAGATACCCGATCCCGCCTGAAAACGCCCAGATCAGTACCAGAACAAGGCATACAAAGATCACCTCCAAGGCCTTGTTTCCCGCCCAGACCTGATAGGCGGGCGAACTTGCGACAATATGGTACCTGGCGGATTCTGATCGCATGCTGCCACTTGTAAAGCTGCTCAGCATCCGTTCAATCGGAAGAGTTTCGACCTCGTAAATACGGCCCGCATATTCAAAGCCACCTTGCGCTTGCACGGATTTGATCCGTTGCCAAAGTTGCGGGTCCACCTGCGCGACCGAGGCATTATGTTGCAACATAAACCCCCAGTTTCGCCCGTCCTCTGCCCCGGCCAGCCAGTATCCATCCGGATTGACAAGCTCGGTTCGTGTCACGCCGTTAAGTGCCGTTTCATACGGCACCAATGGCGCGCCCATATCCAGATTAACAATCAGATAGCCGACAACGCTTTCATCGATCCCGCTGATCGGTGCGACCAAGCGGGTTGTCGGACGCCAGGGTACTTCGATCTCGCCATTTTCAACATTCAGATCAAGCCTGCTGACATAGACCTGCCCCGGGCTCAATGACCGGGCCGCCTCCATATAGTATCGATCCGATTTATCCTGTAGTTCGTCTTCCGGGGTAACAATCACCTCATTACCGCGCGCATCTACCCGAACGGCTTCCATGCCAGACGGCAAAACGATACGAAGCTGGCTGAAACGTTCCACTTCGCGGGCCAGGGATCTGAAATATCTGATGGTTGCCTCAGGCTGGGTTTCAAATTCCTGTACCGCCGGATGCAGGATCGACAGGTTCACGGTCTGGATGGCGGTTTCATACCATTGCTGCAGATCTGCCGCCCGATGGGTGACGTCAACGACCAACCGACGTACGGTCTGTTCGTCTTCACGACTTGCTTCAAGCGTGTGCCAGAATGTCATCAAACCGAAAAAGACCAGCATCCCGCAAACCGCAAGAATACTGGTGACCCGCCAGAAATAACCGTCCTGATGCCAACGGGATTTCCGGCCTTCCACCAGTGGCAAGGTATGGTCCGTCACAGATGGCGAATTTTGCTGCGCGTCAACCATTGTCAGACCGCCCGTCGTTATCGTGGCTTTTCACCCAGTCGACAAACTTTTCCGGGGGAAGACCGGGGCTGTAGAGGAAACCTTGCGCAAACTGAATGCCAAGATCCTTGCAAATTTCTTGCTGGTCGGTGGTTTCAATACCCTCTGCAACTGCTTCGATACCAAGGGTTTGCGCAATTCTTGCCGCAGTTTCGGCAACCTGACTGGCATATCCGCCTGCCGAAAGCCCGCTGATGAAGGACTTGTCAATCTTGATGCCGCGCACTGGCAAAATATCAAGGTGATTGAGCGACGAATATCCCGTGCCGAAGTCGTCCAGCCAAATCTCAAACCCCTGTTGCGCCAGCTTTTGAACACAGGCTGTTGCCTCACCATCATTGGTAAAACGCTGGGTTTCGGTGATTTCAAAACCGACGGTTTCCGGGCCAAGCTGACGTGTTCTACAAGCTTCGATCAACCGGTTAATGAAGTCGATATTGTCAATATCATTGGCTGCGAGATTAATCGCAGCACGCAGAGGCTGAAGACCCTGTTGCCTGAGCATTGCGTTCAGGTTTGTAACCGCCTCTAGGTGTGAGCTTTCAACAGGTTGTCC